>JAJCYC010000173.1 GCA_029263115.1 Pseudonocardia sp. | reverse complement strand
CGGGCGGCAACGAGACCGTGCCCACGGTGTTCGTCGGCACACACCCGATGGTCAACCCCAGTATGGGGGCGGTGCTCGCGGCGGTCCGCGACCACGCCCCGGACCTCGCGGAAGGTACGGAGCCCGCCAACCCGCGCTGGCCGCCGGTGGCGGCGGCGCTCGCGCTCGCCGTGCTGTGGGTGGCGCTGGCACACCGATGCCGGTCCGCGCGGCGTTGGCCGTGACCGCGCCGGGGCTGCTCGTCGCCCTGGCCACAGCAGGGTTACTGGCCTGGTCGGGGCTGCTGGCCGGGCCCGACCTTGCCGGAGGCAGGGCGCCGGTCGCGGAGACCGTGTTGTTGTCCGTATCGGGGGCAACTGCCGGCTGGTGGCTGGCCCGGCGCGGCAACGGCTGCGGGAGCGCCTGAGGCCAGAGCGGAGCTGGTGTCCTGCGGCGCGACGCTCGTCGCCGGTGCACCGCCTCGCTGGACGCCCTGGCCGGCGCGGTCACTCTGCAAGTCCGGGCGCTACACCTGTTCGAGCCGGTGGCCGCAGTGTATCCGCTGCCGTGGCTGACCGCTCTGCTCAGCCCCGCGCACCTCCTCCTCGGCGGCCTGCTCGCCGGTCTGGTCGGGCTCAACCTGGCCGTGGCGATCTCTGCCGAGGCCACCGGGTGCCGGCGCACCGGGCACAGCCGCCTGCTCGCCGCGCTACCGACCCTGCTCGCCGCGCTACCGACCCTGCTCACCGGCGTCGCCTGCTGCGTGCCCACCGTCCTGATCATGCTCGACACCAGCACCGCCGCGCTGTTGCTGCCGGTCCTGGTGCCGTTGGATGCTGTTCCACCCACTGTCACTGTTGTTGCTGGGCGCCGCCCTGGTCTGGGAAGCCCGACAGCAGCGAGGCGTCGTCCGGGCGCCTGCTGAGCTTCCGGCGGCCGAGCACGGTCGCCCCGACGACCAGCACGGCGAGCGCGGCCAGCAGCGGTAGCACGCCGATGCTGCCCACCCAGCCGGCCAGGGTCTGCTGGATGGCGCCGGCGGTGTCGATCACCGGGTCGCTCGCGTCGCCGTCGCCGAGGTACAGCCGCAGCTCGTAGATCCCGTAGTAACCCACGTAGGTCCCGACGAACACGAGCAGTCCGCCGCCGATCCGGTTGATGTGCGGCAGCAGCAGCCGCGCCCCGGTGACCGCGGTCGTGCTGGCCAGCGCGACCGCGATGGCCAGCGCCCCGACCACAACCGTCATGCCCGCGCCGTAGGCGAGGTAGGCGGTGACGCCCTCGAGAACCGAGCCACCGCGGAACGTGGCGCTGGTGACCGCGAGGAACGGGCCGATGGTGCAGGACAGCGACGCGATCGCGTACGCCAGACCGTAGCCGAACATAGAGCCCAAGCGAGCGGTCGGCGCGCCCCGGTTCAGCTTGAGCAGCAACACGGTGAACTCGCGCCCGGTCACCATCCACATCCCGAGACCGAGCAGGCCGGCGCCGATGACCACAGTGACGAAGGGCAGGTACTGCTGCACCGAAGCCGCCAGGGGCGCGATGATCAGCCCGAACGCGCCGAAAACCAGCACGAAGCCGGCCGCCATCGCCGCCGTGGCGGCCAACGCCCGGCCCACGGCCGCAGCCCGCTCACGCTGCTCGCTGTCGTCACCGAGGATCACGAGTGTGAGGTAAGCCGGCAGCATGGCGAACCCGCATGGGTTCAGCGCCGCCACCGAACCGGCGGCCAGGGCAAGCCCGAGTGTCTGGAGATCCATCGGCGCGCCGGATCAGGCGCCGGCGAGAGCGTTGGTACGAGCAGCCAGCTCCTGTGCGGACAGGGTGCCGTTGTGCAGCTCGACGGTGCCGTCCGGTTTGATGAACGCGAACGCCGGCTGCTGGATCACCCCGAAGCGCTTCCACACCTCAGCATTGGTATCAGCGACGTGCTCGAACCAACCCACCTGGTACTTCGAGACGAACTCCCGCATCGCCGGCACCTGGTCCTGGGCGGCCACACCGAGGAAAGTGACGGTCGGGTTGGCACGCGCGGCGTCGAGCACGCCCGGCGCCTCCTTCTGGCAGATCGAGCACCACGGCGCCCAGAACCACACCACCGCCGATTTGCCCGCCAAGCTCTGCCCCGAGAACTCCTTTCCGTCGACGGTCGTCGCGGCGAACTGGAGCTGCGAGGGAACATTCGAGGGTGCTGGCTCCCCGGCGACGGCCGCGTTCGGCTGGGCGGGGTCCGGAGCGGCAGACCCCGCGGGTGCTCCGGCGGGAGCCCCGCATCCGGCGACGAGAGCGAGCGCGGCCAGTATCAAACTGGCGGACGGAACGAGCCTCATTGCGATTCCTTCCCAGGGAGCTGCTGTCAACCAGCTCATTCGACCGGAGGCTGTGCTCGGACCCCCAACAGAGTGTCAGCGAAGTGACACGGCCTGTCGACGGCACATACGTCGTTCATCTGGCGCCCCTGTGCAACTGGCGGCCCGGCCGCACATGCAACGGGTTGGTGCGCACCGCGGATCGGAGATCAGGTCCAGGTGGTCAACGCGCCCGAAGAACGAGCCGTGCGCGGCGAGCCGGTCGAGCAGGCAGACGACGGCAACTCCGAGGGCTGAACCCGATGCAAGGTGCTCAGCATCGCACTCGCCGCAGCCGTGGTGCCCGCCCCGGCGGGCCCGGGCAGCAGGCAACCCGCCGAGTCGGTCGCGCTGCGCGAGGCAGCCCGACCGGGCCGGGCACGTCAGCCGTCTGTCATCCGCCGGTTCGGTACTCCCCGTTGAGCGGGTGCCGGCCCAGCACCACGTGCAGGATCGCCGCGAACACCAGCACGCCCAGCGCCACCGTGCCCAGCCCCAGTACCTGGGTGAGCAACCAGGGATAGGTCCCGTTGACCGCCACGAAGGACGGCAGTGCCGCTGCACCGTACGCCCCGAGCACCGACATCGGGGTCACCACCAGCACCGCCGCCGCCCGCCACCCGGCCAGCACGTGCCGGTAGCGGTAGGCCAGCGCGGCGGCCAGGAAACAGCCCACGATGTTGCAGACCACCCACCACCAGGGCAGCAGGTTCACCAGCACCAGTGGCTGGTTGCCGTAGTAGGCATAGGAGCCCCGGGGCAGCAGCATCTCCTCGGAGAAGACCCCTCCGGCGCAGCCGGCGCCGAACAGCCACCACAGGACCTTCGTCCGCGGGTTTCCGGACAGGGTCCGGTACACCAGGTAGAGGAAGATCGCGAACCCCGACCAGGCGGCGAAGATGAACGTACCCATGTCGCGGCCGAGGATGCTCAGGGTGCGCAGGTGCGGCCCGTCGACCATGTAGGCCCCGCCCAGCACGTCGACGACGGTGCCCGGGAAGGCGATCAGCGGGGCGCTCAGCACCAGACACAGCGGCACCGCCGACCGGGTGCTGACCCAGTCGCGGATCGCCAGGTACAGCGCGGTGAGCACGCTGGCCGCGGCGATCGCGATACTGATCAGGTTCGCCGTCTCGTCGTAGGGCAGGTCGCGGGGCGGTGCGGGCAGGCCGAAGGTAGCGTCCCGAGGGCCGAGCTCCGGCCCGGCGCGCAGCCCGGTAGCGATCAGGGCGACGGCGACGAACGTCATCGCGCCGAACGTCGCCCACAGGCTCGCTCGCGGAGACGGGCCACCGGTCGATCGAGGGGCGAGCCCGGTCCGGGTGGGCCGCAGCGGGTTCATCGCGCCGCCGGTTCCGTCGTCACCGCGTCGAGCGACAACCCGCGCGCCTCGATCCCACCCCGGCGACCCCATTGGCACGCCGCGACCGCGCCAATCGCGAAGAACGCCGCCAGCAGCGCGAACCCCGAGACCAGGCCGAGAGCGGCCACCGCCTAGGCCAGGCCAACCACCCCGACCATGCCGCCGAACCGGCCGGCCGCCACCGACACCCCGATGCCGGTGGGGAACAGCTCGCTGAACGTGCACTGTGGCCGAGGAGACACCCGCCTGCCGGGGTGCCGGCACGAACGCGGCCAGGAAGGTGGACAGCCCGGGGTACGCGGCGCTGCCGGAGAACTCGAGCACCATCCCGTACACCAGGCGGGGACGCCAGTTCGTCCACAGCTCGCCGATCTGGGCGCCGAGAGAACGACAGGTGCACCGAGGTGGCCACCGCGACCGCGTCGGCCAACGGGAACTCCGGCGCGAACAGCCGCTCGCGTGATCGGATCCCCGTGATGGTCATCGGGCTGCTCCTTCGGTCGGGCGTTCGGCGATCAGCAGGCAGTAGCCGAGTACTCCGTCGGCGATGGCGGCCCGGGTGGCGTCCAAAACCGGCACCGCCACCCCGGGCGCCAGGTCATCGGGGTCGATCCCGGCCGCCGCCAGCCGATCGGGCGCGGTCATCCGCAGCAGCCGCAGGCGGGCCTCGATCTGGTCGACCATCCGGCCCACGGCGCCGTCGTGGCGCTCGGTGCGCAGCATCCGCAGCCCGGCGGCCTGCAGGATCGCCGCGTACTCCTCCAGCGGGCGGGCGTCGGCGATGCAGGCGATCCAGGCGTCCAGTCCACGCAGCTCGGCCGGCAGCCGGTCGGTGTCGGCGGTGACGTCGGTGATGCCCAGCCGCCCACCCGGGCACAGTGCGCGGGCGAACTCGGCGGCGGCGGCCGGCTTGTCCGGGAACGTGCACAGCGCGCACTCGCAGACCACCGCGTCGAACGCCGCCCCGGCCACCTCCAGCCGCTCGGCATCGCCCACCTCGAACCGGACCGACCCGGCCAGCCCGCGCTCGTCCGCCGCCGCCCGGGCCAGCTCGACGTTGCTGGGCGAGTAGTCCACCCCGTGCACCCGCGCGCCGTACGCGTCGGCCAGCAGCAGCCCGGTGGTGCCCAGCCCGGACGCCACGTCGAGCACCCGCGCGCCGGGGGTCAGCCCCAGCCCGTCGGCCAGCCCGCGGGTCAGGGTCAGCCCGCCGGGGTGGTAGGACTCCCCCAGCAACGTCGTCACCAGGTCGTCGGAGTACGCCCGGGCACAGCAGCTCTTGACCTGCTCCGGGGTGCTCACCTCGGCACCGCGGGCCGGCCGACGTTGGTGCTGTCCGGAGCGACCACCGCCGCAGCTCCGTTGCCCGCGTCGGCCCCGCCCGCTTCGACCCCGCCCGCCGTGTCGGGGTCCCCGACGATCTTCGAGCCGTACGGCGATGTGACGACCAGTGGCTGCAGCTCGATGGAGTTGGGTACCACGTCGGCGATCTTCACCCCGGACATCTGGGCGCGGACCTGTTCGCGGTAGCCGACGGAGTTGTAGGCGCAGAACGGGATGATCCGTCCGTCCGGGGTGAGCTCCTGCACGCAGCACTTCATCAGCTGCTTGACGTTGAGCGTGTACGGGTCCAGGAAGTCCTGCACGACGATCATGAACGAGCGCTGCTGGAGGTCGGCCAGGGCCGCTGGCAGGTTGACCCCGCACGCGTCCGCGCAATCCAGCGCGGCGGCGGCCTTCTCCAGGCTGCTGGTGGTGGACTCGGTGCCCATGAACGCCGAGGCGCTCCACAGCTTCTCCAGCGCCTCCCGCACCCCGTCGTCCGGGATCACCCGGTTGCTCACGTAGTCGAGGTAGTCCTCCACGTTCAGCAGCCGCGGGATCGGCACCACGTCGGTCCGGTCGGCCTTCTTGTCCACCAGCAGGTAGGTGATCGAACGACAGGTGGGGAAGCAGCACGGCACCGGGAAGAAGTCGTCCTCGCGCAGCCAGTCCGGGCACTGCTCGGTGACCATCTCGATCACGTCCGAGTTGGTCAGCCGGGTCATCGGGTCGAACTCGACGTGCCGACCGGAGTGCGTGACCGGCTGCAACGCCACCGACCACACGGCCGGATGGTCGATGCCGAACCGGATGATGTCGCCGACCTCGTGCTCGTTGAGCCCGCGTTCGACCGCGGCGACCAGGGTGACCCCGAGGCCGACCTCCGCGCAGTTGTCCAGTGCCCGGCGCTTGATGTCGCGCAGGTCCTTGCCCCGGATCTCCCGGTGGGTCCGCTCGTCGAACCCGTCGAACTGCAGGTAGATGTTCAGGGGCTTTCCGTGGCGCAGGTTGCGCTCGGCCAGCGCGGCGACGAACCGCCGATCCGAGGCCAACCGGATGCCGTTGGTGTTGATGGTGATCGACTTGACCGGCCTGGCCTGCGCGGCGTCGACGAAGTCGAGGATGTGTTTGTGGATCGTGGGCTCTCCACCGGAGAACATCACCACCTCCGGCTCCCCCTCGGCCTCGACGAACACGTCGAGCATCCGCTCGCACTGCTCGAGGGTGATCGAGTACCCGTCCGGCTGGTGGCCGGAGTCGGCGAAGCAGATCGGGCAGTCCAGGTTGCAGTTGGTGTTGACCTCGATCAGGCCCAGGCACGCGTGCTGTTTGTGCTCGGGACACAGGCCGCAGTCCGACGGGCAGCCGTCCTTGACCTCGGTCTGAAAGGTCAGCGGGATGGTGCCCGGCTTGTTGAACCGCATCGACGCGAGGTAAGCCTCGGCGTCGCCGTAGACCAGCGCCTCGAACGGACCGTGCTCCCGGCAGCGTTTACGCAGGTAGACCTTGTTATTCCGGATGTTGACCTGGGCGTCCACCACCACCTTGCACACCGGGCAGATCGACTTGGTGAACTCGACGAACACCTCGTCCCGGTCAACCTTGCGAGGCGGCGTCTCGGCGGCGGGGCGGGGAGCGGTCTCGGTCATGGTCGTGCTCCAATTCGGGGTCGGTCAGCGCGCGGTCTTTCAGCGCGCGGTCTTTTCAGCGCGCGGTCAGATCCGTGGTCATCCCTCCCCGGCAAGCTGGCCGGCCCAGGTGGTCAGGGCGTAGATGGCCCCGTAGGTGGCCACCCCGACCAGCAACACCAGCAGCAGGTTGCGCCGCGCGGCCTTCGCCCCACCGAGACTGCAGGCCTGGCGACGGCGCAGCGCCCACACCACCAGCCCCACCGCCACCGCCAACCCGGCCAGCCGGAACCACCAGGCATACCCGGCATACAGATCAGTGGCCCACAGGTAGGCGGTACCCGCACCGACCGCGCCGACCAACGCCAACACCGTCGGACCGAGGCAGCACAGCATGCCTACCGCACCGGCGGTCAGCCCGATCCGCACCGACGGCAGCCCTCGGACAGGTTTCGCACCGCCATCCTCGGACGTCCGCTCGGCAGGCGCCGAACGCGGGCCACTGGCATCGGGAACCGAAGACTGGTTCACCGGATTCCCACCTCATCTCGGTGATAGCGATTACCTGGGACTCGGGCGACCTGGACACCCAGAGTGTCGAGCATTCCGGTAGAGCGGCAAGCCGGGGACCTGGCTCCACCCGTTCGAGTACCAGCGTCGATCTCTCGCCCGACCAGCAGGCTGGAGCTGTCCTCGTGCGCCTCGATCTGCCGGTGCTCGCTACCCCGCGTCGGATGAGACGCCATCTCGTGCGCCACTGGCCGCACCGCTTCCGGTCGTGATCCTGTGGTCGACAGTCCACCAGAGACCACGACCGGACGCAGCGCAAGTGTCAGCGTGCGGACACTGCTTCGCCCTCTCTGGTCATGGTTTTCCCACAACAGCAGGTTGGGTTCTGCTGCCCCGCGCAACCGGTCGGGGCGCTTTTCGTCACGGTCACCTCGCACCCGCACGTGGAGTCCGGGCAGCGGTAGATCTCGCCTTCCCGCAGCGGCATCACACACCTTCTTCCTTACCATCCAATACGGACATCACCGACCGTAGAACCGTGACCCTGGGGAACGGTCAACCCCTTGCTAGGACATGAGGAGGAGGGCAGCGTGCGGACGGACACCCTGACGATCGGACGGCTGGCTGCTTCGGCCGGGGTGACCCGTAAGGCGATCCGGGTCTGGGTCGACCGGGGCATGCTCACCGCCCGCGGCCACACCACGACCGGCTACCAGCTGTTCGCACCCGAGATGGTCGACCTGGCAGTCTTCATCCGCCGCGCCCGCGCGCTCAGGCTGTCGCTGACCCAGATCAAGGCCGTCCTCCACGCCAAACGCGACGGCGCGAACTCGCCCTGTGAGGATGTGCGTCGCCTGCTGCAGGCCCGCATTGTCGACATCGACACCACGATAGCCGACCTGCTTGCCCTGCGCGCCACCCTGGACGCGGCCTGCGCGGAGCGGCCAGCCACGGACGGCGAGGCAGCGGTGTGCCCGATCATCGAACGATCAGCATCGTTGGAGCGAACCACCCGGGGTGGTCAGCAGCAGCCGATCCGGGTGCCGCCAGAGACGGCCTCCTCGATGAGAGGGCGCCCGAACTCGTCGGCATCCGCAACTGGCACGACTTGCCCGCCGGGGTGATTGGTGAGCCAGTCCTCGGCGCTGATGAAAGTGGCCGTGGTTGCAGAAGGAGGCGCGGACTGAGGCGGGCGCGTTAGGGGTTACCACGGAGACGACGGTGCCGGCGGGTTCCACCTGGGTCGGCCCGTCGGGTGTCGCGGTCGGGCGGACCGGTTCCCGGTGGCCCGGCACGGGGAGGTGATCTCGGCAGTGTGGCCGATGAGGAACCGTTATCGGTGGTGGGATCAGCCCGCGCAGCAGGAGAGCTTGGCAACGTCGCTGGTGAAGGTCTGGGCGGCCAGCTTGAGGGCTTCAGCCATGGTCAGGTACGGCGCCCAGGTGTGGGCGAGCTGGTCGACGGTCATCCCGGCGCCGATCGCGTAGGTGGCGGCAGTGATGATGTCCCCGGCGCCGTCGGCGACCACGTGGACGCCGAGCACGCGCCCGGTGTCGGCGTCAGCGACGAGCTTGACCAAGCCGAGGGTCTCCCGGTTGGCCAGCGCCCGGGGCACGTGGTGCAGCGGCAGCGTGCGGCAGTCACAGCGGATTCCGGCCTCGGCCGCCTGGGCGTCGGTCATCCCCACTGCGGCGATGGCCGGGCTGGTGAAGGTGACCCGGGGCAGCGCCGTGTAGTCCAGGGTGCGGCCCACACCCGCGAGGGCGTTGTCTGCGACCAGGGTGCCCTGGGCGGCCGCGACGTACACGAACTGGGGGCCGCCGACGACGTCGCCAGCGGCCCAGATCCGCTCGTTGGTGGTGCACAGGTGGTCGTCGACGACCACTTCATCACGCTCGCCGGTCTTCACCCCCACCGCGTCGAGGTTCAACCCGACGGTGACCGGGCGGCGGCCGGTGGCGATCAGCAGCGACGCGGCCCGCAGCTCGGTGCGGGCGTCGACCCGGCGGGCGGTGAGGGTGTAACCGTGCTCGTCACGCTGGGCGGCGGCCAGCGTGGCACCGGTGTGCACGGTGATGCCCTCGCCGGCGAAGACGTCCTCGATCGCGGCGGAGATCTCGGGCTCCTCGAACGGCGCCAGCCGGTCCAGGGCCTCGATGAGGCTCACCTGGGTGCCGAGGCGGGCGAACAGCTGGGCCAGCTCCAGGCCGACCGCGTTTCCCCCGACCACCAGCATCGACTCTGGCAGCACGCCGAGGTCCATTGCCGAGGTGGACGTCAGGTATCCCGCCTCCTCCAAGCCCGGCACGGGCGGAGTCCAGGGCGCCGAGCCGGTTGCTATCAGGTAGTGCGCGGCCTCGATTCGCCGCCTGCTGCCGTCGTTCAGGGCGATGTGCAGTGCCGGGGCCTCGGTGGTCCCCGTGAAGACGGCGGTGCCGTGCACGATCTCCCAGCCGTAGCCGTCGGCGAGGTCGGTGTACTTCTCCGCGCGCAGCCGACCGACCAGGGCATCCTTGCCACCGATCAGCTCACCGAAGCCGACCGGGACCTCGACCGAGGCCAGGCCGGGGAAGCGTGCCGCAGCCCGAGCGCCGTGCCGGGCCTCGGCGACAGCCAGCAGCGCCTTGGACGGCACACAGCCCACATTCACGCAGGTGCCGCCGGTGGTACCGCGCTCGACCATCACCACCCGCTTGCCCTGGTTGGTGGCCGCGATGGCGGCGGCGAACGCCGCCGAGCCAGACCCGACGACCGCCAGGTCGAAGCCGGACCGTGTCAAGGTCACGGCGCTGCCTCCTCGCGTGTCCGGGTTCGCGGACCAGCTGCTATACGTCTTTCCGTATACCATCCTGCTACCATAATATTCGGGTAGGCGAATAGTTCAAGGTGTGGAGATCTGCATGCCCCGGCCTGCTGGCACCCCTGCTCCGACCGCGTGGGTCGCTGGCGGGTTGTCCTGCACTCATCTGGACACGGTGGCGAAATTCTTCCGAGCGCTCGCGGACCCCACCCGGCTGAAGCTGCTGGAGTTCATCCTGCGCAGCGAACGCACCTCCGCCGAGTGCGTCGAGCACGCCGGAATCTCCCAGCCGCGGGTGTCGGTGCACCTGTCCTGCCTGGTGGACTGCGGCTACGTCACCGCCCGCCGGGACGGCAAGCGGCTGCGCTACACCGTTGGTGACCCCCGCGTCGCGGACCTGGTCGTACTGGCCCGCTCCCTGGCAGCGGACAACGCCGCCGCCCTGGCCTGCTGCACCCGCATCCCCGACCGCCAACACTGAACGACCAGGAGCGCCTGACATGCCCACGACCGACCGACCCCCGGGCCGCGACCAGGAGTCCTTCGGCACCGGCATGGTCACCGCCGGGATCGGCGCCGGCCTACTGATGATCGTCTGCTGCGCCGGCCCGGTTCTCATCGCCGCGGGCGCCCTCGCCGGACTCGGCGGCTTCTTGGGCAACCCCTGGGTGATCGCCGCCGCCATCGTCGTCCTGGCCGCCGTCGCCAGCGCCGTCACCCGTCGCCACCGCTTGGGCCGCGCCGCCTGCCGCCCTCCTGCCGGACCGTTGCATAAAGACCGAAGGGTTCGGAGCCACCCTGAGAGCTGAGCGGATCCGCTATCGCCCGATCGAGTGCTCCCGGGTCGTTCAGTTCCGACGCAGCGTCGCGAGGCGGTGCTCGTATTCGCTGTCGTCGATGTCGCCGCTGGCGTAGCGCCGCCGCAGTTCGTCATGGGCACTGTCGCTCGGCGCAGCCGGCCGACCCCTGTCGCCCTCGCGCAACTTGCGGGCCAGCCAGATCGTGGCCAGTACGGCCGCGGTAAGGATCGCGAGCAGAGTGACCAGCACGAGGATCGCCCACACCCCCATCATCACCGACATGCCGCCCATCATTCCTCCGTCCATCACCGTGCATCCCTCCTTCGGCGTCGATCTCCGCTACTCCTCAGGATCTCCACGCTACCCCACCCCTGGTGGGGTAGGGTGACAACGTGGACAGCCATCAGCGCGCGGTGGTGAACCGCTTGAAGACAGCTCGCGGTCAGATCAACGGCATCGTCTCGATCGTGGAGCGGGACGCCTACTGCCCGGATGTGATGAAGCAGCTGTCCGCGGTGCAGGGGTTGTTGGAGTCGGCGAGCCGGATCATGTTGCGGCGCCACCTCGAGACCTGCGTGGCCAAGGCGATGCAGGAGGGCCGCACCACGGAGATCGTCGACGAGCTGATGGCGACGCTCAAGTTCGACAAGCACGTTTTCCGGACACCGCTCGTCAGCGAGCCCGATGTCGCCGGAGCAGAGCCGGAGGTAGGGGTAGAGGTGGTCGAGAATGCCTGAGACCGCGCGGCATCCAGCCGCTGTGCAGGAGACGCTCGAGTACGCGGTGCGGGGCATGACCTGCGGTTCGTGCGCGAACCGGGTGCAACGGACTTTGAGCAGGCAGCCCGGCGTGCGACACGCGGAGGTGAACTTCGCGACCGGGACGGCGACCGTTGCTCTGGGTGACGAGCCCGCGGACCCGGACGCGTTGCGGGCGGCGGTGCAGAAGGCCGGCTACGAGTTGGCACTCCCGGAGTCTTCGAGCGGAGCGCAGCGCGACAACACCGAGAATGACGAGGCGAGCGCTGAGCGTTCCTGGCGCCGCCGAGTGCTCGGCGGTTGGCCGCTGGCGGTCGCGGTCGGAGTGTTGGCCATGGCGCCGGGTCCGTGGATGCACCAGCCGTGGGCGCACTGGGTCGAGTTCGCGCTGGCCACTCCCGTGCAGTTCGTGGTCGGCTGGCCGTTCCTGAGGGAGGCCGCCAGGCGAGCACTCCGGACGAGCGCGAACATGGACACCCTGATCGCCGTCGGCACGCTCACCGCGTACTTCTACTCCACGGTGCAGCTGTTCGCCGGCGGCGAACTGTACTTCGAGACAGCCGCGCTGATCATCGCTTTCCTGGTGCTCGGCAGGTACTTCGAGGCCCGCGCGAAGCGCCGGGCAGGACACGCGCTGCGGGTGCTACTCGAGCTGGGAGCGAAGCAGGCACGGGTGCTACGCGACGGTACCGAGACGATGATCCCGGTCGCCGAGGTCGCCCTCGGGGACCTGATGCGGGTCCGGCCCGGGGAGAAGATCCCGACCGACGGCGAGGTGGTCGACGGCGCGAGCGCGGTGGACGAGTCGATGCTCACCGGGGAATCGGTTCCGGTGGACAAAGCGGTCGGCTCAGCCGTCGCGGGGGCGACGGTCAACACCAGCGGAGTGCTCACCGTGCGCGCCACCGCCGTGGGCGGTCAGACCGCCCTGGCCCAGATCGTGTCCTTGGTGTCGGCGGCGCAGTCCGGCAAAGGGCAGGCACAGCGGCTGGCCGACCGGGTCTCAGCGGTGTTCGTGCCGACCGTGATCGGGCTCGCGCTGGCGACGTTCCTGGCCTGGTGGCTCGTGGTGGGCGACCCGGTCGGAGGGCTGGTTGCCGCAGTGGCGGTGCTCATCGTGGCCTGCCCGTGCGCCCTCGGGCTCGCCACCCCGGTGGCGATCATGGTCGGGACCGGGAGGGGCGCTCGATTGGGCATCCTGATCAAGGGCGTCGAGGTGCTCGAACGCACCCGCAAAATCACCACGGTGGTGTTCGACAAGACCGGGACATTGACCCGGGGCGAGATGGCCGTGACCGACGTCGTCCCTGGGGACGGCACTGACCAGGGCCAGCTCCTGCGCCGGGCCGGCGCGGCGGAAGCCGATAGCGAGCACCCCATCGGCACGGCCATCACCGCCGCCGCCCGCGAACGGGTCGGCGAGCTGCCCAGGGTGAGCGGTTTCGAGGCGGTCGCCGGGCACGGGGTGCGGGCCGAGGTCGACGGCGAGCCGGTATGGGTCGGACGTCGCAGGCTCATCGAGGAGGCCGGACTCACGCTGCCCACGGAGATCCTCGAGGTGGCACAGCGCCTGGAGCACGCCGGCCGGACAGCGGTCTTCGCAGGCTGGGATGGCCGGGCCCGGGGTGTGCTGGCCGTGGCCGACACGCTCAAGGACTGCGCCGAAGACACGGTGGCACAGCTACACCGGATGCGCCTGAAGGTAGCGATGATCACCGGCGATAACGCCCGTACCGCCCAGGCGATCGCCGACCGCGTCGGGATCGACACCGTGCTGGCCGAGGTGCTACCCGCCGACAAACAGGCCGAGGTCTCCCGGCTGCAGGCCGCCGGAGAGGTCGTCGCGATGGTCGGTGATGGCGTGAACGATGCTCCCGCGCTGGTGGCCGCCGACCTCGGCATCGCTATCGGCACCGGTACCGACGTGGCCATCGAGTCCTCGGACCTGACGCTGATGCGTGGCGACCTGGCCGGCGTGCCTACCGCGATCGGGCTGTCCCGCCGCACCTACCGAACGATCCTGCAGAATCTCGGTTGGGCGTTCGTCTACAACCTCGCGTTGATCCCATTGGCTATGGTCGGGCTGCTCAACCCGATCCTCGCCGGCGCGGCGATGGGCTTCTCCTCGGTGAGTGTGGTGGCCAACTCGTTGCGCCTGCTGCGCTTCCGCGGCCCGAGCTCGGCCTCACCGACCCGACGGCCGTCGCAATTGTCGGGGCCAGCGCCCGACCAGGTTCGCGTGCATCTGCGCGGCGGTGGCTGGATCGAGGGCGTTCAACGAACCTCCGCGACGGTAGGCGATCGGGTGCTGCTGATCGATGCGGTCGCCGCGGCCGACGCCACCGGCCGCCCGCGCGGCCCCCGCCCTAGCGACCGGTTCGTCCCCGCCGGCGACATCGAGCGCGTCGACCCGCGGCCCACCGAGATCCGCGCCGGAGTCTGAGATGCCTATGCTTCCCGAGGACATCACCGCACCGTCGCTGCGGCGGCGGTGGCGCGGCTACGACCGTCATCAGGTCGACGCGTTGCTGGACCGGATCGGGAACGACTACGCGGGAGCGCTGGACAGGATCGGCATCCAGGCCGAGGACACTACTCGGACCCGGAGCGAGCGCGACGAGCTCGGCCGCCGGTTGTCCACTCTCGCCGACACTCTCACGGATGCGACCGATGCCGCCCGCCGAGCCGCCGATGCCGACGCCGCCGCGATCCGCACCCGCGCGGAGCGCGCCGCCACACTGATCGTCAGCCAGGCGGAGGACGCCGCCGCCGCGTGCATCCGGCAGGCCGAGGCGCTGCGTGCCGACGCACAGGCCGACGCCGACGCCTCTCGACAACGCCTCGAGGACGCCGACCAGCGGGCCAACCAGCTCGAGGATTCCGCGCGGCGGCGGTGGGACGCCGTGCACGCCGAGACCGAAGCGCGCTTCGAACAGTTGCGACTCGCCGAGCGCCGTTTCGCCGAACGTATCCGGCGGGTGGAGAACACGCTCGGCGAGTTGCGTTCCCAGGTGTCCCTGCTCGACCAGGTCCGCCACGTCGAAGGGGTTCTGGACGGCCTGCGCGCCGACGCACAGCGGATACCGGCCTCGGTCACCGAGAACGGCGCCGGGGCCGGCGATCGCTGAGCGGTCTACTGTCAGTGCCGTCAGGAAATTCCGCGTTCGGCTTCCAGCAGTCGTAGCCACACCTCGCTGAGGGTGGGGAACGCCGGCACCGCGTGCCACAGTGTGTCGAGGTCGACTTCGCCGACGATGGCGATGGTGGCGGCGTGCAGCAACTCCCCGACGCCCGGGCCGACGAAGGTGGCTCCGATGACCACGCGTCGCGAACGGTCGAGCACCAGCTGGGCGGTTCCGTGTACTCCTTTCCCGGCCAGGGCGCCGGCCGCGAGGGATCCGATGTCGTGTCGCAGGGTCCGAACGTCGATACCCGCGTCGCGGGCTTGCTGTTCGGTCCTGCCGACGGCGGCCACCTGTGGGTCGGTGAAGGTGACCCGAGGGACAGCGATGCGGTCGGCCAGTGCCTCGACCGCGCCGCCGGAGAGGATCTGGCCGATCAGCCGGGCCTGGTACTTGCCCTGGTGGGTGAGCAGGGCTCGCCCGGTGACGTCGCCGGCGGAGTAGAGCCAGTCGCCGTCGACGCCGCGAACCCGCAGCTGGTCGTCGGTCTCCAGGAAGGCGCCGGGCTCGATCCCGACCGTCTCCAGCCCGACGTCAGTCGTGTTCGGGCGGCGGCCCACCGCGACCAGTAGCTCGTCGCCGGTGACCTCGCCGCCGTCGTCGAGAGTCAGGGTGACCGGCCCGTCCGGCGCGGGCCGGGAGGCGTGGACCGCACCGGTGCCGGTACGGACCGTGATCCCAGCGTCGGCGAACGCATCGGCCAGCTCCGCGCCGACGAAAGGCTCCTCGGTGGGCAGCAGGCGGTCGGCCTGCTCGACGATCGTCACCTCCTCGGCACCCAACCAGCGGAAGGCCTGGGCCATCTCGACGCCGACCACCCCACCGCCGAGCACGAGCAACCTGGCCGGCACCCGCTTCGCGGCGGTCACGTCGCGGTTGTCCCAGATCGAGACATCGCGCAAGCCCTCGACCGGTGGGGTGGCGGCGGACGAACCGGTGGCGATGACGACCGCCCGCCGCGCGGACAGGATGACCGGCCCCGCGTCGCTGGTGACGAGCTTGACCCCGGTCAGGCCGCGAGCGGTCAGGTCGCGGAAGAACGCCAGCCAGCCGGCGCCGTCTTCGCCCGAGCTGACCTGGACACCGAGGATCTCCCGTGCCCGTCGGCGTTCACGCCCGTGGCGATCAGGGCGTGCACGTTCACCACCCGCCCGCCCTCACGGACCTTGAGCACGAGGGCGTCCGCGGCGACGAAGGTGTACGGCAGCGGGCGCGACCGGAACTCCCCGACCTGGGCGTCGAGCTCGGCGGCCATCACGCTGACCTGCGACTTCGACAACCTCGTGATCCCGAGGGCGTCCACCAGCTTCTCCATCCGCCGCGTCGAGACCCCCAG
>JAJCYC010000172.1 GCA_029263115.1 Pseudonocardia sp. | reverse complement strand
CGACTCGGACACCGTGTGGGCCCCGGACGTGGCGGTCAAGGTGGCCATGCCGTTCGCCGACCCGCAGGTCGGCGCGGTGACCACCCGGCAGAACGTGATGAACCCGCAGACGGTCTGGCAGCACCTCAACGACATGTACCTGGACTACCGATACTTCCACGAGCTGGCCTCGCAGTCGGTGGCCGGCCAGGCGGTGTCCTGCCTGTCCGGTCGCACGGCAGTCTACCGCCGCGAGCTGTTGCTGCGCGTCTCGCGCGAGTTCATGAACGAGAGCTTCTGGGGCGTGCCGTGCCTGTCCGGTGACGACAAGCGGCTCACCATGCTCACCCTGGAGAACGGCTACCACGCCGTGCTGCAGCGTTCGGCATGCATCTGGTCGCAGTTCCCGACTGGCGCCAGCACCTTCCTCAAGCAGCGGCTGCGCTGGTCGCGCAACACCTGGCGGTCGGACCTTCGGGCACTGGGCAGCCCCTGGCTGTGGCGGCACAAGTTCCTGGCCTACTGGATGATCGACAAGGCGGTCAGCTCGTTCACCCTGCTGGTCTCGCCGGTCTTCCTGGTCTATGCGCTGGTCGTGGGCAACTACCTGATCGCGCAGATCCTGCTGGCCTGGTGGCTGTTCAGCCGCTCGGCCAAGCTGCTCGCGCACCTGGAGCGCAAGCCGTGGCACTTCGTGACGATGATGCCGGTGTTCATCCTGGCCAGCTTCGGCATGGCGCTGGTCAAGGTCTACGCACTGCTCACCATCCGCAAGCAGAAGTGGCTCACCCGCGACGTCGCGGTCTCGGCGAAGTCCGGGGCAATCATGCGGACCACGGTGCACGCCGACGCCCAGGTGCAGGACCCGCACGCCGTCGGCCAGGCGCCGAGGGCACTGGAGGCCGCACCGCCGCGGTTCTTTGACCCCGCGCCACCCGCCGCGCAGCTGCAGGCCGAGGAACGCAGCGGGAGACCGGGTCGGTGAACCGCTTCCGCACCTTCTTCAGCTTGGTGCTGCTCGTCGCCGCGCTCGCCTGTGGCACTCTGTCCGCAATGAGCGCGCTGAAGGTGATCGGGCCCACAGCCAGCTCGTCCTCGGTTGCGGTGGCCGCCCGGCCCGACGTCGAGCGGGCGCCGGCCTCGCGGCCGGACAACCCACGTCCGCCCAGGAACCTCGTCAAGCTGCCCGTCGACCAGTTCGACGTGATCACCTCCCAGAAGAAGCTCGTCGGGAGCCCCATCCGACACATCGTCGTCCAACCGGACCGGATCCAGATGCTGACCGGCGACCGGGTGACCTGGGCGGGAACCTTCGCCTCCCTCCGCGGATTCAACGGGCGGATTTCCCTGACCGACGTCGCCAGGTTGGTGGCCCGGAGTCCCGAGCCCGACGCCCTCCGCCAGATCTCGCCCGGGGTCTACCTGCTGCAGGCCGGTCTCGCGCAGTCCCCCGGCACCCGGATGGAGATCGTCGCTCCTGGAGTCAAGGAGCTTCGTCTGGCCTCCAAACCTTACGTATACCTGGTCGGGGTCAATGCCAACGCGCTGTTCAGGGGCGTCAAGGTCACCTCCTGGCTGACCGCTGAGAACCGCCCGGACGCCGACCCGTTCCGTCGCCGACCATTTGTCGCGTACGACGACGGCGGCCGGTTGGACATCGTGAACTCGGAGCTGAGCTACCTCGGCGGCGACACCAGCAAGGCCTACGGTGTCACCTGGGGGAAGGGCACCACCGGCCACGCCACCCGGTCGGTCTTTCACCACAACCTCTTCGGCATCTACACCAGCGGAGCGGTCAACGTCACCTTCCGGCAGAACACCGTCCGGGACAACGCGATCTACGGCTTCGACCCGCACACCTCCAGCACCGGGCTCAGAGTCGTGGACAACGAGGTGTACGGCAACAACTCGCACGGCATCATTTTCTCCGAGAACGTCCGCGACAGCGTCGTCGAGGGGAACCGCTCGTACCGCAACGGCGGCAACGGCATCATGATGGACGAGAAGTGCGACCAGACCGTGATCCGCAACAATGAGGTGTGGGACAACCGGGAGGACGGCATCGTGATCCAGGGCTCCTCGCGGGTACTGGTCACCGAGAACACGGTCACCAACAACGGGGTCGGTGTGCGGGTCAACGCCAACGAACTCGGCCCCACGGTCGGCACCCAGGTCGTGGCCAATACCCTGGACCGGAACGACCTTGGCGTACAGGTCTACAGCGGTTCCCGGGACACGGTGTCGCGGGACAATCTGATCCGTGACAGCGTGATTGCCGGGCTGGCGTTCGCCGAGCCCTCGAGAAGCGAGTCCGACACGGTGGTCGGCGCGCAGAAGGGACTGGTCGCCGACAGCACCCAGGTCGCGCTCAAACAACTCACCATGAGCAACGTCGATTTCGGCGTCCTCGCCAGCGCCGAATCCCGCGTCGATCTGGAGGCGGTCCGGATCAACGCCCGGGACACGGCCCTGAACATCGATGCGACGGCGACCGCGACCTTGGTCGGTATTCCGGGCGTCTCGCGGTCTGAGGTCACCGGCGCCCGCAAGGGAGTGGTGGTCAACGGCAACGCCCTGCTGCGCGATGTGTCGATCCAGGGGGTCGAGCGCGGCGTACTGGTCGGTCCACAGGCCCGGGTGGTGATCAGCACCACCGACATCGTGGCCAGCAGCAAGGGGGTAGAGGTGATCGGCGCGGAGAGCCTCACCCGGGTCCAGCTGCTGTCCTCCGACGTCCGGGCCCCGGAACCGGTGGTGGGCACCGAGGTGGGCGAGGCGACCAACAACCTGGACGCGGTGCCGTCCTGGCTGGCCATCGCCGGAGCCGTGTTCGTGGCCCTGGCGCTCGTCCTGCACTTCGGCCACCGGGTGCTCAGCCCGATGTCCGGTGCCCGGCACAAGGCGATGCCCGCCTCCGGTGGCGGACATGGCTGACGACCACACCTGGCAACGCCGGGAGAGGTCCGGTCCGCCGTCGAGCCAGCTACCGGCGATCGTCGACGCACCGCCGCCTCCCGGTGGCGGCCCCCACCCGACGGGTGGCAAGCGCAACCGGCTGATCGCGGTCGGGCTGTTGCTGCTGGCCGCCGCGTTGTTCGTCTTTGTCAGTTGCCGCGGCGACGGGGCCCGCAAGAGTGCCTCGCCGGACCCGAACCCAGGCTCCACGTCGGAGCTGGTCCCCGAGGGCCGCGGCCCCGACGTGCCCGGCGACGTGGCCGGCACCGGCAAGGCCATCCACGTGGCGGCGAACGCGGCGCCCGGCGGCGACGGCAGCATCGGCGCCCCGCTGCCCACCATCCAGGCCGCGCTCGACCTCGCCAAGCCTGGCGAGGCCATCCGGGTCGGCCCGGGCACCTACCCCGGCACCGTCCGGTCAGTTCGGCCCGGCACTGCGGAGCGGCCGATCTGGCTGGTCGGGGACCGGGCCAAGATCGTGCCGCCGACCAAGGGCGGCGACTCCGACAGCGACTCCGAAGAGGAGTCCGAAGAGGAATCCGAGGTTGCGAATCCCGGGCGGTTGGTGGTGATCGCCCACGACCGGGTGGTGCTGGACGGGTTCGAGATCTCCGGCGGAGACATCAACGTCTTCGTCTTCAAGGCCAACTATGTGCGTCTGCTGCGCAACAACATCCACGACGCCAAGGGCGAGTGCATCCGGGTCAAGTACTTCTCCAGCCACAACGAGATCGCCAACAACCGCATCGACCGCTGTGGGCTCACCGGGTTCGACCTCTCCGAGGACGAGAAGAACGGTGAGGGCATCTACATCGGCACCGCTCCCGAGCAGCGCAAGAAGAAGAACCCGACCAACGACCCCGACCAGTCCAACCAGAACCACGTGCACGACAACACCATCACCCCGAGGGCCGAGTGCGTGGACGTCAAGGAGGCGGCCCGGGGCAACGTGATCGAGCGCAACACCTGCCGAGGCGGTCGGGACCCCGACGGGGCCGGATTCTCCTCGCGCGGCGTCGGCACCGTGTTCCGCGACAACAGCTCCACCGACAACGTGGGCGCCGGCATCCGGCTCGGCGGCGACGAGGAGTCCGACGGGGTCGACAGCATCGTGCGCGGCAACCGGTTGCTGAACAACGGCGGCTACGGCGTCAAGATCGAGCGCGAGCCGCAGGAGTTGATCTGCGGCAACGTCGTCGAGGGCAACCGGGACGGCCCGGCCCGCGAGGACGACCCGGACCCCACCCGCCCCTGCCCCGCCTGAGCTCCGGCTGACAGTCCGGTCGCCCCCGGCCGGCCCCCCGGCCGGGGGCGACCGGTACGGTCCAGGGTGTTGGTGTGACCGCCAGAGCACGTCCGGACAGCCGCCCACGTTGCGGCCGGCTGGCCGGTGCGCCCTGGTCAGGCCGCAGTCAGCGGGAGTGTTCCAGGGCCGTGGGTTGTCGACCAGGCGCCGCGAGAGCGGCGTGACCGTCCGCATCGCCCAAGACTTTGACGCCCCGCGGCACAATGCCGAGGATGGGGCGGGTAACGAATGCCGGCGGGCGAAACGACGTTGTGGAAGGTGTCGTGTTGCCGTCGGCTCGGGCAGTGGCCAGGAACACTCCCGACGAGGACCGGAGCAACGGAGGTCGATAGATGGGTCGCACCCGCACGCGCGTCGGGGTGATCGGATACGGGTACTGGGGTTCGAAGCACGTACGAGTGCTCAACAGCCTGCCCGACGTAGAGGTCACCGTGATCGACAGCGACGAGCGGCGGCTGCACGAGGCGATGGGAAGCTTCCCGTCGGTGCGGTTCGCCGCCGACCTCGCCACCGAGCTCGACTCCTTGGACGCCGTGGTTGTGGCCACCCCGCCGGGTGGGCACACCGCAGTCGGGCTGATGGCGTTGAACGCCGGGCTGCACACCCTGGTGGAGAAGCCGCTGGCCAACTCGGTGGCCGAAGGCGAGGCGCTGGTCGAGGCGGCCCGCGCGGCGAACGTGCGGTTGATGGTCGGCCACACCTTCGAGTACAACCCGGCCGTCTGGAAGCTCAAGGAGATCGTCAGTTCCGGCGAGCTCGGGCGGGTACTCTACATCGACGCCGCCCGGCTGAGCCTGGGCCGCTACCAGAGCGACTGCAACGTCATCTGGGACCTGGCCCCGCACGACATCTCGATCGTGTCCTACCTGCTCGACGAGGTGCCCACCTCGGCGTCGGTCTGGGAGCAGCGCAACATCGGCACCGAGTACGCCGACATGGCGTACGTGAAGCTGGAGTTCCCGGTCTCCGGCGCGCCGGCGTTCCTGCAGCTGTCCTGGCTGCACCCGGAGAAGATCCGTCGGGTCACCGTGGTCGGCGAGAAGAAGATGGCCGTCTACAACGACATGTCCGACACCGACCGGATCCGGATCTACGACCAGGGCGTCGACCCGAAGCAGGTCGACGAGGCCGCCGAG
>JAJCYC010000171.1 GCA_029263115.1 Pseudonocardia sp. | reverse complement strand
GGCTGTCAAGATCAAGCTGTTGAGGCTCGGCAAGATCCGGGCTCCGTACTACCGCATCGTGGTGGCGGACGCGCGCACCCGTCGCAGCGGGCGGGCCATCGAGACCATCGGCAAGTACCACCCGAAGACCGACCCCAGCTTCATCGAGGTCGACTCGGAGCGTGCGCAGTACTGGCTGGGTGTGGGCGCTCAGCCGACCGATCCGGTGCTGAACCTGCTGAAGATCACCGGCGACTGGCAGAAGTTCAAGGGCCTGCCCGGCGCCGAGGGCACCCTGCGCCACCCGGCACCCCCGGTGAACCGGCTCGAGCGGTTCAACGCCGCGCTGGCCGAGGCGGGCGGGGAGCTCACCAGCGACGCCACCACGCCGAAGAAGAAGCCCGAGGCCAAGGCCAAGAAGACGGAGAAGGCCGAGGCCAAGGCCGAGAAGGCCGAGGCCAAGGCCGAGACGGCAGAGAAGTCCGAGGACAAGGCCGCGACCGGGGCCGCCGCGGAGGCTCCGGCCGCCGAGAGCGGCTCGTGACCGAACTTGCGAGGTCACCGATAAGGCACAGCACCGAGCACAGGATCGGGTTGGCCGAGCGCGCCGGGGCGGGAACGTGAGCGTCCTCGCCGACGCGCTGGAGCACCTCGTCCGCGGCATCGTCGACCATCCGGAGGAGGTGCAGGTCGAGCTGGTGACCAACCGACGCGGCCGCACTCTTGAGATCCGGGTGCACCCGGAGGACCTCGGCAAGGTCATCGGACGCGGCGGTCGCACCGCTACCGCGCTGCGCACCGTGATCAACGGGGTGGGTGGTCGCGGCGTGCGCGTGGACGTGATCGACACCGATCGCTGAGTTCGAGCTATTCGTGCCCGATACTGAACCGCTGGTGGTCGGCCGGGTAGGGCGGCCACACGGGTTGCGCGGTGACGTCACCGTCACGGTCCTCACCGACTACCCGGAGCAGCGCTTCGCCGACGGCGCCGAGTTCGTTCTCGGTGGTGGCCGGCGGCTGCGTGTCGTCGGCGCCCGGTGGCACAGCGGCACCCTGTTGATGCGCTTCGACGGGGTGCTCGACCGCGAGGGGGCCGCCGCGCTGACCGGCACCGTGCTCACGGTGGACGCCGCCGACCTGCCACCTCCGTCGGACCCGGACGAGTTCCACGACCACCAACTGGTGGGTCTTCGCGCCGAGCTGACGGACGGGACACCCGTCGGCTCGGTGCGCGAGGTGGTGCACGGCCCCGGCGGTGAGCTGCTGGTGATCGGGCGCTCCGGGCAGTCGGACGCCCTGGTGCCCTTCGTCCGGCAGATCGTGCCGACCGTCGACCTCGCCGGCGGCCGGGTCGTGCTCACTCCGCCGGATGGTCTGCTCGAGCAGGAGTAGACCGTGCGCATCGACGTGGTGACGATCTTCCCGGGCTACCTTGCCGCGTTGCGCGAGGCACTGCTGGGGCGGGCCATCGCGAACGGTCGGATCGACCTCGGGGTGCACGACCTGCGCGACTGGACGCACGACGTGCACAAGGCGGTGGACGACGCGCCCTACGGCGGGGGGCCCGGCATGGTGATGCGTCCGGCCGTGTGGGGCGCGGCGCTCGACCAGGTGTGCGCGTCCGAGGGCGGTCCGCCGCCCCGGCTCGTGGTGCCCACGCCGGCCGGGCGCCCGTTCACCCAGCGGGTGGCCGCCGAGTACGCGGCCGAGCCGTGGCTGGTGTTCGCCTGCGGCCGCTACGAGGGCATCGACCAGCGGGTGGTCGACGATGCCGCCCGCCGGATGGTGGTCGACGAGGTCTCCGTAGGTGACTTCGTTCTGGTCGGTGGCGAGGTCGCGGTACTGGTGATGGTGGAGGCGCTCGCCCGGTTGCTGCCCGGTGTGCTGGGCAACCCGGCCTCCGCGGCCCAGGACTCGTTCTCCGACGGCCTGCTGGAGGGCCCGGCCTACACCCGGCCCGAACGGTGGCGCGAGCTGGACGTGCCGGCGGTGCTGCGCGGCGGCGACCACGCCGCGATCGCCCGCTGGCGTCGCGACCAGTCGCTGGCCCGCACCGCGCGGCGCCGGCCCGACCTGCTCGAACGGCTGCCTACCGAGGCGCTCGACGACCGCGACCGCGCCGCGTTGCGCGCGGTCCGGGAGCCGGGTGACGGACCCGCCGGGTGAGCGACCCGGTCGGGAAGGGACGGCGGTGTCAGCACGGGGCACCGCGTCTGGCACACTGAGCGGGTTGCCACCGCCCGGCGTGGAGCTGTCACAGCGCCGGGGTGCCGCGCAGCGGCGTGATCCCCAGACCCCGAGGTCGACATGGCCGCGCTCCCGCGCGGCCACCGGGCCCGATGGTCCGGGGTGGGTGACTCGAACGTCGTACACGCTTTCACCACCCGAGGACGGACCTGAGCGATGAACACCCTGGACGAGCTGGACGCGGCGTCGCTGCGCTCCGACATCCCGGCCTTCCGGCCCGGCGACACCCTGAAGGTCCATGTCCGGGTGATCGAGGGATCCCGCTCCCGGGTGCAGATCTTCCAGGGCGTGGTCATCCGGCGTCACGGAGCCGGCCTGCGCGAGACCTTCACCGTGCGGAAGGTGTCCTTCGGCGTGGGGGTCGAGCGGACCTTCCCGGTGCACTCCCCGAACATCGCCGAGATCGAGGTGGCCACCCGCGGTGACGTGCGGCGGGCGAAGCTCTACTACCTGCGTGAGCTGCGCGGCAAGGCTGCCAAGATCAAGGAGAAGCGCGAGCCGGCGTCCTGACCGGCCGTCGTGCCCGGTCCGGCGGGCGGGTGCCCGCACCCGTCCGGTGGCCGGTGAATCCCGCTAAGGTGCCGTAGCCTCGTGTCCGTGGTCGTCCCCAGCACCGGCGCCCCGGGTGATCCCCGGTCGCCGGTCCGTCATGTCGGGCGGCTCGGCCCCTCCGATCGCGACCGGGCCCATGTCGTCGAGCCGCCGGGCGTCGGAGTCGATCCGGGCCGACCGATGCCCCCCTCGGTGGCCAGGCCGGTCGACCGGGTGTGGTCCGACGGACCGCCCGGTATCCGGCCCGACGGTTCCGCGGCCCCGGGCCATCCGGGCGGTCCCGGCGCCGGTGGTCCCAGGCTGCGGGCGCGCAACGGCTCGGCCGGCGTACCCGCGAGCTTCCCGGCGGGTCTGGGCACTGGATCACCGCTGCGCGGCTCGCCTCCAGGACGCCCGCCCCGCAGCCCCTACCCCGGGTATCCGGCCGGGCCGCCGGTCAGCGTGCCGCCGCCCGGTGGCGGATCGGTCCCGGGCGTCCGCCCGCCGATCGCGCGTGCCGCGCCGATGGCCCGTCCCGGTGTTCCCGCCAGGCCCGACGTAGTACCGCCGACACCGCCGGGCCGGCCCGGGCGAGCTGTTCCCGGAGTCGGCGGGCGACCTCCGGTGCGCGGCCGGCATGCCGTCCCGTCAGCGGCCGGCCAGGCGCCCGCGGTCGCCCCTCGGCCGAGGGTGGGCGCGTCCACCGACCAGCGCTCCGGACGGCGGATCGGGCCGGTTCCGGACGCTCCCACGGAGTGGGTGCCTCGGCAGCCGGGCACCGTTGCACCGGGGGCGCCCGGCCAGCGCGCGCCGGCCACGCCGGCGCCGGCCGGCCGGGTGCGCGCGTACGCGCCCGGTCCGGCCACCGAGCGGCGCGGAACGACCACCGCACCCGGCGGGCGCCGTCACCACCGCGCGGGCGGGCGCCCGGCCGCCGAGTTCACCACCGGCACCGCGGTCGGCAAGGGCCGGCGGGGGAGACGTCGTCGCGGCACGTTCTGGCGCGAGCTGCCGATGCTCGTGGTGGTGGCGCTGGTCCTGACCTTCCTCATCCAGACGTTTCTGGCCCGGGTCTACGAGATCCCGTCGGGCTCGATGGAGACGACCCTGCACGGCTGCAACGGCTGCGTGAACGACCGGGTGCTGGTCGACAAGCTCAGCTACAACTTCGGCGAGCCCTCGCCCGGTGACGTGGTGGTGTTCGCCGGCCCGGAGAACTGGCAGGACTCCGACTACCGCTCCCGCCGCTCGGAGAACGCGCTGGTGCGGGGCCTGCAGTCACTCGGTTCGTTGGTCGGGCTGGCGCCGCCGGACGAGAAGGACCTGATCAAGCGGGTGATCGCGGTCGGCGGCCAGACCGTGGCCTGCTGCGATTCCCGCAACCGGGTCACCGTCAACGGCAAGCCGCTCGAGGAGTCCTACGCGTACTACCTGCCCGAGGCCGGGCCGGCCACCCAGGCCGAGTTCGGGCCGGTGCGGGTGCCCGACGGCGAGCTGTGGGTGATGGGCGACAGCCGCAACAACTCCGCCGACTCCAGGGTGCCCGGGCACGGTCCGATCCCGGTGGGCAACGTCATCGGCAAGGCCCGGTTCATCGTCCTGCCGTTCTCCCGGGTGCGGGGCATCCCGGACACGAACCCCCAGCCCAGGGCCCTGGTCGGGCCGGCGCGCTAGGACATGGGCCGACCCACCCCGACCGCCCCGACGCTCTGGCTCCGCCCGCCGCGCGCGGTGATCCGCCGCTCACGGGGCCTGTGGGCCTGGGAGAGCGCGCTGAGCCGGCACGGGCTCGGCCCCGTCGCGGGGGTCGACGAGGCCGGCCGGGGCGCCTGTGCCGGTCCGCTGGTGGTGGCGGCCTGCGTGCCGCGGCCGGGCGAGGACGCCCGCTGGGCCGGGTTGACCGATTCGAAGCTGCTCAGCGAGCCCGCCCGGGAGCGGTACTACGACCTGATCGTGCGGCGGGCCGAGGACTGGGCGGTGGTGGTGATCCCGCCGACCGAGGTCGACCGCCGAGGAGTGCACGCGGCCAATGTCGACGGGATGCGTCGCGCCGTCGCCCGGTTGGCCGGCCCGCCCGGCTACGTGCTGACCGACGGGTTCCGGGTGCCGGGACTGACCGTGCCGAGCCTCGCCGTGCCGAAGGGCGACCTCACCGCCGCCTGTGTCGCCGCGGCATCGGTGCTGGCCAAGGTCACCAGGGACCGGATCATGGCGGAGTTGGACGGGGAGCATCCGGGTTACGGGTTCGCCGAGCACAAGGGCTACTGCACCCCGGTACACGACCGGGCGCTCGCCGAGCGCGGACCGTGCGCGGAGCACCGATTCTCCTTCGTGAACGTGGCCCGGGCCCGTGCCGTTCGGGCGGAGGCGGGCGTGGTCCACAATTCCCCGGTGCATGGTTCGAGTTCTGTCGCGGCGAGGGTCGCCGAGGGCGGTGCGGGTGGGCGGGTCCCCGCGGTCGGGAGTGAGGTGAGCGCATGAGTGCCGAGGATCTCGAGAAGTACGAGACGGAGATGGAGCTCTCGCTCTACAAGGAGTACCGCGACATCGTCGGTCAGTTCGCGTACGTCGTGGAGACCGAGCGGCGGTTCTACCTGGCGAACTCCGTCGACGTCGCCGCGCACAACACGGACGGCGAGATCTACTTCGAGGTGCGGATGACCGACGCCTGGGTCTGGGACATGTACCGGCCGGCGAGGTTCGTCAAGAACGTCCGGGTGATCACCTTCAAGGACGTGCACGTGGAGGAGCTGGACAAGCCCGACCTGAGGCTCCCGGAGGGCGAGGCCTTCGGCTGACGCCGCCCTCGGGCCGCGGAGTTGTCCACATCCCGGGGTGTAGTCCACAGCCGGCGCCGTGCCGATGGTGCAGGCGGGTGCCCAGGGGGCACGGTGTCCGGGTGGCATACAAGGACGAGTTGGGCCGGCACGGCGAGGACCTGGCGGTCGACTACCTGCGCACCGCCGGCCTGGTGGTGCTCTCCCGCAACTGGCGCTGCCGGCACGGCGAGATCGACGTGGTGGCCACCGACTCCGAGCGCCTGGTGGTCTGCGAGGTCAAGACGCGGTCGGGCACCGGGTTCGGTGAGCCCGCCGAGTCGGTCACCCGGCAGAAGGCGGCCCGGGTCCGGCGGGTGACCCAGGTCTGGCTGACCAACCATCGGGTGCGGTGGTGCGAGGTCCGGTTCGATGTGATCGCGGTGTTGGCCCCGCCGGGCGGCCAGGTCACCGTCGAGCACTACGAAGCGGCGTTCTGATGCCGCTGGCCAGGGCCTGGTCGGTCGCGCTGTACGGCGTCGACGGCCGACTGGTGGAGATCGAGTCCGACATCGGTACCGGGTTGCCCGGGGTGCATCTGGTCGGCCTGCCGGACGCGGCGCTGCACGAGTCCAAGGACCGGGTGCGTGCCGCCGTGGTCAACTCCGGGCGTAGTTGGCCCAACCGGCGGATCACCTTCGCGCTGTCCCCGGCCACGCTGAAGAAGGCCGGGTCCCATTTCGACCTCGCCCTGGCGTGCGCGGTACTCGCCGCCTCGGGGGTGGTCGCGCAGCGCGAGCTCGAGGGCACCGTGCTGATCGGCGAGCTCGCGCTGGACGGTCGGCTGCGCGCCGTGCGCGGTGTACTGCCCTGCCTGCTGGCGGCGCGGCGAAGTGGCGCACGCCGGGTGGTGGTGCCGGCCTCGACCTTGTCGGAGGCGTCGCTGGTCGAGGATCTGGAGGTGTTCGGGGCGGCCCGGCTCAACGAGGTGCTGGGCTGGCTCGCCGGGGAGCGACAACTCGCCCGGCCAGGGTCGGTGGTCGCCGCCGGGTCCGCGCAGCCGCCGGACCTCGCCGACGTGGTGGGCCAGCCCGGGGCCCGCCTGGCGCTGGAGGTGGCCGCCGCGGGAGGGCACCACCTGATGCTCGTCGGCCCGCCGGGCACCGGCAAGACGATGCTGGCCCAGCGGCTGGTCGGCCTGCTGCCGGAGCTGCGGGCCGACGACGCGCTGCAACTCGCCGCGATCCGGTCGGTCGCCGGCCGGCTGCCGGTCAGTGGTCCGCTGTCCACTACCGCGCCGTTCGTGGCCCCGCACCACTCCAGCTCGGTGGCCGCCCTGGTCGGCGGCGGGAGCGGGCTGGCCCGGCCGGGCGCGGTGTCCCTCGCGCACCGGGGGGTGCTGTTCATCGACGAGGCGCCGGAGTGGGGCCCACACCTGCTGGAGTCCCTGCGCACCCCGCTGGAGGACGGCGAGGTCCGCCTGGCCAGGGCGGACGGGTCGGTGCGCTACCCGGCGCGGTTCCAGCTGGTGCTCGCCGCCAACCCGTGTCCGTGCGCTCCGGCGCGCGAGCGCGACTGCACCTGCCCGCCGAGCGTCCGCCGGCGTTACTTCGGCCGGCTGTCCGGGCCGTTGCTGGACCGGGTCGACGTGCGGTCCACCCTGGAGCCGCTGCTGGCGCTCTCGGACGTCGATCTGGAGCCGGGCGAGTCCAGCTCCTCGGTCCGGGCGCGGGTGCTGGCCGCGCGGGCGGCGGCCGCGTGCCGGTGGTCCGAGCGCGGGTGGCGGACCAACTCCGAGGTACCCGGACCGGTGCTGCGCAGCCAGTTCCGGCTGCCCCGCGAGGTCGTGCTCCCGCTCGACCACGCACTGCAGCGCGGGCAGCTGACCGCGCGAGGGGCAGATCGGGCGCTGCGGGTGGCGTGGACGCTCTCGGATCTGGCCGGCTGTGACCACCCGGACCAGGGCATGATCGAGACGGCGATCGGGTTCAAGGAGCAACGGGCGGCATGAGCGTTCCTGATGAGGTGCGGGCGGCCCGTGCCTACCTGTCCCGGGTCGCCGAGCCGCCGGCCGAGGCGTTGGTGAGCTTCGTCGAGCGGTTCGGCCCGGTCGAGGCTGCGGAACTGGTCCGGTGCGGCGAGGTACCGGGACCGGTCGCGGCCCTCACCCGGGCCAGGCGGGGGGTGGACCGGACCGAGCCCGATCTGCGGGCCGCGGAGGGGTTCGGCGCGCGGTTGCTCGTCCCGGAGGACGACGACTGGCCCACCGAGGCGTTCCGGGCCTGCGCCCTCTCCGGTCAGCCCCATCTGGCCGCCCCGGTCGCGCTCTGGGTGCGTGGTCCGGTGCGGTTGGCCCGGGCCACCGAGCGCTCGGTGGCGATCGTCGGCGCCCGGGCGGCCACCGGATACGGCAGCCACGTCGCCGCCGACCTGGCCCACGGCGTCGCCGGGCTCGGGTGCACGGTCGTCTCCGGTGCCGCCCACGGCATCGACGGCGCGGCGCATCGGGGCACGCTGGCGGCGTCGGGAGTCACGGTCGCGGTGCTGGCCGGCGGCCTGGACCGACCCTATCCGGCGGGTCATGCCCGGCTGCTCGCGCACATCGCCGAGCAAGGCCTGGTGGTCAGCGAGTACCCGCCCGGTTCGGTACCGGGCCGGCACCGGTTCCTGGTCCGCAACCGGATCATCGCGGCACTGGCGGCGGGCACCGTGGTGGTGGAGGCGGGCTGGCGCAGCGGGGCCCGGCGCACCGCCTCGGACGCGGAGCTGCTCGGCCGCCCGGTGATGGCGGTGCCGGGTCCGGTCACCTCTGCCATGTCGGTCGGCTGCCACCGGCTGCTGCGCGAGCCGGGGACCATCGCGGTCACCCGGGCCGAGGAGGTGGTGGAGGCCATCGGGCGGATCGGCACGGACCTGTCCCTGCCGTTGCCCGGCATGCCGGCGCCGCGGCCCACCGATCGGCTGAGCGCCGTCGCGCTGCGGGTGCACGAGGCGCTGCCGTGGCGGGATGCCCGGGAGGTGGGAGTGCTGTCGGTGGAATCGGGGCTGCCGGTGGATCTGGTCCGGGCGGTGCTGCCCGAGCTCGCCCGGCTGGGCCTGGTCGAGGACGTCGGTGCCGGGTGGCGGCGGGCATCCGCGTGCGACCGTAGGTGAACGGTTGCGGCGTGGCGGTCCTTGACGGAGACCTCCCGGTCGCGCACCGTCGCGGCATGGCGGACACGGCGGACAGCGGGTCGGACCCGCCGTTGCCGGCGGCGCTGGTCGACGCGGCGGAGGCCTTCGCCCGCCACCTCGGTCTGGAGCGCTCGATGTCGGCGCACACGATCCGTGCCTACCTCGGTGACCTCGACGGATTGCTCCGCGTGCTGGCCACCCGCAGCGACCGGCTGGAGGTACTCGACCTGTCCGTCCTGCGGCGCTGGCTGGCCTCCCAGCGCTCCGCCGGGGCGAGCCGGGCCACCCTGGCCCGCCGCGCGTCCTCGGCCAGGGTGTTCACCGCCTGGGCGGCCCGCACCGGGCGGCTGGCATCCGACCCGGGTGCCCGGCTGGTCGCGCCGAGGCCGCACCGCACCCTGCCGGCGGTGCTCAGCCCCGGCCAGGCCGACGCGCTGCTCACCGCCGCCACCACCGGCGCCGAGGAGAACGATCCGGTCGCCCTGCGCGACCTCCTGGTGCTCGAACTGCTCTACGCCACCGGGATCCGGGTGTCGGAGCTGTGCGGGCTGGACGTCGACGACGTGCAGCCCGGGCGGCGCACGTTGCGGGTGTTGGGCAAGGGCGCGCGGGAGCGCACGGTGGTCTACGGCCAGCCGGCCGAGCGGGCACTGAGCCGCTGGCTGGCCTCGGGGCGGGCTGCGCTGGCCCGGGCGGGCGGCCCGCCGGCGTTGCTGCTCGGTGAGCGCGGTGGCCGGCTCGACCCGCGGATCGCGCGCGGCGTGGTCAACGCCGCGTCCGCCGCGGTGCCCGGGGCGCCGGTGCTGTCGCCGCACGGGCTGCGGCACAGCGCCGCCACCCACCTGCTGGTCGGCGGGGCCGACCTGCGCAGCGTCCAGGAGTTGCTCGGGCACGCCACCCTGGCCACCACCCAGCTCTACACCCACGTCACGGTCGAGCGGCTCAGGTCGATCCACGAACAGGCGCACCCCCGGGCCTGAGCGGCGGCGGACGGCGCGGTCGACGGCCCGGCGGTCACCCGGGCGACCGGTGTGGCCTCCCGGGCCGTCACGGGTCGCGGGACCAGGGCAGCAGGCGCACCCGGCCCGGCCGGACGAGCACGAGCGGGTCGAGGTACCCGCCGTCGCGGCGTAGCCCCCAGTGCAGGCATGCGGTCGCCGGGCAGCCCGGGTGGCCGCCGTCCAGGACACCCAACGGTTCGCCCCTCCGCACCGTCCGACCGGGCGTCACCGACGTGCGCACCGGTTCGTAGGTCGTGCGCAGGCCGCCCCGATGCTCGACCGACACCACCCCTCGACCGGCCAACGGACCGGCGTGCACGACGGTCCCGTCTCCGGCGGCGAGCACCGGTTGCCCGGATGTGCCGACCAGGTCCGCACCCCGGTGGCCGGGGCCGTAGGGCCGGGACGGCGGTTGGAACGGGCGGCTCACCGCAGGTACGGGCCGCAACGGCCAGCCGAAGGCGCGGGCCGGCGCCGGGCGGGGAGCCACCGGGCCGGTCACCAGGGTGGCCGGAAGGCCCCGTTCGGCGTCGGGACCCGGGCCGAACAGGGCGCCGGTGACCAGCACGGCGACCAGCCCCACCGCCACGATCGGCACCCGAACCGTTCGATCTCCGCGCACCCTGCCAGCCTCGCGCCTCGCGGCCGGTCCGGGAGCGACCAGACCGGCGACTGTGCACCGTCGTCGCCGATGTGCACCACTACCCGCCCGGCGGAGGTCGGCCGCAGGTCAGGGCGTACACTCGACCCCGCGCCTCGTGTCTCACGGGGTGACTTCGCGCGTCCACGTATCTGCGGGGTCTCCGGTCTCGGCCGGGGGCGAGCGGGGCGGCGCCCGAGCGGTCCCGACGGCAGGTGAGTCGGGGAACGGGCGGCGGCGTGGCGCCAGGGCGACATCGACCCCGGTGTCGTGGCACAACCGCTCGCACCCGACGCGGATTCTCGCACCGGGTGCCTATACGGAAGAGGTCGAGGACAGGCCATGGCCGTCGTCACCATGAAACAACTGCTGGATTCCGGCGTGCACTTCGGGCATCAGACCCGACGCTGGAACCCCAAGATGAAGCGCTACATCTTCACCGAGCGCAACGGCATCTACATCATCGACCTGCAGCAGACGCTGTCCTACATCGACCGGGCGTACGAGTTCGTCCGGGAGACCGTGGCGCACGGCGGCACGGTGATGTTCATCGGCACCAAGAAGCAGGCCCAGGAGGCCATCGCCGACGAGGCGCAGCGGGTCAACATGCCCTACGTGAACCAGCGCTGGCTGGGCGGCATGCTCACCAACTTCCAGACCGTGCACAAGCGGCTGCAGCGGCTCAAGGAGCTGGAGTCGATGGAGCAGGGCGGGGGGTTCGAGGGTCGCACCAAGAAGGAGATCCTCATGCTCACCCGGGAGAAGGACAAGCTCGAGCGCACCCTCGGCGGCATCCGGGACATGGCCAAGGTGCCCAGCGCGGTGTGGATCGTCGACACCAAGAAGGAGCACATCGCCGTCGGCGAGGCTCGCAAGCTGAACATCCCGGTGGTGGCGATCCTCGACACCAACTGCGACCCCGACGAGGTCGACTACCCGATCCCGGGCAACGACGACGCGATCCGTTCCGCCGCACTGCTGACCAAGGTGATCGCCCGGGCCGCGGCCGACGGTCTGATGGCCCGCTCGGCCCGTAGCCGCGGTGCCGACGGCGACGACAAGCCGGACGCCGGTCCCGCCACCAACGAGCCGTTGGCCGAGTGGGAGCAGGAGCTGCTCGCCGGTGGGTCCGACGGCGCGACGCTGGAGGGCGCCGAAGCCGCGGTGGCCACCCCGGTCAGCGCGGTCGCCGTCCCGGCCAGCACCAGCACCGCCACCCCGCAGACCGCGGTGTTGCCACGGGGCCGGGCCGCCGGTGCGGCCGCCCCGGCGCCGCACCACCCTGCCTGGATCAGGCACTCACAGATCAAGGACGGACGCACACCACCATGGCGAACTACACGGCCGCCGATGTCAAGCGGCTCCGCGAGCTCACCGGCTCCGGGATGATGGACTGCAAGAAGGCACTCGAGGAGACCGACGGCGACCTGGACAAGGCCGTCGAGGTTCTGCGGATCAAGGGCGCCAAGGACGTCGGCAAGCGGGCCGAGCGGGCCACCGCCGCCGGCCTCGTGGTGGGCTCCGGCGCCGGGTCCGGCGGAGTGATGGTCGAGCTGAACTGCGAGACCGACTTCGTGGCCAAGAGCGACGACTTCACGAACCTGGCCGACAAGGTCCTCGCGGCGGCCACCGCCAGCGGCGCCGCCGACACCGACGAGCTGCGCACCGCCGCCCTGGACAGCGGGACCGTCGAGGATGCGATCGCCGCGCTCTCGGCCCGGATCGGGGAGAAGCTGCAGCTGCGCCGCTACGCGCGGTTCGACGGTCCGGTCGCCAGCTACCTGCACCGTCGGGCCACCGACCTGCCGCCGGCGATCGGCATCCTGGTGTCCTACGAGGGCGAGGGTGACACTGCCGCCGAGACGGCCCGCGCCATCGCAATGCACATCGCCGCGGCCCGGCCCCGCTACATCAGCCGCGACGACGTCCCGGAGGACGTGGTCGCCGGGGAGCGGCGCATCGCCGAGGCCACCGCCCGCGAGGAGGGCAAGCCCGAGCAGGCCCTGCCGAAGATCATCGAAGGCCGGGTGAACGGCTTCTTCAAGGATGTCGCCCTGCTTGAGCAGGCCTCGGTGCAGGACACCAAGAAGACGGTCAAGGCGGTGCTGGCCGAGGCCGGCGTCACCATCACCCGGTTCGCCCGCTTCGAGGTCGGCCAGGCCTGAGGTGCCCGGTCTCGATCGACGAGAGGCGACCCGGCAGTGACCGATCCGGTCGTCGGAGCCGACGGCGGTAGCCCCGAACGTTCCGGTGGCTACCGCCGCGTCATGCTCAAGCTCGGCGGGGAGATGTTCGGCGGTGGCGCGGTCGGGGTCGACCCGATCGTGGTGCAGGCCATCGCGCGCCAGATCGCGGACGTGGTGGCCGGCGGTGTCCAGGTCTGTGTGGTCATCGGCGGCGGCAACTTCTTCCGCGGCGCCGAACTCACCAAGGGCGGCATGGAACGCTCCCGGGCGGACTACATGGCCATGCTGGGCACGGTGATGAACTGCCTGGCGCTGCAGGACTTCCTGGAGCGGGAGCACGGCATCGACACCCGGGTACAGACCGCGATCACCATGGGTCAGGTCGCCGAGCCCTACATCCCGCGCCGCGCGCAGCGCCACCTGGAGAAGGGTCGGGTGGTGATCTTCGGCGCGGGTGTGGGCATGCCCTACTTCTCCACCGACACCGCCGGGGCCCAGCGTGCCCTGGAGACCGGCTGCGAGGCGCTGCTGATGGGCAAGGGGGTCGACGGGGTGTACACCGCCGACCCCAAGACCGACCCCGGCGCTGAGATGTTCCACGAGATCACCCACCGCGAGGTGCTCGAGCGCGGGCTCAAGGTGGCCGACGCGACCGCGTTCAGCCTCTGTATGGACAACCGGATGCCGATCATCGTGTTCAACCTGTTGACCGAGGGCAACATCGCCCGGGCGGTGCGGGGTGAGAGGATCGGCACGCTGGTCAGCACGCCCGAGAGCTAGCCCGTGGTGGCAGCCGGGAGCGCCGACCGAACCACGACACCACCAGCACTGGAGCAGCCGTGATCGACGAGACGCTCTTCGAGGCCGAAGAGAAGATGGAGAAGGCCGTCGCGGTCACCCGGGAGGACCTCGGCTCGGTCCGTACCGGCCGGGCGAGCCCGGCCATGTTCTCGCGCATCGTGGTCGACTACTACGGGGCGTTCACGCCGTTGCAGCAGCTGGCCTCGGTGTCCGTGCCGGAGGCTCGGATGGCGGTGATCAAACCCTACGACGTCAGCCAGTTGAAGGCGATGGAGAAGGCCATCCGCGACTCCGACCTCGGGGTGAACCCGAGCAACGACGGCACGATCATCCGGGTGCTGATCCCCCAGCTGTCCGAGGAGCGCCGTCGCGACCTGGTGAAGGTGGCCCGGCACAAGGGCGAGGAGGGCCGGGTGTCCATTCGCGCCGTCCGCCGCAAGGCCATGGACGAGCTGCACCGGATAGAGAAGGACGGCGAGGCGGGCAAGGACGAGGTGGCCCGCGCCGAGAAGGAACTGCAGGACACCACGGATCGCTACATCAGCCAGGTCGACGAACTGGTGAAGAACAAGGAAGCCGACCTGCTCGAGGTGTGAACGGCGTGCGAGCGCGACGACGGCCGCGGCGATCCGGTGAGCGGGTCCGACGGGTGATGACGGCGAACAGCCGTGAGTGAGGCGACGGCCGATACCGGCCGGCCGCGGTCCTCGCGGCTGGGTCGCGACCTGCGCGCGGCCGTCCTGGTCGGGGTGGGTCTGGGGGTGCTGATCTTCGGCAGCCTGCTGCTGGTCCGGCAGTGGTTCATCGCGTTGGTGGCGGTCTCGATCGCGGTGGCCACCTGGGAGTTGTGCGGCGCGTTGCACCGGGACGGTGGGATCCGGGTCGCGGTGCTGCCCGTGCTGCTCGGCGGCCAGGCGATGATCTGGCTGGCCTGGCCGTACGGGACCACCGGCCTGCTGGCCGGGTTCGCGGTCACCGCGCTGGTCAGCCTGCTGTGGCGGATGCGGGCCGGCCCGGAGAGCTACCTGCGCGACGTCTCGGCGTCGCTGTTCGTTGCCGTCTTCGTGCCGTTCTTCGCCGCGTTCTCGACGATGTTGGTGGTGCCGGCCGACGGCGTGGGCCGGGTGATGACCTGGATGCTCTGCGTGGTGGCCTCCGATGTGGGGGGTTACGCCGTCGGGGTGACCTTCGGCCGGCACCCGATGGCGCCCACGATCAGCCCGAGGAAGTCCTGGGAAGGCTTCGCCGGCTCGTTGGTGGCCGGCATGGCGACCGGCGCGCTGTGCGTGCACTTCCTGCTGGACGGCCCCTGGTGGCTGGGCCTGCCGCTCGGCGCCCTGCTGGTCGCGGTGGCCACCGCCGGTGACCTGATCGAGTCGTTGGTGAAGCGGGACCTCGGGATCAAGGACATGGGTTCGCTGCTGCCGGGCCACGGTGGCCTGATGGACCGGCTGGACTCGATGCTGCCGACCGCGCTGGTGTCCTGGCTGGTGCTCAGCCTGATCGTCCCGGTCGGCTGAGCGGGAGATCGACCGGCGTGTTCCCGGGTGTCCCGGAGCCGATCCCCAGCCCCAACCTGTGGAACTGGCCGGAGATCTACGAGCTGGAGAACCGGGCCCAAGACGTCGATGGCGCGGTGTGGTCGGCGCTGCGGGAGGCTGGTGACTGGAACGACTGGCGCGATCTCGACGTGCTGGACGTGGGGTGCGGGGACGGCTTCCACCTGCCGATGTTCGCCCGTACCGCGCGCAGCGTGATCGGTGTCGAACCGCACCCGCCGTTGGTGCGTCGGGCGCGGTCCCGGGTGGCCGGGCTGGCCACGGTGCGGGTGGTGACCGCCGGCGCGGAAAGGCTGCCGCTGCCGGACCACTACGTCGACCTGGTGCACGCCCGCACCGCCTACTTCTTCGGGCCGGGTTGCGAACCGGGCCTGGCCGAGGCCGACCGGGTGCTGCGGCCCGGCGGGCTGCTCGCGATCGTCGACCTGGACCTCACCCGGCCGCCCTACGGCGACTGGATGCGCGCCGACCTGCCGCGCTACGACCCGGACCGGGTGGAGCGGTTCTTCGCCGCGCGCGGTTTCACCTCGCGCACCGTCGACACCGAGTGGCGCTTCGACGACCGCGCGGACCTGGAGGCGGTGCTGCGCATCGAGTTCTCCGCGCCGGTGGCGGCCCGGGCGGTCGCGGCGACCACCGGGCTGGTCCTGCCGGTGGGCTACCGGCTGCGCACCCGGCGCCCGTTGGTGTCGCTGCCGCTCAGCTGACCCGCAGGGTGCCACCCTCGGCGCTGACCTGCTTGGCCGCGAGCCCCTTCTTCGCTGGCCCCGCCACGACCGAGCCGTCCGCCACGTTGAACTTGCTGCCGTGGCACGGGCAGTTGATGGTCCCGCCGGCCACCTCGTTGACCGAGCAGCCCTGGTGCGGGCAGGTGGCGGAGAACGCCTTGTAGTTCCCGGCGGCCGGCTGGGTGACCACGACCTTGCGGTCCTTGAACACCGTGCCGCCGCCGACCGGGACGTCCGCGGCCGGGCCGAGCCCCGCGTCGGTTCCGCCCGCCCCGGCTGCTGCGGAGCCCGGCACCCCGCCGGCGGAGGCTCCCGTCCCGGCGGGTTCCTCGGCGTCGGAGCCGGAGCCCGGCGTGTATGTCGTGCAGCCGGCGACGGCAAGTGCGGCGGTCGCCGCCGCGCCGGCGGCCAGCATGCCGCGCCGGGTGAGCGGACCGCGGCCCGGCGGGCCTGCCTCGTCGTGCATCACGGATTCGGTGTCCCTTCGGGTGGACGGCCGGTGTGGTGGGTGGCCGGGGTGGTGGGTGGAGCGTGGTCGGTCTGAGCGCTCAGAATTTCAGGCCCTGGGTGCTGAACAACCACTGCGCCGAGGTCAGCCAGAGTGCCACCAGCCCGGTGAACACGATGCCACCCAGTACCGGCAGCGCCTTCGCCGGCAGGTTCGGCCGGGTCAGCGCGAGCATCTTGGCCACGAACGCGCCGTAGAACAGGCAGCCGAGCAGCGAGTGCACCAGCACCCGGGTGGTGTCTGCCAGGAAACCCAGCGCGAACAGGCAGTGGATCGCCACCGGCACGGTGGCGAGCACCGCGATCCGGCCCGACCAGCGGTGCACGGCGCCGATCCAGGATGGCGCGTGGGTCAGCACCTTGCCGTACATCACCATGGCCGAGAGCACCTGCACGACGGCGAGCACGGCGGCCAGTGTGGCCAGCCAGGCCTTGGCGTAGGCACCGCTGGAGAAGCCGGCCAGGTTGATCGAGAATCCGGTGCCCTCGTGCAGCCGTCCGTACACGCCCAGCGCGACGGCCACCGCCGCGCCGATGAGGATCACCGTGGCGATGCCGGTGTTGCCCGGCGGGGTCGTCGCCGGCTGGGGCGGCGCAGCGGAGTGCCCGGTGGGCACCGGGTGCCCGCCGGACGGTGCGCCCGGCGGCGGGCCGCCCGGTCGGGCCGGCCGCTCGGCGCTGCCCCGGGGTGGTGACCCCCCGGGCAGTGGCGGCATGGGTGAGGTGGGCGGGTCGGTGTTCGGGTTCACTCCGGCTCCTCCTGGTCTCGGTCCGGTCCGGCCGCTAGCGGCCGACGCTCGCCGCGTCACCGCCGCGGATGGTGGCCACCGGCAGGGTCGTCCCGCCGATCACCGCGCTGCCGGCCGCCGGATCGAGTGCCGGGGCGGCGGCGGGTTGCCCGTTCACGTTCTGCACACCGGTCTGGCTGCCGTCGTCGCGGACGATCCAGCCGGCATCCACGTCGGAGTTGCGGGCACGGTACAGCCCGGCCGGGCCCTTGCCCGGGGTGGCGGAGAACTGCCAGGTGAGGCCGCCGACGGTGACCGTCCCGCTGAGCGTGCCGCCGGCCAGCGTGCCGTCCAGCCGGCTGTCGTTCTTGCCGGTCAGCTCCAGGGCGGAACCCTGCGCCTGGCCGTCCAGCCACGATTCCAGCTGCTTGCCGTCGCACAGGTAGGCCGAGGCCTTGCCGTTCTGGATGGCGATCGCCACGTCGGCCTCGCCGACCTTGCGGCCGCTGGTCTTCCCGGTGTACGTCGCCTGCGCCGGGAACGCGGTGTCCGCGCCGGCCTCCGGCGCGCCGGGTGGTGGGGCGGGGGCGGCCGGTGCCGCCGGGGCTGCTGGCTCGACGGGTGCCGCCTGGGCGGCGGTGTCCGCGGGTGCGCCGGCGGTCGTGTCGGAGGTCGCGCTGTCCCCGGTGTTCGTGGTGAGGTTCACCGCGAGCAGGATCAGCGCCAGCACCACCACGGCCAGCAGGGTCAGGATGGGGCCTCGGGTCCGCATGCTGATCGTCTCCAGTTGGGTGTCGGTTCGGGTCGCCCCCATACACGCGGTGGCGCCCGATTCGGTTCACCCGGTTCGCTCACCGGGTGCTCCGGGCGGTTACCGTGGACCTCGTGCACACCGTTCCCGCCGACCTGCGCGCCCGCGGAGCCACCGCCGAGGCCGTGGTCGGCGGTCTGTGGTGGGCGGTCGGTTCGTCCGCCCTGCCGGTCGGGCCGGGCACCCTGGTGCTGGCCGCCGGTCTGGTGGTGGCGGGCGCTCTGGTCCGCGCGGGCCACCGGCACCCCGCCTACCGCGAGCCGTTGCCGGCCGATGTGCGCCGCGTGCTGCCGCTGGCCGCCGTGTGCGGGTTGGGCCTGGGTGTCGCGGTGGTGCTGGGGGCGGGCGCGGTCGGGCTCGGCGAGTTCGGCACGCCGGGTGCCGCGGTGGTCCTCGGCTGCTGCTACCTGTGGGCGGCGAGCCGGCTGGCCCGTCGGGTCGAGGTGGTGCTGGGGCTGGCACTGCTGGCGCTGGGCACCGCCGGGGTGCTTTCCGCGCTGGGGTCGGCCGGAGAGCTGCACTCCCGCGGCCTGGTCGGGTTCGGCGCCGGTGCCCTGTTCTGGGTGGCCGCCGCGCTGCGGGTGGGCCTGCACCGGCGGCTGCTGGCCGGAGTCGGCCGGTGACCGGTTCGCTGCCGCTGGTGTTCGAGCCCCCGAAGCGGGCCATGCCGCCCACCCACCTGGCCGACCTCGACCCGGCCGGCCGGCGCGCTGCGGTCACCGACCTGGGCCTGCCGACGTTCCGGGCCGACCAGCTGGCCCGGCACTACTACGGGCGGTTCGAGGCCGACACCGCGGCGATGACCGACCTGCCGGCGGCGGTGCGCGAGCGGCTCGGCGCCGCGCTGCTGCCCGCGCTGGTCACCCCGGTCACCGAGCTGAGCTGCGACGACGGCGCCACCCGCAAGACGCTGTGGGCCGGGTACGACGGCACCCGCGCGGAGAGCGTGCTGATGGGCTACCCGGACCGGGCCACGGTCTGTGTGTCCAGCCAGGCCGGGTGCGGGATGGCCTGCCCGTTCTGCGCGACCGGTCAGGGGGGCCTGCGCCGCAACCTGTCGACCGGTGAGATCGTCGAGCAGGTCCGGCAGGCCGCCGCGGCCGTCCGGGACGGTGTGCTCGGCGAGCCGGCCCGACTGTCCAACGTGGTGTTCATGGGGATGGGCGAGCCGCTGGCCAACTACCGGCGGGTGGTGGACGCGGTGCGGCGGATCACCGAGCCGGCACCGGACGGGCTGGGGATCTCCGCGCGCGGGGTCACCGTGTCCACAGTGGGTCTGGTGCCGGCCATCGAGCGGCTGACTGGTGAGGGGTTGGCCGTGACGTTGGCGGTGTCGCTGCACACCCCCGACGACGAACTGCGCGACACCCTGGTCCCGGTGAACACCCGCTGGAAGGTCGCCGAGGTGCTTACCGCCGCCCGCCGCTACGCCGACGTCACCGGACGGCGGGTGTCCATCGAGTACGCGCTGATCCGCGACGTGAACGACCACCCGTGGCGGGCCGACCTGCTCGGCAAGCTGCTCGCCAAGCACCTGACCACGCGGCTCGTCCATGTCAACCTCATCCCGCTCAACCCCACCCCGGGCAGCGAGTGGGACGCCAGCCCCCGCCCGGTGCAGGACGAGTTCGTCCGCCGGGTGCAGGCGGCCGGCGTGGCCTGCACCGTCCGCGACACGAGAGGCCGCGAGATCGCCGCCGCCTGCGGCCAACTAGCCGCCGACTCCTGACCCGCGAGTCACGCACTTCGCGTCGGTGAGTCGCGCACTTCGCGTCAGGCCAACCCGAGCACGTCGGCCAGGTCGAAGCTCACCGGGCGTTCGAGCTGGTCGTAGGTGCACGACGCCGGATCGCGGTCCTCGCGCCAGCGGACGAACTGCGTGGTGTGCCGGAACCGCACCCCCTCCATGTAGTCGTAGCGCACCTCGACCACCCGCTCCGGGCGCAGCGGCACGAACGACAGGTCCTTGCCGGCGTTCCACCGGCTGCCCTCCGACTTGCGCGGGGTGCGCTCGCCCTCCTCCTGCTTCGCCCACGCCCAGGGATGGTCGTCGAACGTGGTGACCCACGGTTGCAGCTCGGTCAGCAGCTCGCGGCGGCGCGCCATCGGGAACGCCCCGACCACGCCGACCGACACCAGCACACCTCGCTCGTCGTGCAGCCCGAGCAGTAGCGACCCGAGCGCGTCCGGCCCGGACTTGTGCACCCGGTAGCCGGCGACCACGCAGTCCGCCGTGCGCTCGTGCTTGATCTTGAACATCAGCCGCTTGTCCGGCAGGTAGCGCAGGTCCAGCGGCTTGGCGATCAGCCCGTCCAGTCCGGCGCCCTCGAACTGCTCGAACCACTCTCGGGCCCGGTCGCTGTCCCGGGTGGCCGGGGTGACATGCACCGGTGGCCGGGCGTCGGCGAGGGCCTTCTTCAACTCCTCGCGCCGGTGCTCGAAGGGCTCGGTGGTCAGGTCGGTGTCGCCGAGGGCGAGCAGGTCGAACGCCACGAAGCTGGCCGGGGTCTGCCCGGCGAGCAACCGGACCCGCGAGGCGGCCGGGTGGATCCGCTGCTGCAGGGCCTCGAAGTCCAGCCCGTTGCGCTCCGGATCCACGATCACGATCTCCCCGTCGACCACCGCGCGATCCGGGAAGTTCGCCTTCACCGCCTCGACCACCTCGGGGAAGTACCGGGTCATCGGCCGCTCGTTGCGGCTGCCGATCTCCACCTCGTCGCCGTCCCGAAAGATGATCGACCGGAAGCCGTCCCACTTTGGTTCGTAGGACTGGCCCTCGGGGATCTTCGCCACGGGCTTGGCGAGCATCGGGGACACGGGCGGCATCACGGGTAGCTGCACCCGCCCATTGTGGCCGCCCGTCCAGCGAAATCAGCCGCGGTTGCGGTACAGGTCCCGCAGCAGGGCGATCTCGGCGCCGTGGTGGATCAGCTCCCGGTTGATGTGCAGCACCAGCGCGGCCATCGGGTACTCGGCGAACGGACCTTCGGCCGGTCCACACGGCGCGGCCAGCCCGTCCGTGTCCAGGCCGCGCACCCCGTCGACCCATCCGGCGTAGGCCGCGTCCAGCTGGACGAGTGCCCGGTCGGCGGTGCCCGCGTAGTCGAACGACAGGTAGTCGACCGGTGGTCCGCCGAAATGGCTGGCCACCCGCGCGCCGAGCACTCCGACGATCACGTGGCCCAGCCGCCAGGCGATCGTGGTGACCGGTTCGGGGTCCGGCGCCGGCATGGCGAACTCGATGACGAGCTCGCCCGAGCCGCCCTGCATCGGGGCGGCGGAGGTGCCGCGCGACCGGACGCTCCAGCAGCCCGGGACCGGTTCGTCGAGGTACTCGCCGTCGGTGAGCCCGTCCAGCCGGGGCCGCAGCTGCATCCGCCAGTGGGAGTCGAGCTGCTCGACGAGCTCGTTCGTCCAGTCGAGGGTCATCGGCCCGAGGGTAGTGCGCACCGCCGAGCCAAGCGCCGCACAGCCGTCGGAGCCAGGTCCCGTCGGCCGACCGGACCCGACGGGCCGACCCAAGGTTGTGCGGGTGGTGCGTCCTGCAAGCTGTCTCGGGCCAGCAGGTGAGAGTCCTGTTCGGGTAGGTACCGGAGCGCCCGGTAGCAGGCCCCGGTTCGTCGTGGAGACGCGGCGGGCTGAGCGGGGTGTCAAGAGCCTCTTCGGAGGGAGCAAGATCGCGGGCCGTAGCGTTATGCGAACTCTGCAGCCTCGTCACGGTCACAACGGGATGAGTCGAGCCGGTCACTTCACGGTGAAGGCCATGTCCGGCAGGCCCTGGTCCGGGGTTCGCCTGTCGGGTCTCTTCGGGTAGGGGTGGCGGCACGTGATCAAGGTCTGGGATGGGACAGGAGAGGCCTGTCTGCGCGTGCCTGCGTTGGGCGAGAGACCGGTCGTAAGTTCCGCCAGGTCGACAGTTACGTCGTTGACCGGCTCCGCGGCCTGATGGTCAAGAAGCGGGGTCGTAACCTGCGTCCCGGGCAGGTCCTGGAATGGAACGAGGACTGGTTCAACGGGCACGGCCTGCACCGATTGCGCGGCACCATCCGCTAGCCGAAGGCAGCGTAACCATGCCAAGAAGATCATCGGTAAGCCGTGTGCGGGAAAACCGCACGCACGGTTTGAAAGGGGGATGGGGAAACGGGGCCGCTCAGCGGTTCCCGCGCCCCTGACTACCAATGCCACGCTTCAGCGGTGCCGAGCTGGAAGCGGCCCGGGACCGCACCATCCCGGACGTGCTGCCCCCCCGGCCCGGGCGACCCGCCGTTGGGGGTGCTGTTCTGCGGCATCAACCCCGGCCTCGTCTCGGCGGCCACCGGACACCACTTCGCCCGCCCGAGCAACCGGTTCTGGCCGGTGCTGCACGCCTCCGGGTTCACCCCGCGCCGGTTCCGGCCGGAGGAGCAGGTCCGGCTGGCCGCGTCCGGGTTGGGGGTGACCAACCTGTGCCCCCGCGCCACCGCCCGGGCCGACGAGCTGACCACCCAGGAGCTGGTGCACGGCGGCCGGCGGCTGCGCGAGCTGGTGACGCGGGTGCGACCGGCGTGGCTGGCCGTGGTCGGGATCACCGCGTACCGCACTGCCTTCGCGGCCCCGAAGGCCCAGGTCGGGCCGCGGGCCGAACGGCTGGGGGAGACCGGCGTGTGGGTGCTTCCCCACCCGAGCGGGCTCAACGCGCACTGGCAGGTAGCTGAGCTGACCGCGGAGTTCGCCCGGCTGCGGACCACGGCACAGGTGCCGGCAGCGTCCTAGCCGTCCTCGGGCGGGGTGTCGGCGCCGTCGCGCTCGTCCCGGTCGGCCCACTCCAGCAGCTCGTCCAGCCGGAACACCGCGTCGTCGATCCCTACGTGCAGGTCGCCCAACTCCGCGAAGCGGGCCGGCATGGTGGCGATGGTGAAGTCGCCTGGCTCGGCGTCCGGCACCTCGTCCCAGGCCAGCGGGGCGGACACCACGGCCTCGGGCACCCCGCGTACCGAGTAGGCGCAGCGGATGGTGTGGTCGCGGGCGTTCTGGTTGTAGTCCACGAACACCGACGTCGGGTCGCGGTCCTTGCGCCACCAGGTCAGGTCGACCAGGCCACAGCGGCGCGCCACCTCACGGGCGAACGCGTGCGCGGCCCGGCGCACGTCGGCGAACCCCCACTCCGGGGTGATCCGCACGTAGACGTGCAAGCCGCTGCCGCCGGAGGTCTTCGGCCAGCCGACCGCGCCCAGCTCGTCGAGCACCTCGTGCGCGACCGCGGCCACCCGGCGGACGTCGTCGTACGTCGCGGATGGCATCGGGTCCAGGTCGATCCGCCACTCGTCGGGTTTCTCGGTGTCCGCGGCGCGACTGTTCCAGGGATGGAACTCCACGCATGACATCTGCACCGCCCAGACCACGTCCGCGGGGTGCTGCACGCACAGCTCGTCAGCGTGCCGGTTGTAGCGGGGGAAGTGCACCCGCACGGTGCGCACCCAGTCCGGCGCACCCTTGGGCAACCGTTTCTGGTGCACCTTCTCGCCGGTGACACCGGTGGGGAAGCGGTGCAGCATGCACGGCCGGTCGCGCAGTGCGCGGACCACCCCGTCGGCCACCGCGAGGTAATAGTGCGCCAGGTCGAGCTTGGTCTCGCCGCGGGCCGGGAAGTAGACCCGGTCCGGGTTGCTGATCCGGACCGTGCGGTTGCCGACGTCCAGCTCCACCCGGGTGGGCGGGCTCAGCTCCGCCAGGACTTGCGCTCGCGCAGCGTCTGCCTGGCCAACCCGAACGCCATCACCGCAGCGATGACGAGCAGCCACACGTCCTCGATGCGGCCGGTGTGGTTGCCGATCAGCATCACCAACATGATCGCGGTGGAGATCCACCCGGCGATCAGCCGACCCTTGGGGAACTCGCCGTGCCAGCCCCAGGCCGCCGACGGCTCGATGGCCGGGTCGACCCCGTTCACGAGTTCGGGGGACCGCTCACCCTGCTCGGCCAGGTCCTGACCCGTGCCTGCCACGACGCCTCCATGCTGATCTGCCTGCCGCCGCGCTCGCCCGGCGAATATCGTGACCATCGTGGCACAGGCGCGCGCGGGCGGGCAGTCAGGGACACTGTGACGTGATGACGGTTCGCGAGGTGCTGCTGCTGGGGTCGACCGGTTCGATCGGCACCCAGGCGTTGGACGTGATCCGGGACAACCCGGAGCGGTTCAGGGTCGCCGGGTTGGCCGCCGGTGGCTCCGACCTGCGACTGCTGGTGGAGCAGGCGCGGGAGTTCCGGGCACCGGCGGTGGCGGTGGCCCGCGCCGAGGCGGCCGGCGAGCTGCGCTCGGCGTTGCGTGCGGCCGGGTGCCCGGCCACCGTGCTGGCCGGGCCGGACGCGGCCACCGAGCTGGTCGAGGCCACCCATTGCGACGTGGTGCTCAACGGGATCACCGGATCGAGGGGTCTGCGCCCCACCCTGGCGGCGCTGGCCCGCGGCGCCACCTGCGCGCTGGCGAACAAGGAGTCCCTGGTCGCCGGGGGTTCCCTGGTCACCGGGGCGGCGGCTCCCGGACAGCTCGTGCCGGTCGACTCCGAGCACTCGGCGCTGGCCCAGTGCCTGCGCGGCGGCCGGGCGGACGAGGTCGACCGGTTGGTGCTCACCGCGTCCGGGGGCCCGTTCCGCGGTCGCCGCAGGGAGGACCTGGCGCACGTCACCCTGGACGATGCGCTCAAGCACCCCACCTGGGACATGGGGCCGGTGGTGACCATCAACTCGGCCACCCTGGTCAACAAGGGTCTGGAGCTGATCGAGGCCCATCTGCTGTTCGGCGTGCCCTATGACCGGATCGATGTGGTGGTGCACCCGCAGTCCGTCATCCACTCGATGGTGACCTTCCGGGACGGCTCGACGCTCGCCCAGGCCAGCCCGCCGGACATGCGGCTGCCGATCGCGCTCGCGCTGGGTTGGCCGGACCGGGTACCGGGCGCCGCGCCGGCCTGCACCTTCGACGTAGCCACCAGCTGGACCTTCGAACCCCTCGACGACCGGGCCTTCCCCGGAGTCGCGCTGGCCCGGGCAGCGGGCGTCACCGGCGGTTGCGTGCCGGCGGTGTTCAACGCGGCCAATGAGGAGGCGGTCGCCGCGTTCGTGGCCGGCCGGATCGGCTTCACCGACATCACCGACACCGTCGAGCGGGTGCTGGCCACCGCGCACGGGTGTAACACCGGACCCGCTAGCGTGGATGAAGTGTTGGCGGCCGATGAATGGGCCAGGGCCCGCGCCGGCGAGCTGGTACGCGCTGTGATGACGAGGGGATCGGCATGAGTTTCGCGCTGGGCGTGGCGCTGTTTGCGATCGGCATCGGACTGTCGATCGCGCTGCACGAGGCCGGCCACATGTGGTCCGCGCAGGCGTTCGGCATGCGGGTGCGTCGGTACTTCATCGGTTTCGGCCCGACCGTGTTCTCCTTCCGCCGCGGCGAGATCGAGTACGGGCTCAAGGCGATCCCGGCCGGCGGCTTCTGCGACATCGCCGGGATGACCGCGATGGACCCGGTGACCGTGGACGAGGCGCCCCGCGCGTTCTTCCGCAAGCCCACCTGGCAGCGGGTGGTCGTGCTCTCCGCCGGCTCTGCCATGCACTTCCTGATCGGCATCGTGTTGCTCTACGTGCTCGCGGTGACCTCGGGCCTGCCGCAGGATCCGACGAACCCGCGTCCGGTTCCCGCGGTCGCCGGCACGACGTCGTGTGTCCCGCTCACCCAGAACCCGCTGACCGGGGCGGCCGCGCCGTGCGATCCGGCGGTGCCCTCACCCGCGGCCCGGGCCGGCATCCAACCGGGCGACCAGATCATCTCGGTGGCCGGAGTGCCTACCCCGACCTTCGCCGAGGTGGCCGGCACCATCCGCCAGCAGAACGGGCCTACCCCGGTCGTGGTGGAGCGGGACGGCCAGCGCCTGGGCCTCACCGTCGAGGTGATGGCGGTGCAGCGGCTCGCACCAGGCGCGGTCAAGGACAGCCCGGCCAACCGGTTGGAGACCGTCGGCGCGATCGGGCTGGGCGCCGACAGCAGCCTCGGTCCGCTGGCCGCCGTGCCGGCGACGGTGGGCTACACCGGGACGATGTTCACCCAGGTCTGGGACGGGCTGCTGAGGTTCCCGGAGAAGATCCCGGCGGTGATCGCCGCGATCGGCGGCGCCGAGCGTGACCTGGACAGCCCGATCAGCGTGGTCGGGGCGTCCATCATCGGTGGCGACGCCGCGGACCAGGGCCTGTGGATGCTGTTCGTCATGCTGCTCGCCGTGCTGAACTTCTTCGTCGGGGTGTTCAACCTGATGCCTCTGCTGCCGCTGGACGGCGGACACATCGCGGTCAACCTCTACGAGCGGCTCCGGGACTCGGCGCGCAACCGGCTCGGCCGCTCCAAGATGCCGCCGGTGGACTACACCCGGCTGCTGCCGGTGACCTACGTGTTCGTGCTCATTCTCGGCGCGATCAGCCTGCTCACCATCACCGCCGACATCGTCAACCCGATCCGGCTGCCCCAGTAGCCTCGGACGGCCGGGGCGGTCACCGAACAGCGAGTCACCCGAACGTCTGACAGGCGACGAATCGGACCACGTGGCCGGGGTGACCACCTCGGTACGGATCACCGTTGACGTGGCCGGGGACCGAGTCGGCAGCGCAGGTGGCCGCACCGGGTTGAATTGTGTCCTGTCGTGCGACTGATCAGGACTATTCTCGCCACATGACTTCCGGTGACGCGTCCCCGTCCGAGCCGTCCGGCTACCGGCCGCCCGGCCAGGGTTCGCCACCGCCCGACGGGGCACAGCCCCCACCGGAGCGGCAACCCGAGCCTGGGCAGTACCCGCCGCCCGGCCAATACCCACCGCCCGGCCAGTACCCACCCTCCGGCCAGTACCCGCAGGGGCCGTACCCGCCGCCCGGGCAGCAGCAGCCCTACGGCAGCTGGGCGCCGGGGTCCGTCGGCGGGCAGGCGCCGCTGAGCCAGCAGGACGAGCGCACCTGGGCGATGGCGGCGCACCTGTCGTCCATCCTCGGGGTGTGGGTGTTCTTCCTCGGCGCGCTCGGGCCGCTCGTGGTGCTGCTGATGCAGGGCCAGCGCTCGCCGTACGTGCGGGCCCAGGCGGTCGAGGCGCTGAACTTCAACATCAGCGTGCTGGTCTACTCGGTGATCGCCTGGATTCTGGTCATCGTGCTGATCGGGCTGGTGGCGCTGGCCGTCCTGTTCGTCTTCCAGGTGCTGTTCACCATCATCGCCACAGTCAAGGTGAGCAGCGGCGAGTCCTACCGCTACCCGCTGACGTTCCGGCTGGTCAGCTGACCTCGGGAACCGGACCGAGTGGAACCGGCCACGGCCGGCGGCGCCCCGGCCCGAACCGGGGGATACTGGCGGTCGTGAGCGCCAGCAGCGTCAGCCTCGGTATGCCCGCCACCCCGCCGCCTACCTTGGCCGCCCGCCGGCCGACCCGCCAGCTCCGCGTCGGCGCGGTCGGCGTGGGTAGCCAGTACCCGGTGTCGGTCCAGTCGATGACCACCACCCTGACCGCCGACGTCAACTCCACCCTGCAGCAGATCGCCGAACTGACCGCCGCCGGCTGCGACATCGTCCGGGTGGCCTGCCCGTCCCAGGACGACGCCGAGGCGCTGCCCGCGATCGCCCGCAAGTCGAAGATCCCGGTGATCGCGGACATCCACTTCCAGCCGAAGTACGTGTTCGCCGCGATCGACGCCGGTTGCGCGGCCGTGCGGGTGAACCCGGGCAACATCCGCAAGTTCGACGACCAGGTCAAACAGATCGCCGCTGCGGCCAAGGACCGGGGCACCCCGATCCGGATCGGGGTGAACGCCGGGTCGCTGGACAAGCGGCTGATGGAGAAGTACGGCAAGGCCACCCCCGAGGCGCTGGTCGAGTCGGCGCTGTGGGAGGCGGGCCTGTTCGCCGAGCACGACTTCCACGACATCAAGATCTCGGTCAAGCACAACGACCCGGTGGTGATGATCCGGGCCTACGAGCTGCTCGCCGAGGCATGCGACTACCCCCTGCACCTGGGTGTCACCGAGGCCGGTCCGGCGTTCCAGGGCACCATCAAGTCGGCGCTGGCCTTCGGCGCGCTGCTGTCGCGGGGGATCGGAGACACCATCCGGGTCTCGCTGTCCGCGCCGCCGGTGGAGGAGGTCAAGGTCGGCAACCAGATCCTGGAGTCGCTGAACCTGCGGCCCCGGAAGCTGGAGATCGTGTCCTGCCCGTCCTGCGGGCGGGCCCAGGTCGATGTCTACAAGCTGGCCGACGAGGTCACCGCCGGGCTCACCGGCATGGAGGTCCCACTGCGGGTGGCGGTGATGGGCTGCGTGGTGAACGGGCCCGGTGAGGCCAGGGAGGCCGACCTCGGGGTGGCCTCCGGCAACGGCAAGGGCCAGATCTTCGTCAAGGGCGAGGTGATCAAGACCGTGCCCGAGCACCAGATCGTGGAGACGCTGATCGAGGAAGCTCTGCGGCTGGCCGAGTCGATGGGTACCGAGGCCGGACAGCCCGGTGGCGCGGCTGAGGTGGTCGTCACCTGATCCGATCGGTGGCCGACAGGTGTGTGGATCGCGGTCGTCTGGCAATCTGGACCGGTGCTGAGGGTAGGTGGCCCGCGCCTGCTCGACGAGCGTGACCGGGCCGGGGTGCAGCTTGCGCTGGATGCGGACCCGGTCGCCGGGTGCATGGTGGCGTCGCGGGTCGAGTTGGCCGGGATCGACTCCTGGCGGCTCGGGGGAGAGCTGTGGGGCATGGGCGCCCGGCTCGAGGGTCTCTGTTTCGTGGGCGCGAACCTGGTCCCGCTGCGGGGCGAGCGCCCGGCCCTGCGCGCCTTCGCCGACCGCGCCCGCCGCCGGGGCCGGGGCTGCTCGTCGCTGGTCGGCCGGGCCGAGCTGGTCCTGCCGCTGTGGAGCGAGCTGGAGCAGGACTGGTCGCCGGCCCGCGAGGTCCGCGCCGACCAGCCGCTGATGGTGCTGCCGACCAGGGCCACCACCCGCGCCGATCCCGCCGTCCGCCAGGTGCACCCGGACGAGCTGGAGCGCTACCTGCCGGCGGCGGTGGCGATGTTCAGCGAAGAGGTCGGGATCGACCCGCAGCTGGGCGACGGCGGGGCCGGGTACCGGGCCCGGGTGGCCGAGCAGATCGCCGGTGGCCGGGCGTTCGCCCGCTTCGAGGACGGTGAGGTCGTGTTCAAGGCCGAGATCGGCGCGCTGTCCTCCCGGGTGGGCCAGATCCAGGGCGTGTGGGTGCACCCGGACCGCCGGGGCCGCGGCTTCGGGTCCGCGGGCACCGCCGCGGTCGTCGACCGGCTCGTCGCGATGGGCCGGGTGGCCAGCCTGTACGTCAACGCCTACAACACCCCGGCACGCGCCGCCTACTCCCGGATCGGGTTCACCCAGATCGCCAGCTTCGCCACCGTGCTGTTCTGAGTGACCGTGCTGTGCTGAGTGACCGTGCTGTGCTGAGTTGCCGGCGGTGGGCAACTAGCCTGGCCGGGTGATCCGCGCCCGGGGTGTGCTGCTCGCGCTGATCGCCGACGTGGCGGCGGTCGGCGTGTTCGCCGTGGTCGGGCGGGGCTCGCACGCCGAGGGGCTGGACGTGGCCGGGGTGGCCGGCACCGCGGCGCCGTTGCTGGCCGGGCTGGCGGTGGGCTGGTTGGTCGGTCGCGTGTGGCGCGGGCCGACCGCGCTGCCCGCCGGTCTGTGGGCCCTGGGTGGCGCGGCGATGCTCGGCCTGGCCCTGCGTGGCGCGCTCACTGGTCGGCTTCCGGTGGCGTTCGCGCTGGTCACCGTCCTGAGCCTGACACTGCTCGTGCTCGGTTGGCGACTCGTTGCCGCCGCAGTGCTACGAACCCGGACCGCCAGCATTTAAGCTGACGTTCATGCCCGTGCGCGAAGCTCTCACCCCCGGCCGAGTCGGACCGATGCGACCGGTGCCGATGGAGATCCCGAGGCCCGAGTACGTCGGTCGACGTGGCCCCCGGCCCAGCACCGATCCGTGGGTGCAGCCGCCGGAGGTGATCGAGGCGATGCGGGTCGCCGGCCGGATCGCGGCCCGCGCGCTCGCCGCCGGGGGAGCGGCGGTGCGCCCGGGTGTCACCACCGACGAGATCGACCGGGTGGTGCACGAGTACCTGTGCGACCACGGTGCCTACCCGTCGACGCTCGGTTACCGAGGTTTCCCCAAGAGCTGCTGCACCAGCCTGAACGAGGTCATCTGCCACGGTATCCCCGACTCCACGGTGATCTCGGACGGCGACATCGTGAACATCGACGTCACCGGGTTCATCGGTGGCGTGCACGGCGACACCAATGCCACCTTCCTGGCCGGTGACGTCGCCGAGGAGGACCGTCTGCTGGTCGAGCGCACCCGGGAGGCGCTGGCCCGGGCGATCAAGGCGGTGCACCCGGGCCGGCCGCTGAACGTGGTGGGCCGGGTGATCGAGTCCTACGCCAAGCGCTTCGGCTACGGCGTGGTGCGCGACTTCACCGGGCACGGCATCGGTCGGGCCTTCCACGCCGGCCTGGTGGTGCTGCACTACGACGCCCCCGACGTCGACACGGTGCTCGAGACCGGGATGACCTTCACCATCGAGCCGATGATCAACCTCGGCACCATCGACTACGACATCTGGGACGACGGCTGGACCGTGGTCACCACGGACCGCCGGCGCACTGCCCAGTTCGAGCACACCGTGCTGGTCACCACCGACGGCGCGGAGATCCTCACCCTCCCGTGACGCTCCGGGCCGGACAGCTGCGGACCGGGGCATGAGCGGAGCGCTGCTGGTCGCCGGGACGACGTCGGACGCCGGCAAGAGCGTGCTGGTCACCGGCCTGTGCCGGTGGTTGGTCCGCACCGGGGTGAAGGTCGCGCCGTTCAAGGCGCAGAACATGTCGAACAACTCGGTGGTCACCCCGGACGGCGGGGAGATCGGCCGCGCGCAGGTCGCCCAGGCGACGGCCTGCGGGCTGGAGCCGTCGGTGCGGTTCAACCCGGTGCTGCTCAAGCCGGGCAGCGACCGGACCTCCCAGGTGGTCGTCCTGGGCCGGGTGGATGGCACGGTCAGCGCGATGTCCTACCGGGAGCGCAAGCCGGCACTGCTGGGGGTGGTCACCGAGACCCTGGCGGGGCTGCGCCGGGATTACGACGTGGTGATCTGCGAGGGCGCCGGCTCGCCGACGGAGATCAACCTGCGGGCCACCGACATCGCGAACATGGGTCTGGCCCGGGCGGCCGGGCTGCCGGTGCTGGTGGTCGGCGACATCGACCGGGGCGGGGTGCTGGCACACCTGTTCGGCACCCTGGCGCTGCTCTCGGCGGCCGACCAGGCGCTGGTCGCCGGGTTCGTGGTCAACAAGTTCCGCGGCGACCCGGCGCTGCTGGAACCGGGCCTGCGCCAGCTCCGTGCGCTGACCGGCCGCGACACCCTCGGCGTGCTGCCGTACGACGGGCGGCTCTGGCTGGACGCCGAGGATTCGCTGTCCTCGGTCGCCGACGGGGTGGTCGGCCGGCCGCCCCCGCCGCTGGGTCGGCGCTGGCTGCGGGTGGCCGTGCCGCGGCTGCCGCGGATCTCCAACGCCACCGACGTCGACGCGCTGGCCAGCGAGCCGGGGGTGGCGGTGCGCTACGTGACCGAGCCGTCCCGGCTGGTCGACGTCGACCTGGTGGTGCTGCCGGGCACCAAGTCGGCCGTGGCCGACCTGGGCTGGCTGCGGGACAGCGGGCTGGCCGACGCGGTGGTGGCGCACGCCAGGGCCGGGCGTGCGGTGCTGGGCATCTGCGGTGGCTACCAGATGCTCGGGCGGCGGATCCTCGATCCGGCGGGGGTGGAGTCGCCGCGGCCGGTCACCGATGGTCTGGGTTTGCTTGACCTGGAGGTGCGGTTCGAGCCGGCCAAGCACCTGGCCCGTCCCTCCGGTGCCGCGCTCGGGTATCCGGTCACCGGCTACGAGATCCACCACGGCCGGGTCGTGCGCTCCGGTGACGCCCCGCTGGTGGTCGTCGGGCCGGCCGGGCCGGGGGCCGACGGGCCGGACGGCGCGGCGGCGGGCGGCGCTGACGGTTCGGAGGGCTCGGACGCCGGCGCGGTGCTGGGCACGCACTGGCACGGGCTGCTGGAGAACGACGGTTTCCGCCGAGCGCTGTTGGCCCGGGTCGCGCCGCCGGGTTTCGTGCCGGCCGCCGACACCTGCTTCGCGCGGGTCCGGGCGGCGCAGCTGGACCTGCTGGGTGACCTGGTAGAACGCCACCTCGACACGGACGCCGTGCTGCGGCTGATCGCCGAAGGCGCGCCGGCCGGCCTACCGTTCGTGCCGCCCGGATCTGACTAGACCTGGTCAGTATCTACGAGGCGAAGACCCAGCTCTCCAAGCTGGTGGAGCGGGTCGAAGCCGGCGACGAGATCGTCCTCGCCCGCAACGGCAGGCCGGTGGCCAAGATCGTGCCACTGCAGCGCCGGACCGAGCCCAGGGTGCCCGGCGCCCTGGCGGGCAAGATCTGGATCGCCGACGACTTCGACGATCCGGGCGGCGAGTGGGGCGAGTCGATCGACGAGATGTACCGGAACTGGGAATCAACCCGGAGGAAGCGGGTACCCGGGAGATCCGTTCGGACGGCGGGTGAAGCTACTGCTGGATACCCATGTGGTGCTCTGGTGGCTGGGGGGCACCCCCGATTGGGCGGACGGGCCCAGAGCGACATCGCCGACGCGGACGAAGTGCTGGTCTCAGCCGTGTCCGGCTACGAGATCGCGTTCAAGCAGAACCTCGGCAAGCTGGAGTCCACGGACGACCTCGATCGGCACTTCGAGACGGACGGCTTCCGAACCCTGCACGTGACGCTGGCCCACGCTCTGCTCGCCGGTCGGCTACCCGTGTACAACCAGGACCCGTTCGACCGGCTGCTCGTCGCGCAGGCCCGGTGTGAGGGCCTGACCCTGGTCACCGCGGATCGCCGGATGAGCGCCTACGAGGTGCCGATCCTGGATGCCACCCGCTAGTCCAGCGGCAGGCTGAGCAGCGCGTTCTCCACCACCTCGGGCAGCGCGGGATGGATCCAGTACTGCCCCTCCGCCATCTCCCGGATCGCCAAACCGAACGACATCGCCTGGATCACCGGCTGGATCACGCTGGAGGCCTGCGGTCCCATCAGATGCGCGCCGAGCAGCTGCCCGGTGGCCGGGTCGGCGAGCAGCTTGCAGAACCCGGTGGTGTCCTCCATCGCCCAGCCGTAGGCCACCGAGCCGTACTCCTGGGTGACGCTCACGTAGCGACCGCCCCGCTCCCGGCACTGCTGCTCGGTGAGCCCGACCGAGGCGATCTCCGGCTCGGTGAACACCGCGGCCGGCACGTACCGGTGGTCCACCCGGCGCGGGGAGTCCGGGTCGGCCAGGTTGTGCGCGACGACCTTTGCCTCGTGGTTGGCGACGTGCTTGAGCTGATACGGCGAGCTCACGTCGCCCAGGGCGTAGATGTGCGCGGCATCGGTGCGCTGGAACTCGTCGACCGCCACCCGGCCGTCCTCACGCACCCGGACCCCGGCGGCGGCCAGGTTCAACCGGTCGCTGTTCGGCGCTCGGCCGGTGGCCACCAGCAGGACGTCCCCGGAGACCACCGTGCCGTCGGACAGCCGCGCCCGGATCTCCCCGCCGACCTGCTCGGCGCCGGCCACCGTGCAGCCGGTGCGCACGTCCCAGTGCCGGCGGGCCACCTCGGTGAACCGGGCGGTCACCGTCTCGTCCTGCTGACGCAGCAGACCCGAACCCCGGGAGACCAGCGTCACCTCGGTGCCCAGCGAGGAGAACACGTGCGCGAACTCGGCGGCGATGTACCCACCGCCGACGATCACCAACCGGGCCGGCAGCTCGTCCACCCGCATGATCGTGTCGGAGGTGTGGAACGGCACGCCCGAGGACGCGATCTCGTCCGGCACGGTGGCCCGCGCCCCTGTGGCGATCACGAACCGGTCGGCGGTGATCTCCTCGGTGCCGCCGTCGGACAGCGCCACGGCGACCGTGCGCGGGCCGGTGAACTGGGCGTGCCCGCTGATCAGGGTGATGTTCGGCTCGCCGTGCGCCCGGTACTCGCGGCCGCCCTCGGTGATCGGGTCGATCCGGCCGAACACCCGGTCCCGGATGTCGGTCCAGCGGACCTTGTCCACGCTCGCGTCGATGCCGAACCGTTCGGAGTCGCGGGCGGTCCGGGCCACGTTCGCCGCGTAGACGAACATCTTGGTGGGGATGCAGCCGACGTTCAGGCAGGTGCCGCCGAAGGTCGACTCCTCGACGACCGCGACCCGCAGGTGGGTGAACCGCTGGTCGGGCAGGGAGTTCCCGGAGCCGGAGCCGATGATCACCAGGTCGAAGTGACGCACCGGGACGACAGTAGCCGCCGGCCCCGACGCCGGCCCGATCCGATGACCGGTGCGCCGGATCCGTCCACGATCGGTAACCGGGCCGAGGTGGTCGTTGCCGCGTGAGATCGGTCCCCGGCCGGGTATCCGGCGTCGCCGATCCGGCCGCCCGTCTGGTAGGCAGACCCGGTGAGTACCGATGCGGTAGCGGCCACCGTCCACCGGGAGTGGGCCGCCGACCTCGACCCCGCCACGCTGTACGCGCTGCTGCGGCTGCGGGTCGAGGTGTTCGTCGTCGAGCAGCGTTGCGTCTACGCCGAGCTCGACGGGCGCGACCTGGAACCCCGCACCCGGCACTACTGGCTCGGCGGCAGCTGGGCCGATGCTCGTTCCGCTGGCGCTGCTCTCGGCGCGCCCGAGCCGGTGCTGGGGTGCGTCCGGCTGCTGAAGGAACCCGACGGCGGGTACCGGATCGGGCGGCTGTGCGTGGCGCGCGAGGTGCGTGGCCGCCATCTCGGGCGGCGGTTGATGAACGCGGCGCTCGCCGAGGTCGCCGACGGTAGCTGCGTGCTGGATGCGCAGGTGCCGCAGATCGAGTTCTACGCCGGACACGGCTTCGTGCCGGCCGGCGCGGCCTACGACTGGGACGGGATCGAGCACGTCCCGATGCGCCGGGCCCGGCGCGAGCGGTCCGTTGAGTTCGCGCGGTCGCGGTGACTGCCCCGGCCCCGGCCGCGTTCCCGTTCAGCGCGGTCGTCGGCCACCAGGACATGCGGCTGGCGTTGCTGCTGACCGCGGTGCACCCGGCGATCGGTGGCGTGCTGGTGCGCGGGGAGAAGGGCACCGCGAAGTCGACCGTGGTCCGGGCGCTGGCCGGACTGTTGCCGGACCGCGCGGTGGTCACCGGGTGCCGGTTCGGCTGCGACCCGGCCCGGGCCGACCCGCACTGCCCGGACGGCCCGCACCCGTCGGATGCGCCGTCCACCGGCCGGGCGTCCCGGCTGGTGGAGCTGCCGGTCGGGGCCACCGAAGACCGGCTGGTCGGCTCTCTGGACCTGGAGCGGGCGCTGTCGGAGGGGGTGCGGGCCTACCAGCCGGGGCTGCTGGCGGCCGCCCACCGCGGCCTGCTCTACGTCGACGAGGTCAACCTGCTGCACGACCACCTGGTCGATCTGTTGCTGGATGCGGCCGCGATGGGCCGCGCGCACGTGGAGCGCGACGGGGTGTCGTTGTCCCACGCGGCGTCGTTCCTGCTGGTCGGGACGATGAACCCGGAGGAGGGCGAGCTGCGTCCGCAGCTGCTCGACCGCTTCGGGCTGACCGTCGAGGTGGCCGCCGCGCGGGAGGTCGACACCCGGGTGGAGGTGGTGCGCCGCCGGCTGGCCTACGAGGCCGATCCGGTCGGGTTCGCCGGGTCCTGGCGCGCCGAGGAGGAGGCGCTGGCGCGACGGGTGGCCGCAGCCCGCGAGCGGCTGTCCGGCGTGTCGTTGCCCGACCCGGAGCTGCGTCGGATCGCGTCCGTGTGCGCCGCCTTCGACGTCGACGGGATGCGGGCCGACCTGGTGACCGCGCGGACCGCCGTGGCGCACGCGGCGTGGCGGGGCGCTGACGAGGTCGCCGAGCAGGACGTGCGGGTGGCCGCCCGCCTGGCGCTGCCGCACCGCCGTCGCCGGGACCCGTTCGACGAGCCCGGCTTGGACCAGGACGCGCTGGAGCGGGCGCTGGAGCAGGCTCGGGACACCCCGCCCGACGCGGGCCCCGACCCGGCCGGTGGCTCCGCTGACCAGGACGTCGATCCCGACGGTGGCGGCGGCTCCGAGGTGCCCGGCGACTCCGCCGGTGGCGGCGACTCCTCGGGCGGTACCGGTACACCGGCCGAACCCGGGGACCGGGACTCGGCGGCCTCCGACGGACCCGACGACCCGCCCGACGGGCCAGGTGGTGGCGCCGCGGCGTCCACCGGTCAGCGGCCGACCGGTGGGGGCCCCGCAGGCGACGGGGCGTCCCGACCGGCGCCGGCTCCCGCTCCGGCGTTCCGGGCCCGGCTGCTGACCGTGCCCGGGGTGGGCGAGGGCGCGCCCGGGCGCCGCTCCCGGGCCCGTACCCCGCACGGCCGGGTGGTCCGCGCCGCCGCCGCAACCACGACCCGGGCGGCGGACCTGCACCTCGTTGCCACCGTGCTGGCCGCCGCCCCGCACCAGCGGGCCCGAGGCCGTCGCGGTCCCGGTCTGCGGGTGCTCGGGGAGGACCTGCGCCACGCGGTTCGGGAGGGCCGTGAGGGCAACCTCGTGCTGTTCGTGGTGGACGCCTCCGGCTCGATGGCCGCGCGCCGCCGGATGGCCGCGGTGAGCGGCGCGGTGGTGTCCCTGCTGCGGGACGCCTACCAGCGCCGCGACAAGGTCGGCCTGGTCAGTTTCCGGGCCGGCGGGGCGGAGCTGCTGCTGCCGCCGACGACGTCGGTACCCACCGCGGTGACCCGGTTGGCCCGGCTGCGCACTGGCGGGCGCACCCCGCTGGCCGACGGCCTGCTCACCGCCCGGCGGGTGCTCGAGGTGGAGCGGTTGCGCGATCCCACCCGCCGGCCGCTGCTGGTGCTGCTGACCGACGGCCGGGCGACGGTACCGGTGCGGCCGGGTGGCGACCCGGTCGCCGACTCGCTGCGGGCAGCCGCGCTGCTCGGTGCCGCCGGGGTGGCCACCGTGGTGGTCGACTGCGAGGCCGGACCGGTACGGCTGGGGATGGCCGCGGGCGTGGCCGCCGCCGCCGGAGCCCCGTTGGTGACGATTTCGGAGCTGTCCGCGGATCGGGTGGCCGGCGTCGTCCGGGCAACCCGCGCCGCCTGACCCCGTGAGTGCATGGTCACGCCGGAACGGTGTTATGCACTCACCACCCGACTGGAGGGAGCACCATGCCGAAGGGCCAGGTCGCCGAGGTACCCGAGGATGGGCTGACCACCCGCGCTCGCCGCAACCGGCCGCTGTTGATCGTGCACACCGGCGAGATGAAAGGGAAGTCCACCGCCGCGTTCGGGCTGGCCCTGCGGGCCTGGAACCAGGGCTGGTCGATCGGAGTGTTCCAGTTCGTGAAGTCGGCGAAGTGGAAGGTCGGCGAGGAGACCGCGTTCCGGGCCCTCGACCGGGTGCACACCGAGACAGGTGAGGGCGGGCCGGTGCAATGGCACAAGATGGGCGAGGGCTGGTCGTGGACCCGCAAGAAGGGCACCGAGGACGACCACGCGACCGCCGCCCAGGAGGGCTGGCGGGAGATCCGCCGCCGAATCGAGGCACAGGAGCACCGGCTGTATGTGCTCGACGAGTTCACCTACCCGCTGAAGTGGGGCTGGGTGGACGTCGAGGAGGTCGTCGCGGTCCTGCGGGCGCGACCAGGGGCCCAACACGTGGTGGTCACCGGCCGGGACGCCCCGCCGGCGCTGGTCGAGGCCGCCGACCTGGTGCTGGAGACGACGAAGGTGCGCCATCCGATGGACGTCGGTCAGAAGGGCCAGCGCGGCATCGAGTGGTGAACGGGGCCCGCCACGACTCCGGGGCGGGCTCAGGGCCGGCAGAACGCCCGCTGCGCGGTGGACCGCACCGCCCCCGCCAGGTGCACCATCCCGGCGGCGTTGGGATGCACCCCGTCCAGAGCCAGGTGCAGCTTCGGGCTCCACCCCGGGCCGGCGTCGACCATCCGGACGGCCGAGTAGCCGCCGGCCACCGCGCGCTGCGCCGCCGCGTAACGGGCCACCGTCGCCGGGTCGCGCCCCGGGTGCCCGACGCGGCCCACCGGGAGCGGTCGTACCAGCAGGATCATCGGGACCGGCCGGGAGACGAACGCGTCCAGGGTGCGCCGCAGCGACGCGGTCCAGCGCTCGACCGGTAGCCGGCGGCCGATGTCGTTGATCCCCGCATCGATCACCACCAGATCCGCGCTACCCGGCACCCAGCGGGTCGGGCCTTGTCGGACCAGCCGCTCGACGTCCTCGCTGGTGCCCTTGTCGACCGCCCGGGTGACCGACTTCACCCCGAGACCGGCGGCGGTCAGCGTCGAGTAGCTCGCCCGCGCCCCGCCGATCCGGGGCGAGCGCAGGTAGCTGTGGCCGTAGGCGACGAGCGGACCGCGTGGGCGGGCGCAGACGAACCGGGCCACCTCCGGCCCCAGGGCGGTGATCGCGGCAGGTGAGGCCACCGGGCCCGACCCGGACGGCACTACCGATCCGGCCGGCACCGGGCCGGTCATCGCGGCAGCCACCAGCGCCAACCCGACCCACAGCGCACCCACCCGCACGCCCGATCCTTCCCCCGCGCCACCGTGTGCCCCGGCATGCCACCCGCGACCCCGGTGACCCCGCGCCGATCACTCTGCCGGACCTGGGTGGCCCCCGCCAGGGCTTGGGTGTGGCGGTTGCCGCGTCGGCTCGCCGGCCGCCGCGGCGCGGCGTAACGTCCCGGGGATGACCAGGGCGATCGTGATCGCGGCGGCCGCGTCGGGCGCCGGCAAGACCACGGTGGCCACCGGCCTGATGGCCGCCCTGCGCCGCCGGGGGACGGCGGTGGCGCCGTTCAAGGTCGGCCCGGACTACATCGACCCCGGCTACCACGCGCTGGCCACCGGCCGGCCCGGCCGCAACCTCGACCCGGTGCTGGTCGGCGCGCACCGGGTGCCCGGTCTGTTCGCGCACGGCGCGGCCGGGGCGCAGCTCGCCGTGGTCGAGGGTGTGATGGGGCTGTTCGACGGCCGGATCGGCGCCGACCCCGCCGTCGACGGGTCGACCGCCCAGGTGGCCTCGTTGCTGGGTGCCCCGGTGCTGCTGGTGGTCGATGCACGGGGCCAGAGCCGGAGCCTGGCCGCGCTGCTGCACGGGTTCACCACCTACCGGCCGGGCACCCGGATCGTCGGGGTCGTGCTCAACCGGGTGGGTAGCCCCCGGCACGAGCAGGTGCTGCGCGCGGCGTGCGAGGAGGTGGGCCTGCCGGTACTCGGGTCGATGCCCCGGGGCGACGCGCTGGCCGTGCCGTCCCGGCACCTCGGTCTGGTGCCGGCGGCCGAGCACGGGGTGGCGGCCACCGGCGCGGTGGACGCGATGGCTGAACTGGCCGCCCGCCACCTGGACCTCGACGCGGTCCTGGCCGCGACCCGGCCGGTCGGGGCGGGCGCGCACCGGTGGGATCCGGCCGTCGAAGTCAGCACGGCCGCAACGGTCGTGCCGGGCGGGCGGCCGGTGGTGGCGGTGGCCGGTGGAGCGGCGTTCACCTTCGGCTACGCCGAACACGCCGAGCTGCTGGCCGCCGCGGGTGCCGAGGTCGTGGTGTTCGACCCGCTGCGCGACGAGACCCTGCCCGAGGCCACCGCCGGGCTGGTGCTGCCCGGCGGGTTCCCGGAGGAGCACGGCGCGGCACTGGCGGGCAACGCCGCGCTGCGCTCGGCGGTGGCCGCGCTGGCTTCCCGGGGCGCGCCGGTGCACGCCGAGTGTGGCGGCCTGCTCTACCTCGCGCGCGAGCTGGACGGACACCCGATGTGCGGGGTGCTGCCGGCGGCCGGGGTGATGACCTCCCGGCTGCGGCTGGGCTACCGGGACGCGGTGGCCCGCACCGGGTCGTGCCTGTTCGACGAGGGGCGGCGGGTGACCGGACACGAGTTCCACCGCACCACGCTGAGCCCGCCGGCCGGCACGCCACCGGCCTGGCAGTGGTCCCTCGACGGGGCGGCCGCGCCCCCGGAGGGCTACGTCCGGGGCGGGGTGCACGCCTCCTACCTGCACACCCACCCGGCCGGGCAACCCGACGCGGTGGCCAGGTTCGTCGCCAGGTGCGCGGCGCACGCGGTGAGCCCGGCCCGCGCCGGGTGACCCGCGACCTGGTCGTCGGGCTGGGCTGCCGGTCCCGGGTGTCGGCCGCGACGGTCCGGACGGCGGTCGGCGACGCCCTGCGGCGGCACCGGCTCGACCCGGCGGCGGTGCTCGCGTACGCCACTCTGGACTCCCGCACCGGGGAACCGGGACTGCGCGCGATCGCGGAGCCGGGTGGGCCGCCGCTGCTGGGCTACCCGGCGGCGGTGCTGGACGAGGTCGCGGTACCCACCCCCAGCACGCGGGTGGCCGCCGCCGTCGGTACCGCCTCAGTGGCCGAGGCGGCCGCGGTGTGCGCCGCAACGGAGTTGGCCGGTCCGGGCGCCGGCGTCGTCCTGGTCTGCCGCAAGCTCACCGGCGCCGGGGTGACCGTCGCCGTGGCCCGGGTCTGGCCTTCCTCCGGCTGACCCTCGGGCTACGGTGATCGGCAACGCGGGGCCGCCGACCGACGGCTCGTCCTGGGTGGCCACCATCGGCAACGAGCAGAACGTGCTGTATCGGGTGGCCGGTGTCGGCAGCCTCGGCGGCGACCGTCCGACCTGCCTCAACCGGGGCGACGGTTCCCGAATCGCTGAGGCACCCTCGCCGACCGGTCCGGCGCGGGGATCGGCATCCAGTACGGCCCGGGCGGGCAACCCGGCCAGCCGAGCGCTCCGTCCGACCTGGGTACGCTGTCCAACGAGCAACTGGTTGAGCTGATCGACCGGGCACAGCGGGAGGCCGCCGGGCGGCTCACCGCGCCCCGCTGAACACCCTGGTGCCGGGGCCGCCTGGTGCCGGCGGGCAGGGGTGCCGGTGCACCCCCCGATGGTGTCGCCGCGGGATACTCCGGGCGAGGCGGGCCCGGCTGCGGACCTCGCCCGTGATCGCGAAGGAGTCCGGCGTGATGGCCGACGAGAACCGACCGGGCGACCGGGGGCCGACGGACGAGGGCAACGGCGGACCGGTCATTCCCGGCGCGGAGCCGCCCCGCGGCGGGGCGCACGGCACCGGCAGCAACGGCAACGGCTCGGGCGGGTCCACCACGGTGATCAAGCCGGAGGACGGACGCGGGCTGCGCGGCGGCCGGATCAGCGGGCTGTGGGTCGGACTGACGCTCTCCGCCGTGGTGCTGATCTTCCTGCTGATCTTCATCGTGCAGAACGGCGAGCCGACGGAGATCCGCTTCCTGGGCCTGGTGGGCACCCTGCCGGTCGGGGTGGCGCTGCTGTTCGCGGCCGCGCTCGGCGTCCTGCTGGTGGCCATTCCCGGATACGGCCGCATCCTGCAACTGCGCCGGGCCGCCCGCAAGCGTGGTGTGCGCTGATCCCGCCCGTGCACGCTCTCGCCCGGAAGTCGGCGGACGGATCCCGGCATGGCTGACCAGCACTATCTCGTCGGTCTGGACCTTGTCGGGCGCACCGTCGTGGTGGTCGGCGGCGGCTCGGTGGCGCAGCGCCGGGTGCCCCGGTTGCTGGCCGCTGGCGCGCGGATCCGGTTGGTCTCCCCGGAGGCCACCGCCGCGGTCGAGGGCATGGCCGACCAGCTCGACTGGCGCCGGCGTCGCTACGCCGAGGGCGATCTGGACGACGCCTGGTACGCGCTGGCCGCCACCGACGACCCGGACGTGAACGCAGCGGTCGTCGACGAGGCGCAGCGGCGTCGGATCTTCTGCGTGCGGGCCGACGACGGCGACCTGGGCTCCGCGGTCACCCCGGCGGTGGGCGAGCACGAGGGCCTCACCGTCGGGGTGCTCTCCGGCGGTGAACCGCGTCGGTCGGCGGCGGTACGCACCGCGCTGGTCGAGGCGCTGCACTCCGGCACGATCGCGGACAGCGCCGAGCCGGCCGCTCCCGGGGTGGCCCTGGTCGGCGGTGGGCCCGGCGACCCCGGGCTGATCACCGTGCGCGGTCGGCGGTTGCTTTCCCGGGCTGACGTGGTGGTCACCGACCGGTTGGCGCCGCAGCGGCTGCTGGAGGAGCTGCCCAGCCACGTCGAGGTGATCGACGCCTCCAAGATCCCCTACGGCCGGGCGATGCACCAGGACCGGATCAACGCCACGCTGATCGAGCACGCGCGGGCCGGCAAGTTCGTCGTGCGGCTCAAGGGCGGCGACCCGTTCGTGTTCGGGCGCGGGTTCGAGGAGCTCATCGCGTGTGCCGAGGCGGGTCTTCCGGTCACCGTGGTCCCCGGGGTGACCAGCGCGTTCGCCGCCCCGGCGGTGGCCGACGTGCCGGTCAGCCACCGCGGCGTGGCGCACGAGATCGTGGTGGTCTCCGGGCACGTCGCGCCGGACGACCCGGCCTCGCTGGTCGATTGGCCGGCGCTGGCCCGGTTGCGCGGCACCCTGGTGCTGATGATGGGGGTGGCAAAGGTCGGCGCGTTCGCCGAGATACTCGTCGAGCACGGCCGCCCGGCGGACACCCCCGTCGCGGTGATCCAGGACGGCACCCTGCGCGGTCAGCGGACAGTGCGCAGCACCCTGGCCGAGGTGGCGGACGCGGTGCTGCGCGAGCAGGTGCGCCCGCCGGCGGTCATCGTGATCGGCGCCGTGGTCGCGCTGGCCGGGCTGCACGGCGTGGCTTCGCCGCCGCCGGGCTGACCGGCTCGGCCACCGGTACCCCGGAGGGCGGCCGGGCGCCGGCGATCCGGACCAGTTCGGCGCCGCCGGGCCGCACGTTGGTGCTGACCGCCCGGACCCCCGCCTTGGTGGTCATCCGCACCACCTCGCGCCGCTCGTCCGGGGTGACCAGGGTGACCACCGTACCGCTGGCGCCGGCCCGCGCGGTGCGGCCCGCCCGGTGCAGGTAGTCCTTCGAGTCGGCCGGCGGGTCGACGTGCACGACCAGGCTGATGTCGTCCACGTGGATACCGCGGGCAGCCACGTCCGTGGCGACCAGCACCGGGGTGCGGCCCTCGGTGAAGTCGGCCAGCATCCGGGTACGGGCGCCCTGCGCCTTGCCCCCGTGCAGTCCGCCGGCGGCGACTCCGACCGCCCGTAGCTTCTTCACCAACCGGTCCACCGAGTGCTTGGTACGCACAAACAGGATCGTGCGGCCCTCCCGGGCGGCCACCTCGGCCACCACGGCGGCCTTCTGCTCGGCGGAGACCATCAGCAGGTGGTGGTCCATGGTCTCGACCCCGGTGTCCGGCTCGTCGACCGCGTGCGTCACCGGATTGGTCAGGTACCGCCGAACCAGGGTGTCCACCTCGCCGTCCAGGGTGGCCGAGAACAGCAGCCGTTGCCCACCCGGTGCGGTGCGGTCGAGAAGCACGGTGACCTGTGGCATGAAGCCCATGTCGGCCATCCGGTCGGCCTCGTCGAGGGTGGTGAACACCACCTCCGACAACTCGACGGTGCCCTGCCGGAGGTGGTCGGTCAGCCGGCCCGGGGTGGCCACCACCAGATCCACTCCCCGGCGCAGTGCATCGATCTGCCGGTTCATCGACACCCCGCCGACCACGGTGGTGCAGCGCACACCGAGCCCGCCGGCCAGCGGGCGCAGCGCGTCCACCACCTGCTGGGCCAGCTCGCGGGTGGGCACCAGGATCAGCCCGCGCGGCTGCCGCGGCCGGGAGGTGGTGCCGGTCAGCCGACTCAGCGCGGCGAGCCCGAACGCCAGGGTCTTGCCGGAACCGGTCCGGGCCTTGCCGAGCACGTCGCGGCCGGCCAGCGCATCGGGCAGGGTGGCCGCCTGGATCGGGAACGGGGCGTCGAACCCGGCCGCGTCCAGCGCCCGACCGAGCGCGTCGGGCACCCCCAGCTCGGCGAAGCTGGGCATGCCGGTGACCGGTTCGGTCCACAGCTGGGCCGGTGGGGCCGCCGGGCGGCGCGGCGCGGCGTGCTGGTTCGGTGCGGAGTGCGAGGAGCGCGGGCCGGCGCCGCGTGGGCGGCGGCCCGGCGCGCCGGAACGGCCTCGGGACGGACCGGCGCGATGGGACAGGGACGAGGACACAGCAAGAACCTCCGGAACGTGGCACGCCGCACCGCCACGTCCCGCCGTCGTCGGCGGGCCGGTCACAGGGACGAGCCCGGGCGCGCTCGCGCCCGTAGGATGATCACAAACGGGGATGTTTCGGGCCAACCGGGGAAGGGCGCACCGCCGCGCGGACCGCGCGTGCACTGTTGGACTACGCCCAACCTTACCCGTCGGGTCAGCCGGCCGCGCGCTTGCGCGGGTCGAACGGGTAGCAGCCGGCCAGGATGCAGCGGTCCGACCACGGCCCGACCTGGGCGATCAGTGGCTCCAACTCGGCGCCGAGCGCCTCGATCAACCCACGCTGGGCGGCGTCGGTGCGCTCCTCGATGCCGGCCCGGAACCGGCGGCCCTTCTCGGTGATCCGCCAGTCGGCCACGAACCTGGCCACGGTGAGCCGGGCGATCGAGGACTCCATGTGCTGCTTCGGCCAGCCGCGGGTGTTGCTGTACTCGCCCAGGGGGTAGCCCACCCACAGTTCGGTGAGGATGTTCATCTCGCACGGGCCGACCCCGGCGGCCACACAGGCCGCGACGTGCGAGTCGCCCCGGTGCTCCCGGACCAGCTCGGCGGCCCGCCACAGCCGCCCGTAGGGGTCGGTGAGATTGGGGCCGGCGCGCAACGCGGAGAACAGCGGGCGCCCGGTGCCGTCGGCCACGTCCACCGCGACTTCGAGGGCCTCGGCTGCCTCCAGCGCCTGTGCCTCGCTCACCACGTCGCCGAGCACGGTGCGCAGGCTCGCCGCAGTGGCCGCGTCCCGGACCGCGACCAGCGTGGTGGGGTCCACCGCGGCGCGGCCCTGCCGCCACAGCTTGTCGATCACCGAGGAGGGGAACACCGCGAACGTCGAGGTGACCAGCGCGGACGGCACGTCGCCCAGGGCGGCGCCCCGGCCGTACACGTAGCCGCCGAGCACGTCCAGCCCGTATCGGGCCAGCGCGTCGTAGACCTGCCGGGAGAACGCGGCGTGCATGGCCAGCGGCTCCAGCGCGTCACGCAGCCGGCGGGCCGGACTGTCTCCGACGACGGCCCTCGGGAACGCGGTGCCCTCCGGCGGGGTCGTGAAGAAGGTGGCGACGGCCTCCTCGTAGTCCATGTGTCCGAACTTATCGCCGGGTGGCCACCGCCCATCGCGCAGGGTGTCCGGTCGGCGAACGGTCTGCGAGACCCATCCGCTACGAGTCAGGTGTCCTGGAGCGGGCCGCGACCAGGTTCTCGCCGTCGAACCCCTCGACGCGGATGGTGACCTTCCCCGGTTCCGGTACCGGCACGTGCACCAGGTTCTCGCCGTCGCCCACCGGGCTCATCGCGACCGGCCGGCCGTCCACGTAGACGTCCACGCTGGTCAGGCCCTTGGTGGTGAGCCGCAATCGGCTGCCGCCGTTGTGCCGCTTGACGGTCATGTCCAACCGCCGCGCCGGTCGCCCGGCGAGCAGCTCGCCGGCCCTGGCCATCAGGTCGACGTTGTGCTCGAGCAGGTCGCGCCGGGTGATGCGGTGGCGTTCGTCGGGAACCACCCCGAGGTCCTCCAGCGGCTGCCCGGCACGCTGCCCGACACGCAGCGACCTCAGCAACGCGACCGACATGCCGGTGCGGTGCGGGAGAGGTTCCAGCGGCGAACCGGGCCAGCGCGCCTGCAGCTCGAAGTGCTGCAGCACGGCCGCGCCGCCGGCTCCGGTGTTGTCATCCACGCCCAGCACCGGACCGATTCCGTGGTCCTGGAACCCGGCGGCCAGCATGTCGGTTGCGCTGTAGCACAGTGCGTCGGTGACCAGCAAGACCGGACCGTGGTAGCGCTGGCCCACGCCGTTGAGGGCGGCATCAGTGTTGAGCGGGATCGCCCGTGAGTACTGGGCGCCGGTACGCCGGGACTCCTCGATCGACCCGCTCCACCCGGTGAAACCGAGACCGGCCTCTCGGCTGAGGCCGGCGGTGTTCGAGGTGTTGGCGAACTGGAAAGGCTCTCCTCCGATACGCCGGGGAGTGAACAGCTGGAGCAGCGACTCCGCGGCGAGTATCAGGCCGCCACCGTTGCCCCGTACGTCCAGGATCAGCCCGTCGCGCGGCAGTCGCTTCAGCAGATCGACCATGGCGGACCAGTACCGGTCAGGCTCGTAGATGAGCTCGAAGAGCATGAAGGTGAAGATCCGCAGATGACCGAAGGTTCCCGAGGGCGTAGTCACCCGCCGCGCCCGCAGGCCGGGCAGGCTGGTCTCGATCGCCTCGGCGCTCACTTCGCGGCCGGCGTCGGCGAACAGCGCCCGCTTCGCCCGCTGGATCAGCGAAGTACGCCGATCGAGCCCGATCAGCCGGCCCGGGATCATCGCGAATGCCGCCGGCGGTCCCTCGTCGTCATCGCCGGCCCAGGCGCCGGCTTCCACCTCCCGCCAGTGAATGCGGGTCTGGTGTGCCTTCCCGTCGATCAGGAACCCCAGCTCGACCCAGTCCTCGTCAGGAACGGGTGAGAACATCAGGATGCGCTGGGTCATGCTCTCGACCCCTCGGGCGAGCCGAGCGGGCGGATTGCAGCCCCACTCCCGCTCGGCGTTGCGGGCTACGGCGACCGCGATCGGCATCCCGTTCCAGTGGGTGATCTCCGCGCCGGTGACCAGCTTCCGGCCGGCCAGTTTCGGGTTCACGTGCGAGGCGATCCAGCGCTCCTGCTCGCCGTCCCAGGACCGCTCCAGCAGGAAGCCCAGCGAGACGAGCCGGCCGAACACAGCCAAGGGGAGCGAGTACTGGGTGTGTCCGTCCTGCAGGTCGTCGAAGATCAGCTGAAGCTCGGCGTGGAACTCGGCGTCTGGCAGCCGAGCGGCCCGATCGCGCAACAGCCGCAGGCGCTGCACGGGGTCGACTCCGTACATCGCCCGCTTCTGCGCGAGGTGGACGAACAGGTCCTCCACGATGATCAGGGCCTGGTCGACGAGCAGTTCCCGTTCGGCGGCCGTCAGCGTGTCAACGGCGAGGCCGGCTCTGATCTCGGCCAGCGTCGGTCCGGACTCGATCTCAGGCATGAACACACTCCGATGGTCCGCCGGTGCGCCCCAGGACGGTGCTCCCGGGTCACGACCCCCGCAGGTGAGCGTTATCACATCCTGTCACTGATCGATCATCTTGAACACCACCGAGTCATCCGGGTATCAGCAACTCCAGCGCGGTCCCGGATCCGCCACTCTCGACGCGCAGGCCGGACCGGTGCAGTAGCCGGGCCACGTCGCGCGCATCGGAGGGTTCGGCCCGGCTGCCCGCGAGCAGCCTGGCGACCCGGCCCTTGTGCGCCTTGTTGAAGTGGCTGACCACCGTCCGCGAACCGTCCGGGCGCTCGGTGAGCACGTTCACCGTCACCGCGCCCGGCGCGCGACCCAGGCCCGCGTACGCCGCCGAGCGCAGGTCGACCACCAGCTGCCCGGTGCCGGCCAGGACCGGTTCCAGCAGCGGGCGCCAGCACGCCACCAGCCCGGGGCGGCCGGGCAGCGCAGAACCGGCGGACAGCCGGTAGGCCGGCACCGGATCCACGGCCCGGAGCAGCCCGAACAGCGCCGACCCCACCGCCAGCCGGGCCGCCGCGCGCGCCGCCGCGGCCCCGCGCAGCGAGGGGTAGTCCAGCGCGTCGTAGAGCACTCCGGTGTAGCGGCGCAGGGCCGGCGTGGTCGGCGCCTCCCACAGCGCGGCGTTGCGGGCGATCTCGGCGTCCTGCCGGGCGGACACGCCGAGCGCCGCGCGGCTGGCCGGCAGGTCGGAGGCCAGGGTGACCAGGTCGTCCACCAGCGACTTGCGGGCGCCGGTGAGCTCGGGGAAGGACAGCCGGTCCAGCTCCAGCGGCGGGCCGTCGCCGCCGTCGGCCTTGGTCTCCGACGGCGGGAGCAGGATCAGCACGGCCGAAGGTTAGACGAACCGCCCGGCGGCCCAGAACGCCGCGAGCCGGGACGGGTCCGCGCAGTCGAACGTCACCATTCCCATGGACAGTCACATGGCGGCGACCGTAACCGGCGCGACCGACAGAACCCGTGCTCGCTACGCTCCGTTCGTGCTCACCAGGATGTCCTCGCTGTTCCTGCGTACCCTGCGCGACGATCCGGCCGACGCCGAGGTGCCCAGCCACCGGCTGCTGGTCCGCGCGGGCTACGTCCGTCGGGTCGCCCCCGGCATCTACTCGTGGCTGCCGCTCGGTCTGCGGGTGCTGCGCAACGTCGAGCGGGTGGTCCGCGAGGAGATGGACGCCATCGGCGCCCAGGAGATCCAGTTCCCGGCGTTGCTGCCGCGCGAGCCGTACGAGGCCACCGGCCGCTGGACCGAGTACGGGCCGACCATCTTCCGGCTCAAGGACCGCAAGGGTGGGGACTACCTGCTCGGTCCCACCCACGAGGAGCTGTTCACCCTGGCGGTGAAGGGCGAGTACAGCTCCTACAAGGACTACCCGGTGATGCTCTACCAGGTGCAGAACAAGTACCGGGACGAGGCCCGGCCCCGCGCGGGCATCCTGCGCGGCCGAGAATTCCTGATGAAGGACTCCTACTCGTTCGACCTGGCCGACGAGGGTCTGGCCGAGTCCTACCGGCTGCACCGCGAGGCCTACGCGACGATCTTCGACCGGCTCGGGCTGGAGTACGTCATCGTGTCGGCGGTCTCCGGCGCGATGGGCGGGTCGGCCTCCGAGGAGTTCCTCGCGATCACCGAGACCGGCGAGGACACCTACGTGCGCAGTCCCGGCGGCTACGCGGCGAATGTCGAGGCGGTGACCACCCCGGCGCCGCCCGCGCGGTCCGTCGAGGGTCTGCCCGAGGCGCAGGCGCACCACACCCCGGACACCCCGACGATCGAGTCCCTGGTCACGTTCCTCAACGCGGTCGGGCTGGGCCGCGAGTTCACCGCCGCCGACACGCTGAAGAACGTGCTGCTCAAGACCCGCGCCCCCGGCGCCCCGGAGTGGTCGCTGCTCGGGGTGGGCCTGCCTGGCGACCGGGAGGTCGACCTCAAGCGCATCGAGGCCGCCGTGCACCCGGCCGAGGTGGCGCTGCTCGACGAGGCGGACTTCGCCCGGGCCCCGTTCCTGGTCAAGGGCTACATCGGGCCGGCCGCGCTGGCCGCGAACGGCGTGCGCTACCTCGTCGACCCCCGGGTGGTGACCGGCACCGCATGGGTGACCGGCGCGGACAAGATCGACCACCACGTCGTCGACCTGGTGTGCGGACGGGACTTCACCCCGGACGGCACCATCGAGGCCGCCGAGGTCCGCCCCGGCGACCCGGCGCCGGACGGCTCCGGGCCGCTGGAGGCAGCGCGGGGCATCGAGATCGGGCACATCTTCCAGCTCGGCCGCAAGTTCGCCGACGCCTTCGGGCTCGACGCGCTCGGCCCGGACTCGAAGCCGGTGCGGATCACCATGGGCTCCTACGGCGTCGGGGTGTCCCGGCTGGTGGCGGTCATCGCCGAGCAGAGCCACGACTCCGACGGCCTGATCTGGCCCCGCCTGGTCGCGCCGGCCGACGTGCACCTGGTGGTCGCCGGCAACGCCGCGGAGATCCGGGACGGCGCCGAGGCCCTGGCGGCCGAGTGCGTCGCGGCCGGGTTGAGCGTGCTGTTCGACGACCGGGACGCCCGTCCAGGAGTGAAGTTCGCGGACGCCGAGTTGATCGGGGTGCCGACGATCGTGGTCGCCGGGCGCGGCCTGGCGTCGGGGGTGGTGGAGTTCAAGGACCGCCGCACCGGGGAGCGGACCGAGGTGCCGCGCGGCGAGGCGGTCGGGCGACTGGCGGCGCTGCGCGACGCGGGCTGATCCCGGCGGGCACGATCAGGGTCCGGCAGGTGGGCGTACCACCCGCAGGTTGTCCAGGACCTCGGCCGCCGCGGCGTCGCCGACCAGGGCCGACCCGGCCGGGCCGCCTGCGGTGTCCCGCTGCAGCACGACCAGCAGCACACCACCGGACCCGGTGGGTCCGCGCCGTTCGGTGGGCACCGCGACCACGGTGATGGCGCCGGTGGGACTGGGGCAGGCCCCGGTCCCGGCGAGCGGGGTGACTGTCAGGTCGGAACGGAACCCGGTCACCCCGCCGACGTCGACCCGGGCCGGAGAGCCGGTCGCGACGGTGGCGGCCGCACCGTAGAAGCTCACCGCGAACATCGCGCCGAAGTCCCGCACCGCCTCCTCCGGCCGGGAAGGGCTGCCGTCGCCGCGCACGGCGAAGGTGCGCCCGACGGTGGCCCGGGAGTGTCGTGCCCCCTGGCAGGAGTACGCACCCACGGTGGCTACCGCGTCGAGGATGACCCCGCCCGCGCTGCTGCCCGGTGCGCCCGGCGTGCGGGCCCAGCCGGCCGGCACCCGGTAGGCCAGCGCCTCGCCCCGGGCGGCGTCGGCCGAGGATCCCTCGGAGAGCACGTATGCCAGTGCGGCCACCCCGCAGACCGCCAGCAGCCCCAGCATCGCGGCGACCGCGGTCCAGCGTCCCGCAGGTACGGCCCGCGCGACGGTGGCGGTCGGTGCCGGCGTCGGGCCGGTGGCCGGGCGCGGGGTGGTCGGTCGCGGGGTCTTCGACCGGGTGATCCTCGATCGGAAGGCCCTCGGCCGGGTGGCCGCGCGTTCGTAGGTGGCCGGGTCGTGGTCGGCCCTCGGATCCGGGTGGACGCCCGCCACGGGACCCTGCGACTGGTCGTTCGCCCACGGGCTCGGGCCCGGGCCCGGGAGCGTTGCCGGGCGGTGCGGCGCGGCCTCCGGTGCGTCGGACGGGCCGAACGGATCGATGCCGTGGTGACCGGACTCGTGGTCGGTGTCGACGCGCGTGGGCATGGACGGCACGGTATCCGTCGGGGCCGCCACGATAGGGCGCTTCGGAGAATCCCGCAGCGGGCTCCTCGGTCAGCCCGGCAGGAACGACAGGCGCAGTCGGCGGGTCGGGTTGTCCCCGTTGGTGTCGACCAGGCACAGCGACTGCCAGGTGCCCCACGCCGGTCGCCCGCCGAGCACCGGCACGCTCATCGACGGAGCCAGCAGCGCCGGCAGCACGTGGTCGCGGCCGTGACCGGTGCTGCCGTGCCGGTGGTTCCACCGGTCGTCGGCGGGCAGCAGGTCGCGCAGCGCGGCCAGCAGGTCGTGGTCGCTGCCGGCCCCGGTCTCCATCACCACCAGGCCCGCAGTGGCGTGCGGCACCCAGGCGTGCAGCAGGCCGTCCTGCCCGGCGTGCGGGCGCAGGAAGTCACCGACCTGCTCGGTCAGGTCGACCACCGCCTCCGACCGGCCGGTGCGGATCTCTATCTCCTCGCTGTGCACGACCCGGGACGTTACCGTCGTGGACGTGCGCACGGCCTTCGCGTCGACCCGTCCGGGCGCGGCCGGACTGCTGGCGGCGGCCGGGGTGACCAGCAGCGTCCGTGCCGGCGCGGTGCGGCTGGCGTTCCACCTGTACAACACCGAGGCCGACGTCGACCGGGCGCTGGATGCGCAGGTGGGCTGACTGCGGCTCCGGGTACGCAATCCTGCGCCGGTGGTCAGGCCGCGCCGGGGAACGGTGGCACCGGCGGGCGGGTGCCGGCCTGCCCGGCCCAGCGGGCACCCCGGACGGCGGCGTCGGTCAATGCATCCAGCGCGACGAGCCGCAGGCCGGGGTCGTCACAGCGCTCCAGCACCGACCGCCAGGCCGCCGCGGTGTCCGCCTCGACCGCGGCCAGCAGCGCCACGGCCGTGGCCTGGTCGACCACCGGTGCCGGAGTGGCGTAGGCCGGCTCCGCGGTAACCGGTCGCCGGTCGGCCCCGGCGAGTGAGCGGATGGTGGCGTCCCGGCGCACGCGGTGCGTGGTGGCGTCCGCCCGGGCACGCTGGTCGAGCGCCGCCGCCAGGAAGGCGGTGGCCAGGCCGTAGCACCACACGGCGGCGTGTTCGGCACCCAGCGCGGTCTGCAGTGCGGCGGCCGTGTCGGCATCGGTGACCAGGTCGGGGGTCGGTGGGCCCGGCGCGCGGCTCATGCCAGCACCGAGCGGTAGCCCGCGCAGCACGCGGCCACCGAACCCACCAGCGCGGCCCGCCGCCGGGGCAGGCCGGGTACGGCCGCGGCAGCGGTCCGGTTCGCCCGGTCCAGCGCGTCGCGCACCGCGGCCACCGCGCCGGCCGCTGTGACAGTGGGCGGCGCGGACCCGGGTGGAGCCGACCCCGGCGGCGGCTGCTCGGGTGCGTCGTCGCCGAGCGCGGCGGCCAGCGCGTCGGCGTGCGCCGTGCGGGCGGCGGCGATCCCGGCCACCAGTTCGGCCGCAGGCCCGTCCGGCGCGGTGCCGGTGCGCAGTGCGGCCGCCGCCGCGTCGGCCAGGCCGGCGTCCTGCCGGGCCTGGACCACCAGCGCCACCAGTGGATCGGGTGGTCCGTCCGCGCAGCCGGCGAGCAGCGGGGCGGCGAGGGCGGCGGTCATCCCGAGCAGCACCGGGCGGCGGGACAGCCGAGGGGCGGGCCGGACGTTGTGCACGGCGGCGATCCTGCCAGGCCGGTCCGCGAGCCCGGACGCACGGCCGGATCGTGGCGTTCCGGCGACGCGCCACACCTGGGAGTGAGCGGGCACCGGAGCGCTCGCCCGGCGCGATACGCTGGGCGGCCCGTACGGACTACCTGCCGCAGTGTGCCCGACTGCGGGCACGCCCGCGCCACCATCACCTACCGCCGTCGTCACCTACCGCTACGACGTGCACCGAGCCGAGGAGCCCCGTATGCCCCGTCACCAGCCGGAGCAGCTGAGCGTCAGCCTGCGTCCGACGGTGGAGCGCGCGGTGAGCTCGATCGGGTTCGACCTGGAAGAGATCGAGATCCGCCAGGCCGGGCGCCGCGCGCTGGTACGGGTGGTGGTGGACGCGGACGACGGCGTGGACCTGGACGACATCGCCTCGCTGAGCCGCCGGGTCGCCGCGGAGCTCGACGAGCAGGACGCGGTGCTCGGCGGCCCTTACACGCTCGAGGTCACCTCGCCCGGGGTCGACCGGCCGCTCAGCCAGCCCAGGCACTGGCGGCGGGCGCATCTGCGCTCGGTGGAGATCACCCTCGGCGACCGCGGGGTGCTCATCGGCCGGGTCGGGCAGGCCGGTGAGGCCTCGGTCCAGGTGCTGGTGGACGGAGTCGTGCGGGAGGTGCGCTACGCAGAGGTGGAGCGCGCCGTGGTGCGGGTGGAGTTCCGCCAGCCGCCGGCGGACGAGTTGCGGGCGCTGTCCGCCCGCCCGGACTCCCCGGGGGACGGGCACCACCCGACCGGGAACCCAGCTGAGACCAGCGCGAAGGAGCAGAGGTGAACGTCGACATCGCCGCCTTGCGGGCGATCGAGCGTGACAAGGACATCCCGTTCGAGACGGTCATCGAGGCGATCGAGACCGCGTTGTTGACCGCCTACCGGCACACTGACGGGCACGAGTCGCATGCCCGGATCGACATCGACCGCAAGACCGGTCTGGTCCGCGTGCTCGCCCAGGAGCTCGCCGCCGACGGTCAGCTGGTGCGCGAGTGGGACGACACCCCCGAGGGGTTCGGCCGGATCGCGGCGACCACCGCCCGCCAGGTCATCGTGCAGCGGCTGCGCGACGCCGAGCACGAGCGCACCTACGGCGAGTTCTCCGCCAAGGAGGGCGAGATCGTCGCCGGTGTGGTCCAGCGTGACGTGCGGGCCAACGCGCGGGGAGTGGTGGTGGTGCAGCTCGGCGGTACCGAGGGCGTCATCCCGTCCGCGGAGCAGGTGCCGGGGGAGCGCTACGAGCACGGCGAGCGGATCCGCTGCTACGTGGTCGGGGTGTCCCGCGGCGGGCGCGGTACCCAGATCACGCTGTCCCGGACGCACCCCAACCTGGTCCGGCGGCTGTTCGCCTTCGAGGTGCCGGAGCTGGTGGACGGCTCGGTGGAGATCTGCGCCGTGGCGCGGGAGGCCGGTCATCGGTCCAAGATCGCGGTGCGGGCCATGGTCCCGTCGGTCAACGCCAAGGGCGCGTGCATCGGGCCGATGGGCCAGCGGGTGCGCAACGTGATGAGCGAGCTCGCCGGCGAGAAGATCGACATCATCGACTGGTCGGAGGACCCCGCCGAGTTCGTCGGGCATGCCCTGTCGCCGGCCAAGGTGGTGTCAGTGACCGTGCTCGACGCCAGGGCCAAGGCCGCGCGGGTGGTGGTGCCGGACTTCCAGCTTTCCCTGGCCATCGGCAAGGAGGGACAGAACGCCCGGTTGGCCGCACGGCTCACCGGCTGGCGGATCGACATCCGCAGCGACGTCGACCCTCGACCCATCCGCGACGAGCCGGCCGCTCCGACCGCCGTGGAGTAGGCGGATCGGCCCGGCGTCGTTCGCGGCCCGGACCGCAACGGGTGCACCTCAACCAGACGCGCTACACTCCCCGGAGGCTGAGATCCGCGATCCAGCGCCCGCCGCTGCGCCACTGCCGAGTTCCTCGGTGCCGTTGCGTACCTGCGTCGGGTGCCGATCACGGGCCACGGCCACCGGGTTGTTGCGTGTCGTCGTGGTTCGCGGGGTTCTCACTCCGGATCCGCGCCGGCGGCTACCCGGTCGAGGTGCCTGGTTGCACCCCGATCCGGATTGCCTCAGCCGTGCCCAGCGGCGGGGAGCGTTTCCGAGGGCGCTGCGCGTCCCCGGTCCGCTCGACGTCGAGGAGCTCCGGTTGCACCTTCGGCCCACCACGAAGTGCGAGACCGTCTCGCACCTGGATCACGAGAGTCAGGTCGACCCGTCATGAGCCAGCTGTGAAGATCGCACCATGAACGTGTTGCGACAGTAGGTTCGAGGTCGAGCGGAACATGCCGCCGACCTCCTAGCTAGAGGAGATCAGTGGCAGGCAAGGCCCGGGTGCACGAGCTCGCGAAAGAGCTCGGTGTCACCAGCAAGCAGGTACTCAACAAGCTCCAGGACATGGGCGAGTACGTGAAGTCCCCGTCGTCGACGGTCGAGGCTCCGGTCGCCCGCAAGCTCCGCGAGTCGATGGCCGCCGGCGCCAACGGCGACTCCCGGCCGACCTCGCGTGGCCGTCGTCCGGGTCCAACGCCGAGCGACGCGGCCCCGGCCGCTGCGGCACCGCCGGCTCCCAGCGCACCGGTGCCGACAACGCCGGCCGAGTCCGGCGCCCCGCGCCCGGCCCCGGTCGCCCGCCCGGCCCCGGCTGCTCCTTCGACGGCCGCACCCACCGTCCGTCCGCGCCCGGCCTCGCCGCGCCCGGGTCCGGCGCCGGCCCGTCCCGGCCCCCCGGCTCCGGCGGCGCGCCCGCCGGCACCCGATGCGCCCGCCCGCCCGGCCGAGCCCACCGTGCGGGAGGCGTCGAGCCGTCCCGCGCCCGAGCCGTCGGAGCGCCCCGCCGAGCCGGCCCGCCCGGCTGCTGAGCAGCCGGCCGCGGCGAGCGCCGAGGCCCCGGCCGTGGTGCCGCCGCGCCGGCAGGCTCCCAAACCCGGTCCGCGCACGCCGCGGGTGGGCAACAACCCGTTCGGCGTCGGCTCCGGAGCGCCGCCGAATCGACCCACAGCTCGCCCCGGCCCGCCCGGCCCGGGCCCGAGCCAGCAGCCGCCGCCCCGTCCGGGTGGCTCCGGTGGCGCGCCCAGCCGTCCGGCCGGCGCTCCCCGCCCCGGCGGAACCGCGGGTGCGGGTGGACCTCGGCCCAACCCGGGCATGATGCCGCCCCGGCCCAACCCGGGGATGATGCCCGGTCGGCCGGCCGGTGGTGGTCGTGGCGGTCCCGGCGCCGGGCGTGGAGGGCCGGGCGCGGGTCGCGGCGCTCCCGCCGGTGGCGGCGCGGGTCGTCCCGGCGGTGGCGGCGCGGGTCGTCCCGGCGGTGGTGGCGGCGGCGGATTCCGCGGCGGTCCCGGTGGTGGGCCCGGCGGTCCCGGTGGTGGCGCGGGTGCGCCGGCCGGCGGCGGGTTCCGCGGTGGTCCCGGTGGTGGCGGTGGTCGTCCCGGTGGCGGCGGTAACCGCGGTCGCGGAGGCGCCGCCGGTGCCTTCGGTCGTCCCGGCGGTCCGGCGCGCAAGGGCCGGAAGTCGAAGCGCGCGAAGCGCCAGGAGTACGAGGCCATGCAGGCGCCGTCCGTTGGCGGTGTGCGGCTGCCCAAAGGCAAGGGTGAGACGATCCGGCTGGCCCGGGGGGCCTCGCTGACCGACTTCGCGGACAAGATCAACGCGAATCCGGCGTCGCTGGTCCAGGTGTTGTTCCACCTCGGTGAGATGGTCACCTCGACCCAGTCGGTCTCGGACGAGATCCTCGAGCTGCTCGGCGGCGAGATGAACTACCACGTCCAGGTGGTCTCCCCGGAGGAGGAGGACCGGGAGCTGCTGGACAGCTTCTCGATCTCCTACGGTGAGGACGCCGGCGGCGAGGAGGACCTGGTGATCCGGCCGCCGGTGGTGACCGTGATGGGTCACGTCGACCACGGTAAGACGCGCCTGCTGGACACCATCCGGAAGGCCAACGTGATGGCGGGCGAGGCCGGGGGCATCACCCAGCACATCGGCGCCTACCAGGTGCTCACCGAGCTCGAGGGCTTCGAGCGGCTGATCACCTTCATCGACACCCCGGGCCACGAGGCGTTCACCGCCATGCGTGCCCGCGGTGCGAAGTCGACCGACATCGCGGTGATCGTGGTGGCCGCCGACGACGGTGTGATGCCGCAGACGGTGGAGGCGATCAACCACGCCCAGGCGGCCGTGGTGCCGATCGTGGACTCGGTGAACAAGATCGACAAGGAAGGGGCCAACCCGGCCAAGATCCGCCAGCAGCTGACGGAGTACGGGCTGGTTGCCGAGGAGTACGGCGGCGACACGATGTTCGTCGACGTCTCCGCCCGGGAGAACCAGAACATCGAGGCGCTGCTCGAGGCGGTCCTGCTCACCGCGGACGCCGCGCTCGACCTGCGGGCCAACCCCGACATGGAGGCCCAGGGCGTGGCGATCGAGGCGCACCTGGACCGCGGTCGCGGTCCGGTGGCCACGGTGCTGGTGCAGCGCGGCACGCTGCGGGTGGGCGACTCCGTGGTGGCCGGCGACGCGTCCGGCCGGGTCCGGCGGATGCTCGACGAGCACGGTGACGACGTCATCGAGGCACTGCCGTCCCAGCCTGTTCAGGTCATCGGGTTCACCTCGGTGCCCGGCGCCGGCGACACCTTCCTGGTGGTCGACGAGGACCGGGTGGCCCGGCAGATCGCCGACCGGCGCCGGGCCCGGGACCGCAACGCCGAGCTGGCGTCGCGTCGCAAGCGGGTCAGCCTGGAGGACCTGGACGCCGCGCTGAAGGAGACCGACACCCTCAACCTAATCATCAAGGGTGACAACTCGGGTACCGTCGAGGCTCTCGAGGACGCCCTGATGAAGATCGAGGTGGGCGACGACGTCGAGCTGCGGGTCACCCACCGCGGCGTCGGTGGCATCACCGAGAGCGACATCAACCTGGCCATCGCGGACAACACCATCGTGCTGGGCTTCAACGTCCGGGCCGAGGGCAAGGCCGGCGAGCTGGCCAACCGCGAGGGTGTGGAGATCCGCTACTACTCGGTGATCTACCGGGCGATCGAGGAGATCGAGGCAGCGCTCAAGGGCATGCTCAAGCCGGAGTTCGAGGAGGTCGAACTCGGTCGGGCGGAGATCCGCGAGGTCTTCCGGTCCTCGAAGGTCGGCACGATCGCGGGCTGCATGGTGCTCTCCGGTGAGATCCGGCGCAACGCTCGCGCCCGGCTGATCCGGGACAGCGTGGTCGTCCAGGAGAACCAGCCGGTCAGCTCGCTGCGTCGGTTCAAGGACGACGCGGTCGAGGTCCGTGAGGGCTTCGAGTGTGGTCTTACCCTGGGGTCGTACAACGACCTGCAGGTCGGCGACATCATCGAGACGTTCGAGATGCGGGAGAAGCCGAGGGCCTAGCGGGGCGGCCCGGCGCGGAACACCGCGCCGGGCCGCTCGGCGGACGGGCCGGGTACACCATGTACGTAGGGGTCCTGGAGTTCGACGTGCTCCTCGGAGACGTCGGCTCGCTCAAGCAGAAGCGCTCGGTCGTGCGACCGGTGCTCGCCGAGCTGCGCCGTCGCTACGAGGTGGCGGTCGCCGAGGCGGGCCACCTCGACCTGCACCGGAGGGCCCTGCTGGGGCTCAGCTGCGTGGCTGCGGATGCGGGTCACGTGACCGAGGTGCTGGACAGCTGCGAGCGGTGGGTGGCGGGGCGGCCCGAACTGGAGCTGCTCTCGGCCCACCGACGGATCGTCGGGCCGCACGACGAGGAGTGAGCCGACCCGCTCCGGGCGGTCCGGCACCCGACAGCGAACAGCACGACGACATGAGGTGGGAAGATGGTCGACCACGCGAGGGCCAACCGGTTGGCCAAGCGGATCAGCCAGATCGTGGCGCACGCGCTGGAGCACCAGGTCAAGGACCCGAGGCTGGCCATGGTGACGATCACCGCCACCAAGGTCACCGGCGATCTGCACGACGCGACGGTGTTCTACACGGTGCTCGGTGACTCCGTCGACGCCGAGCCGGACTCCCAGGGGGTGGCGGCGGCCTTGGCCAGCGCCAACGGCGTGCTGCGCTCGATCGTCGGCAAGCGGACCGGGGTGCGGTTCACCCCCACGCTGACGTTCGTCCCGGACGCCGTGCCGGCCGGCGCGAAACACTTCGACGAGCTGCTGGCGCGGGCACGTGACGCGGATGCCGAGGTGGCCCGGCTGGCGGCCGGCGCCGAGCCGGCCGGCGACCCGGACCCGTACAAGCCCCCGCGCGAGGATCCCGAGGACTGAGCCGGGGGTATGGCGCAGCGGGAGGGCAGGCCGGGCGGTGCCCGGGAGGTCCTGCGGCTCGCCGCGCCCGCGCTGCCCGTACTGGCCGCCGAGCCGTTGTACCTGCTGGTGGACACCGCCGTGGTGGGCCGGCTCGGGGTGCTGCCGCTGGCCGGGCTGGCGGTCGGCGGCACGCTGCTTGCCCTGGTATCCACCCAGCTGACGTTCCTGTCCTACGGCACCACCGCGCGCGCCGCCCGGTTGCACGGCGCGGGGTTGCGCGTCCGGGCGGTCGCGGAGGGGGTGCAGTCGACCTGGCTGGCGCTGGGTCTCGGGCTGGCGCTGCTGGTCACCGGTCTGCTGGTCACCGGTCCGGTCTGCCGGGGGCTGGCCGGCGGGCCGGGCCCGGTCGCGGACGCGGCGGGCGGGTGGCTGCGGGTCGCGCTGTTCGGGGTGCCGTTCATCCTGGTCACTCTGGCCGGCAACGGGTGGCTGCGCGGTGTGCACGACACCGTGCGGCCGTTGCGCTTCGTACTGGTCGGCAACGGTCTGTCGGTGCTGCTGTGCCCGCTGTTGGTATACGGGCCCGGAGCGCTGCCCGGACTCGGATTGCCCGGGTCGGCGTGGGCCAACCTCGCCGGGCAGGCCGTCGCGGCTGGCCTGTTCGTCCGGGCGCTGCGGGCCGAGGTGGCGGCGACCGGGGGCACGATCCGGCTGGAGCCCGCGGTGCTGCGGGCCCAGCTGGCGATGGGGCGCGACCTCGCCCTGCGCAGCGCCGGCCTGCAGATCAGCTTCCTGTCCGCCGCCGCGGTGGCCGCCCGGTTCGGCGCCGCCTCGGTGGGCGCCCACCAGATCGTCCTGCAGCTGTGGAACTTTCAGGCCTTGGTGCTGGACACGCTGGCGATCGCCGCCCAGTCCCTGGTCGGCGCGGCGCTGGGCGCGGGGGGCGGGGCCCGGGCCCGGGCGCTGGCCCGCCGGGTGACGGGGTACGGGCTGGTGCTGGGCTGCGGGTTCGCCGCGTTGTTCGCCGGGCTGGTCGGGGTGCTGCCCGGGGTGTTCAGCACCGACGCCCAGGTGCTGGCGCTGGTGCCGCTGGCCTGGTGGTTCTTCGTCGCCCTGCAGCCGGTCGCCGGCGTGGTGTTCGCCCTGGACGGTGTGCTGCTGGGCGCCGGGGACGCCGCGTTCCTGCGCAACTCGACGCTGGCCGCGTCGGTGCTGGGGTTCCTGCCGTTGGTCTGGGCGTCGCTGGTGTTCGGCTGGGGACTGGCCGGGATCTGGTCCGGGCTGTCGGCCCTTATGCTGATCAGGCTCGCCGCAGTGCTGGCCCGGACCCGCTCCGGTGGCTGGGCGGTGCCCGGAGCGGTGCGTTCGGCGAGCGTGGGCCGCTCGCCCGAGGAGCCAGCCACAGGGGAGTCATGACGCTGAGCCGCTCGCTCACCAGGGTGGTGGTCGGCGAGCACCACTGCCGGGTGCTGGTGGAGGTTCCCGATCTCGACCCGGGGGCGTGGCGACGGCTGACCGCCGACCCGACGCTCAGCTGGCGCCGGATCGGCGCCCCGCGCGCCGGCGCGGCGCCCGACGCGCCGTCCGGGGCCCCGGTCGAGCGTCGGGCGGGTACGGCGGTCGGTCCGAGGGCCGGTGCGCCGGTACCGCTGCGCCGGCGCCGGGGGAAGGTGGAGGCGCCGGTCCGCCGGGATCGGCCGGCCGGGCGGGACCCGTCGGCTCCGGTGCCGGCGTTGCTCGAGGTCACCGGGTCGGCCACCGGGGTGGCCACCGTGGCACAGCGCCGGCTCGCGGTGCGGGCCCTGAGCCGGCTGCGCGCGGCCGGGCTGACCGGCGAGGTGGTAGGGACCGGCCCGGCCGACGCCCCGGCCTGCGCCCCGCCGTCGGTCCGGGTCTGGCCGGCCGGTCGGCGTGCGACCCTCTGGGCGCCGGCCGAGCAGGACGAGCTGGACCGGCGGTTCGCGCTGCTGGCCGCGGCCTGGCCCGGGTTGTCGGGCCGGTCGCCACGGGTCGGCGCGCCCGACGAGGCCCGGGTGCGTGCCCGGGTGGACGGCGCCGCCGCGCTGTGTCTGCTGCCGCTGCTGCTGATGGTGGTGCCCACCGCCGGCCCGTGGTGGGACAGCCGACGCTGGGTGCTGGTACTCACTGCGGCAACCGTGTGCGTGGGGCTGCCGTTGCTGGTGGTGCACCACCTCGCCGAGCGGCGCCGGTTCTTCGGGTCGGTCCGGCGTCGGATCCTGGTCGCCGCCCCCGCGCTGTTGCTGATGCTGTTGCTGACGCGGGTGCTGGTCGCGGTCCCGGTGCCGCCGCTGGTGGTCGCGGCGGCGGCCGGGCTGGCGCTGGCGGTGGCCACCCCGGTCGCGCTGCGCACCGTGCCGGCACTGGGCACCGAGCCGGGTGCCCGGCTGGCGGTGCTGGCCGTGCCGGCGATGCTGGTGCTGGCCGCGGTGCCGGTGGGGGAGCTGCTGGTGGAGAACTACCTGGCGCCGCTGGGCCTGCGGCCGGCCGATGTCACCCTCACCGTCGCCCAGCGCTGGCTCTCCGGCGCGCTGTTCGGGCTGTGCGCGCTGGCCGCGGCGGTGGTCGCGGTCGCCACCTGGGGGTGGGCGCACCGTTCGGACGGCTCCGAGCGGCTCAGGCGCCCTCCGCCCGCTCCGGTGCTCGCGGTGCTCGGCGTGGTCCTGGTCGCCGGATTGTTCGCGGCGTGCGCGGCGGTCGCCGGCAACCGCGCGGCGCCGGACCGGGGCGGGTTGCCCGGGTCGTGGATCGGTGTCACCCCGACCTGGGTGTGCTGGTCGGTGCCGGGCGGTCCGGCGGGTGCGCCGTTCGTCGGTCGCGCCCTCCCGCCGGCCGGCCAGGCCACGGTCTGGCTCGGCGGCGCCTCCGGCCGGCAGACCCTGTGGTCACCGGAGTCCGGCGGGGTGACCATCGCCGACCCGGTCCGCCTGCTGCTGCGCGACGGCCCGGGCCCCTGCCCCTGACGCCAGGCACGCCGTGATTGGCGACCTCGGTGTCGGTCATGGCCCATCTCGGACCCCAGGCGCGGCGGCGAGGAAGGCGACTCGGTCCTTCGTCACCTCCAGGCTTGGCGTGGTGAACCCGGCGGAGGCCAGCCGTGCGGGTACGGTGCCCGGATCCAGGACGTTCATCGTGTCGCCGATATGCAGCAATCGAAAACCGAGGCTCGGAAGACTGTCCGCGCCGCGGAACACGCCCTCCGGGCGCAGCACCCGTCGCGCTTCGCTGAACAGCCGGTCCTGCGTTCGCTGGGACGGCACGTGATGCAGCATGGTGAAGCAGACCACCGCCGAGAACCGCCCGTCCGGAAAAGGCATCGCGGCGCCGTCCCCGTGGACGATATGAACACGCTCGCCGAACTCGGTGCGTAGTCGCCGGGTGAGGACGTCGTCGATCTCGATCACGGTGAGTCTCGGCACGTGCGCGGCCAGCACACGGGTGGTGGCGCCGAAGCCCGGTCCGATCTCCAGCACGTCGTCGCCGAGGTCGATTCCGGCGAGAAGCGCCGGCAGGTCGTCGGCGACGATGTCCGCCCACTTGTCGGACGCGCAGAGCTTGCGGTGTAGCAGGTTCATCGGCATGGAATCAGTCAACCCGCCCCGGAACACGGCGACAACGCGCGTGATGGTCGTGCGCTACATGTCCGAGACACATCTGGCCGGCGCGCATCGCTCCACCGCCGACCCGCGCGCGGCGAGGATCACGTCCGCTCTCCGGGACAACCCACCCGACGACCGGGAGCCTGTCACTCGGGTGGCGTGCCAGGTCGGCTACGCCACCCCCCAGCGCCTTTCTGGCCGCATCCCGACGTACGGTCGGTGTATCGCCAGGCACCTACCTCCAACACCTCCCGGAGCACTGATCGGGCCGCCGTTGCTCACCGGTCCGGCACCGGCTCCGCGCCGGTTGTGCGCCGTGCGGCAGGATCGAACCTGTGACTGCTGACTCCGGGCTGGTGGTGGTGGACAAGCCGGCCGGTCTGACCTCGCACGACGTGGTCGGACGGCTGCGCCGGCTGCTCGGCACCCGCAAGATCGGCCACGCAGGCACGCTGGACCCGATGGCCACCGGCGTGCTGGTGCTCGGGGTGCAACGGGCCACCAGGCTGCTGGGGCACCTGGCACTGGACACGAAGGCGTACACCGCGACGATCCGGCTCGGCGAGGCCACCAGCACCGACGACGCGGAGGGCGAGACGCTGGCCACCGCCGACGCCGGCGCGGTGGCGGAGAACGCCGTCCGGACCGGGATGGCGGCGCTCACCGGGCGGATCGAGCAGGTGCCCAGCACGGTCAGCGCGATCAAGGTCGACGGCCGCCGGGCCTACGCCCGGGCCCGGGACGGCGAGACCGTGGTGCTGCCCGCCCGGCCGGTGACGGTGGGCGAATTCACCCTGGACGCGGTGCGCCGAGTCGGCCGGTGTACCGACCTGGACGTGCGGGTGGACTGTTCTTCCGGTACCTACGTCCGTGCCCTGGCCCGCGACCTGGGTGCCGGCCTGGGCGTCGGCGGGCATCTCACCGCGCTGCGCCGCACCCGGGTCGGCCCGTTCCCACTTGACGGCGCGCGCACCCTCGAACAGCTCGCCGAGCACCCGGAGCTGACCCATCCGCTGGACGCGGCGGTGGCCGCCGCCTTCAGGGTGCGGGTCGCCGACGCCGAGCAGAGCACCGCGCTGTCCTTCGGCCGGCCGCTCGCCGCCGCCGGCCTGGACGGCGTCTACGCGGTGACGGACGCCAGCGGCCGGGCGCTGGCCCTGGTCACCGAAGTGGAGGGGCGGGCCAGGCCGGTCCTGGTGCTGGCCCCGGCCGGGGCCGACGGAGCGCCTGCGTAGGCTCGGACCCGTGTTGCGCTGGCGAGGGCTGGACGACGTGCCCGGCGGCTGGGGGCGGAGCGTGGTGACCATCGGGGTCTTCGACGGGGTGCACCGGGGCCACCAGAAGCTGATCGGGCGGGCGGTGGCGGTGGCGGCTGAGCGCAGGCTGCCCTCGGTGCTGGTCACCTTCGATCCGCACCCCACCGAGGTGCTGCGCCCCGGGCGGCATCCGGCCCAGCTGACCTCGCTGGGGCGCCGCGCGGAGCTGGTCGCAGAACTGGGCGTGGGCGCGTTCTGCGTGTTGCCGTTCTCCCCCGAGCTCGCCCGCATGTCGGCGGACGAGTTCGTGCACGAGGTGCTGGTCGAGCGCCTGCACGTGGCGGCCGTGGTGGTCGGGAACAACTTCATCTTCGGCCACGGGGCGCGCGGCGACGTCGATACGCTGCACCGGTTCGGCCGCCGTTTCGGGTACGTCGCCGAGGGTGTCCCGCTGATCACCGACTCCGCCGAGAGCGGCATCACCTACTCCTCCACCTACATCCGGTCCTGCATCGACGGCGGCGACGTGCGGGCCGCCGCCGAGGCGCTCGGGCGCCCGCACCGGGTGGAGGGCGTGGTGGTCCGAGGGGACCAACGGGGCCGGGAGATCGGCTTCCCCACCGCGAACCTCGCCCCGCCCCAGTTCGCCGCGATCCCCGCCGACGGGGTGTACGCGGCCTGGTTCGCGCACGAGAAGCGCGAGCTCGCGGCGGCGGTCTCGATCGGCACGAACCCGACCTTCTCCGGCCGTCAGCGCACGGTGGAGGCCTACGTGCTCGACGTCGACGAGGATCTTTACGGGCACCACGTCGCGCTGGACTTCGTCGCGCGGCTGCGCGGCCAGGTCCGTTTCGACGGCGTGCCGGCGTTGGTCGAGCAGATGAACCGCGACGTCGATCAGGTCCGGGCGCTGCTGACCGGCTGAGCCCGGCACACCCTGACGGCGTGAGTTCGCCCGTTCCGCCCCACCGCCCGGGCCAGGGGTGGAAGCATCGCCGCATCAGCGACAGGTCGGCGCGGTGGTGCGCGGTCGACGGGACGGAGTGCGGCGTGACAGTCCGGGAGCAGGTCGTCGAACCCCCGGTGAGCGGCGTCCCTCGGCCGCCCGACCCGGCGGACGAGGCCGTCCTCGCGCGCAATCTCGAGCGGCAGCGCCAGCTCTACGGCGAGCCGCTGGGCGAACGGGTCCGGCGGCTGCAGAACGCGCTGGGCGTGTCGCAGGCTCGGGTGGCCCGCTCGTTGGGCATCAGCACCGCGATGCTCAGCCAGCTGATCAGCGGCCGCCGGGTGAAGATCGGTGACCCGAACGTGCTGGCCAGGCTGCTGCTGCTGGACCGGCACGCCGGTCGCGCCGGCGGCGGTGAGCCACTGAAGGCCGAGGCGCTGCTGGACCGGGTCCGCGACAGCCGGCCCGATCTGGGGGTGCCGAGCGGCGGGTCGGACCCGGCCGACGCGCTGCGTGGGGTGGCCACCCCGGCGCAGCTGGCCGCAGCCGCGAACGTCCTCGGGCCGCGGTTCCCGGCGATCGCCGAGCTGCTGCGGCGGGCCGCCGCCGAGCGGAGGTGACCCGGTGAGTTCGTTGCCGCGGCTGTTCACCGCGATCCTGCCGCCGGCGCGGATCGTCACCGAGCTCGGCGCGGCCCTCGAGGCCGATCCGCGATGGCCGCCGCCGGGGTGGCGGCCTGTTCCCCAGGAACGCTGGCACCTGACGCTGTGTTGCCACGGGGCGGCCGATCCCGGGGTGCTGGCCCGGGAGCTGGAGACGGCCACCGGCCCGGCTCGGGCGCCCTGGCTGCGGCTGGCCGGTGCGGTCGCCTTCCCCCGGGTCGTCGCGGCCGGGCTGCAGGCCGGTGACGACACCGATGCCCGGACGCTGATCGGGCTGGTCGGCGCGGCCGGTGGCGACCCGGGGGGGTTCCGGGCGCACCTGACGCTGGCCCGCACCGCGCGGCACTCCGACAACCCGCCGGGCGGAAGCCCGCCGGTGGGGTTCGTGGGGTCGTGGTGGCGGCCCGCTGAGGTCTGCCTGGTGCGCTCCGGATTCACCTCCGGTTCCCCCCGTTACACTGTGTTGCACCGGGTCGCGTTGGTCCTCGACGACACCGCCGAGCCGAGCGCCCCGCACCACCGGCCGGACGTCGGACGGAGTGCCGTCCGGGCGGTCGGTGACACCTGGTAGCCTTGCCACCAGGTCTGGCTGCGGTCCGTGGTGGCCGGCCTGTTCGACGATTCCGCGCGTGCCGTCGTGCCGCCGGAGCATCACACGGCACCGCACACCATCAAGGAGTACCGCACCCGTGGCACTGAGCGCCGCTGAGAAAAAGTCCGTGCTGACCGAGTACGGCGTACACGAGTCCGACACCGGCTCCCCGGAGGCCCAGGTAGCGCTGCTGACCAAGCGCATCGTCGGGCTCACCGAGCATCTCAAGCAGCACAAGCACGACCACCACTCGCGCCGGGGTCTGCTGCTGATGGTCGGCCGTCGCCGACGTCTGCTGCAGTACCTGCGCAAGGTCGACGTCAGCCGTTACCGGGCCCTGATCGAGCGGCTCGGCCTGCGTCGATAGACCCCCGGCGGGGGTGTCGGGCCAGGGTGTCCGACACCGCCCGCCGAACCGGTTGCCGCCCGTCGCCGAACGCCGGCGCGGGACGCGGCACCGGGACCACCGACAACTGCACAGCGGACGCGACCATTGCGGCACCGGAGCGGGGGCACCCGTGTTCAGCCGGTCCTCGGTAGTGGTCCCCGGAGAAGGCGCGTCGCGCCGGCCCGGGGACTTCGATCGAAGACCGGCCTCGATCCGGCGAAGTCGGCACTGGTCGCCCCCGTGACACCATCCAAGGAGCGATCACTACATGTCCGACCTCACCCCTGAAGGGGTGCACGAAACCACTGCAACCATCGACAACGGGAGCCTCGGCACCCGCACCGTCCGGTTCGAGACGGGCAGGCTGGCCAACCAGGCCGCAGGCTCGGTCGTCGCCTACCTGGACGACGAGACGATGCTGCTCTCGGCCACCACGGCGTCGAAGCACCCGAAGGACCACCTCGACTTCTTCCCACTGACCATCGACGTCGAGGAGCGGATGTATGCCGCCGGGCGCATCCCCGGGTCGTTCTTCCGCCGCGAGGGCCGGCCCTCCACCGACGCGATCCTGGCCTGCCGGCTGATCGACCGCCCGCTGCGGCCGACCTTCGCCGACGGCCTGCGCAACGAGATCCAGGTCGTGGTGACCGTGCTCTCGCTGCACCCGCAGGACCCCTACGACGTGCTGGCGATCAATGCCGCGTCGGCGTCCACCCAGATCTCCGGGCTGCCTTTCACCGGGCCGGTCGGGGGTGTGCGGGTGGCTCTGATCGACGGCCAGTGGGTCGGGTTCCCGACCTACGAGCAGCTTGAGGGCGCCGTGTTCGACATGGTTGTCGCGGGACGCATCGCGTCCCTGCCCGCCGACGGTGGAGGCCATCACGACGACGTGGCCATCATGATGGTCGAGGCCGAGGCCACCACCCGGACGATCGAGCTGGTTGCCGGTGGCGCCGCCGCGCCCACCGAGGAGGTCGTCGCGGCCGGTCTGGAAGCGGCTAAGCCGTTCATCAGGGCGCTCTGCGAGGCCCAGCAGGAGCTGCACAAGGCCGCCGCGAAGCCGGTCGGCCAGTTCCCGCTCTACCCCGCCTACCAGCCGGACGCGTTCGAGGCCGTATACGGCGCGGTCTCCGCCGATCTGGCAGCCGCGCTGACCATCGCAGACAAGCAGGACCGCGAGTCCAGGCTCGACGAGCTGAAGGCCGGCGTGCTGGACAGCCTCGGCGAAAAGTTCGAGGGCCGGGAGAAGGAGCTGGGTGGTGCGTTCCGCGCGGCCACCAAGAAGCTGGTCCGCCAGCGGGTGCTGCGCGACCGGATCCGCATCGACGGCCGGGGCGTCACTGACATCCGTCCGCTGGCCGCCGAGGTCGAGGTCATCCCGAGGGCGCACGGCTCGGCGCTGTTCGAGCGCGGCGAGACCCAGATCATGGGTGTCACCACGTTGAACATGCTCCGGATGGAACAGCAGATCGACTCGCTGTCCCCGGAGACCAAGAAGCGCTACATGCACAACTACAACTTCCCGCCGTACTCGACCGGTGAGACCGGCCGGGTCGGCTCGCCGAAGCGCCGCGAGATCGGCCACGGCGCGCTGGCCGAGCGGGCGCTGCTGCCGGTGCTGCCCAGCCGCGAGGAGTTCCCGTACGCCATCCGCCAGGTCTCCGAGGCGCTCGGCTCCAACGGGTCCACCTCGATGGGCTCGGTGTGTGCCTCCACGCTGTCGCTGCTCAATGCAGGGTGCCCGCTCAAGGCCCCGGTGGCCGGCATCGCGATGGGCCTGATCTCCGAGGACGTTGACGGTAAGACCTCCTACGTGGCGCTGACCGACATCCTCGGAGCCGAGGACGCCTTCGGCGACATGGACTTCAAGGTCGCCGGCACCAAGGAGTTCGTCACCGCGCTGCAGCTGGACACCAAGCTGGACGGCATCCCGTCCGACGTGCTGGCCGGGGCGCTCTCCCAGGCCCGGGACGCCCGGCTGGCGATCCTGGACGTGATGGCCGAGGCGATCGACCAGCCCGACGAGATGAGCCCGTACTCGCCCCGGGTCACCTCGGTGAAGATCCCGGTCGACAAGATCGGTGAGCTGATCGGCCCGAAGGGCAAGATGATCAACTCGATCACCGAGCAGACCGGCGCGGACATCTCGATCGAGGACGACGGCACCATCTACGTCGGTGCCGCCGACGGTCCGTCGGCGGAGGCCGCGATCGGCATGATCAACGCGATCGCCAACCCGCAGCTGCCCAAGGTGGGGGAGCGCTTCCTGGGCACGGTGGTCAAGACCGCCGCATTCGGCGCGTTCGTGTCGTTGGTGCCGGGCAAGGACGGCCTGGTGCACATCTCCAAGCTGGGCAACGGCAAGCGGATCAACAAGGTCGAGGACGTCTGCAAGGTCGGCGACAAACTCCGGGTCGAGGTCGTCGACATCGACAACCGCGGCAAGGTCTCGCTGGTGCCGGTGGTTGAAGGCACAGTCGAGGGATCGGCCGCCCCCGCGCCGGATGCTCCCGCGCCGGACGCGGAGAAGGCCGAGGTCAGTTGACCCTGCTCGCGCCGCCGGGCACCCCGTCCGGCGGCGCGGGCGACGCGGTCGCGACGACCGCGCTGCCGGGTGGGCCGCGGGTGGTGACCGAGGCGGTACCCGGTTGCCGCTCGGTCTCGGTCGGTGTGTGGATCGGCGTCGGTTCCCGGGACGAGTCCCCGGAAGAGGCCGGCGCCGCGCACTTCCTGGAACATCTGCTGTTCAAGGGCACCGGGCGGCGCAGCGCCGCCCGAATAGCCGAGGAGATCGACGCCGTCGGCGGTGAGCTCAACGCTTTCACCGGCAAGGAGCACACCTGCTTCTACGCCCACGTGCTCGACGTCGACCTGCCGCTGGCCATCGACCTGATCTCCGACGTGGTGACGGCGGCAACCCTGGCTCCGGCGGACGTGGAGCTGGAGCGCGCGGTGGTGCTCGAGGAGATCGCCATGCGCGGCGACGACCCGGAAGACCTGCTCGGCGAGGTGTTCGACGCCGCACTGTTCGGCGACCACCCGCTGGGCCTGCCGGTCATCGGCTCGCAGGCTTCGGTCGAGGCGATGACGGGTGCCCGGCTGGGCGAGTTCTGGCGGCGGCACTACCGCTCGCCGGCGCTGGTGCTGGCCGCCGCCGGAAATCTGGAGCACGAGCGGGTGGTGGAACTGGCCAGGCAGGCGTTCCCGGAAGGTCCGGCGCAGCCGGCCCCGGGGGCCCGCCCGGGCGGGGCGGCACCCACCGGGCAGTTGCGGCTGGCCGTCCTCGACGAGGACACCGAGCAGGCGCACCTGATGCTCGGGACGCACGGGCTCGAGCGCGGTGATCCCCGCCGCCCGGCGCTGGAGGTGCTCAACACGGTGCTCGGCGGCGGTCTGAGTTCTCGGCTGTTCCAGCAGGTCCGCGAGCAGCGCGGGCTCGCCTACTCCGTGTACTCGGCCACCACCAGCTACGCCG
>JAJCYC010000170.1 GCA_029263115.1 Pseudonocardia sp. | reverse complement strand
GACGCTGCCCGGACCGGACGGCGAGAACGAGCCGCGCGGCTCGTTCACCGCCGCGCACAAGGCCGCCGACGGCAAGATCCCGATCTCCACGATCTCCTTCGGCACCCTGCTCGGGCGGATCGACCTGAGCGGGCGCAGCACGCCGGTCCCGGTGGACGACGACTCGATGCGCAAGATCGCCCAGATCTCCGGCGGCCAGTTCTTCACCGCGGCCAGCCAGGAGGAGCTGACCCAGGTCTACGAGAACCTCAGCGAGCAGATCGGCTACGAGGTGCGACGGGTGGACACCAGCCGGCCCTGGCTGATCGCCGGCGCGCTGCTGGCGATGGCCGGTATCGGGTCCGCGTTCACGCTCGGTCGCCGCCTGCCCTGAGGCCTATCACACGCGTTCGATTCGGGACATGCGGCAACTTCGACGCGCCGCGGGGCGCCCGGCTGGATAGCGTGTCCCGGTGAGCCGAAGCGTGCTGGTGACCGGTGGCAACCGCGGTATCGGACTGGCGATCGCGCAGGCGTTCGCCGAACTGGGCGACCAGGTCGCGGTCACCCACCGCGGCTCCGGTGCCCCGGACGGTCTGCTCGGGGTGCGCTGCGACGTGACCGACGCGGACAGCGTGGACGCCGCGTTCACCGAGGTGGAGAACGCGCACGGGCCGGTCCAGGTGCTGGTGTCCAACGCCGGCATCACCGACGACGTCCTGCTGATGCGGATGGCCGACGAGCAGTTCACCCGGGTGGTGGACGCCAACCTGACCGGCGCCTACCGGGTCGCCAAGCGGGCCTCCAGGGGGATGCTGCGGGCCCGCGGCGGCCGGATGATCTTCATTTCCTCGGTGGTCGGGCTGCTCGGGTCGGCCGGCCAGGTGAACTACGCGGCCAGCAAGGCCGGCCTGGTCGGGCTGTCCCGGTCCATCGCCCGCGAGCTGGGCAGCCGCTCGATCACCGCGAACGTGGTGGCACCCGGGTTCGTGGAGACCGACATGACCGCGGAGCTGGGCGACGAGCGCCAGCAGGAGATCCTCGCGCAGATCCCGCTGACCCGGTTCGCCGCCGCGGCCGAAGTGGCCGGTGCGGTCACCTGGCTGGCCTCGGACGCCGCCGCCTACGTCACCGGAGCGGTGCTGCCGGTCGACGGCGGCCTGGGTATGGGTCACTAGCCATGCACCACTCGAACGGGACGGAGACGTTGTGACGGGGCTTCTCGACGGCAAGCGCATCCTGATTACCGGTGTGATCACGGATGCGTCGTTGGCGTTCCACGTGGCCAGGGTGGCCCAGGAACAGGGCGCGACGGTGGTGCTCACCGGGTACGGGCGGATGCGCCTGGTGGAGCGGATCGCCCAGCGGCTGCCGCAACCGGCGCCGGTGATCGAGCTGGACGTGTCCGACCAGACCCAGCTGGACAGCCTGGCCGAGCGGGTCGGCGAGCACGTGGACGGGCTGGACGGCGTGCTGCACTCCATCGGCTTCGCCCCGGCCACCTGCCTCGGCGAGGGTGCGTTCCTCACCGCGCCCTGGGAGGACGTCGCCACCACGATCCAGGTCAGTGCCTACTCGTTCAAGTCGCTCGCGGTGGCCTGCAGGCCGCTGATGTCCGCCGGCGGCTCGGTGGTCGGGATGGACTTCGACAACCGGCAGGCCTGGCCGGCCTACGACTGGATGGGGGTGGCCAAGTCGACCCTGGAGTCGGTGTGCCGCTATCTGGCCCGTGACCTCGGACCGGACGGCATCCGGGTCAACCTGGTAGCCGCCGGCCCGGTGAAGACGATGGCCGCCAAGTCCATCCCCGGGTTCGCCGCGTTCGAGGAGGCCTGGGACGACCGCGCCCCGCTGGGCTGGGACGTCACCGCCGCCGAGCCGGTGGCCCGGACCTGCTGCGCGCTGCTCTCGGACTGGCTGCCGGTGACCACCGGGTCGATGGTCTGGGCGGACGGCGGCTTCCACGCCATCGGGGTCTGATGACCGCGGCCGTCTCCCGTGACGTCCAGGCGCTGCTCGTGCTGTCGTTCGGGGGCCCGGAAGGCCCGGACGACGTCATGCCGTTCCTGGAGCGGGTCACGGCCGGCCGGGGGGTACCGCGTGAGCGGTTGCGCTCGGTGGCCGCGCACTACGACCACTTCGGCGGGGTGTCCCCGATCAACGCCCGCAACCGCGAGCTGATCGCCGCCGTCGAGAAGCTGACCGACCTGCCGGTGTACTTCGGCAACCGCAACTGGCACCCGCTGGTCGAGGACACCGTGGCCGGGATGGCCCGGGACGGGGTGCGCCGGGCGCTGGTCTTCGCCACCAGCGCCTACGGCGGATACTCCGCCTGCCGCCAGTACCACGAGGACATCGCCCGGGCCCGGGCAGCGGTCGGCGAGGGGGCCCCGGAGCTGGTCAAGCTGCGGCACTTCTTCGACCACCCGGAGTTCGTGGCCGCAGTGGCCGACGCGGTGCGGGCGGCCCGGGCGCGGCTCGGCGAGGCGGGGGAGAGGGCCCGGCTGGTGTTCACCGCCCACTCGGTGCCAACCGCCGCCGACGCCTCCGCCGGCACCCCGGACGACGGCGGGCACCGCTACTCCCGGCAGGTGGCCGAGGCCGCCCGGCTGGTCGCCGAGGCGGTGGGGGCGCCCGGGCACGACGTGGTGTGGCAGTCCCGTTCCGGCCCACCGAGCGTGCCCTGGCTTGAGCCCGACGTCGTCGACCACCTCGACACCGTCGCCGCAGCGGGCCACCCTGCGGTGCTGGTGTGCCCGGTCGGATTCGTCAGTGACCACGTCGAGGTGGTGTGGGACCTGGACAACGAGGCCCGGGAGCGGGCCGGCGAGCTCGGCCTCGGGTTCGCCCGGGCGGCCACCGCGGGCGCCGATCCCCGGTTCGCCGCCATGGTCGTCGAGCTGGTCGCCGAGCACACCGACGCAGGCCCGGCGCGGGCGCTGGGATGCGTGTCCTCAGCCGGGTACGGCGTGAACGGCGCGGCCTGTGCCCCGGACTGCTGCCGTCCGGTCCGGCGGTGGCTCGGGTAGAGGACGATCACAGCCGTGTCCGGCCCGTCAGTGCCGGCCGATACCCGCCAGGACCCGGACCGCCTCGGCGACCGCGGCGCGGCGGGCCGTCCGGACCCCCGCCGCCAGCGGGCGCAACGCATCGGTGCGGGCCTGGGCGGCCGACGCGGTCAGTGCACCGCCGGGATCGTCCACCGACGCCGCCGCGAGGATGGCCTCGACCTCGTCGGCGTGTGCCAACACCCGCAGCGCCGGGGCCGGCATCCCGTCCGGCCACAGCGATCTCGGCCGGGCCCGCAGGGCGTTCTCGATCTCCTGGCGGACCCCCGGGCGGTGCCGGGCCACCCCGAGGGAGGTGAGGGTGGAGGCCGACCGGCGCACCTGGTCGCGTAGACCGTGCTCGGTCTCGCCCAACGTCAGGTGCTCGTCCGGGGGAACGGCCTCGAGCACGGAGTGCAACTGCCAGCGCAGCAGACCGTCGGCCACCGGGGCCGGCACCAGGCCGTACCCGACATCGGTGAGCAGCACGCCCTGACCCGCCTCGACCGCCGCCCGGCTGAACGCGCCGGTGCTGGGCATGCCGCGCAGGTCACCCGGGACCGGGAGCACCAGCCGGGCCGCGACGCCCACTCCGGCGCCGATCCTGCGCAGCGCGGCCAGCAGGAACGTGGTCGACGTTGGCGGCTCGGCCGCAGCCGGCAGCCCGGTCTGCCGGGCGGTCGGCTCGTCGGCGGCCACCACGTCGTGTGCCTCGGCCCAGGGCTCGAGCGCGTCGAGCACATCGTCGGGCGCGGCGGCGCCGGCCAACCATGCCGACAGCCACACGGTCATCGTCGCGGAAGCGCAGGACACCTGCGTCAGGCTAGAGGGCATTCCCCGGCGTGGCAGCGCGGCCGAGCGGGTGACACGCCGATAACGTTCCGCGATCGTGAGGGAACACAACGACCGTCCGTCGACCGTCCGCTACTCCGATCCGCTGGCCACGCCGCGGCGCAAGGCCGAGCCGCCCACGGTGGTCGGCGAACCGGGCCTGGTGCTGGAAGACCCGGCCAGTGGGTTCTGCGGCGCGCTGGTGGGGATCGGCAAGGACGGCGCGATGCTCGAGGACGCCCGGGGCCGGCGGCGGGTGTTCCCGCTGCGCCCGGGGGCGTTGCTGCTGGAGGGCCGGCCGGTCACGGTCACCCGACCGACCGCGCGCCGGACCGCCCCGGCCCGCTCGGCCTCCGGCTCGGTGCGGGTGGAGGGCCTGCGGGCGCGGGTGGCCCGGGCCGGCCGGATCTGGGTGGAGGGCCTGCACGACGCCGAGCTGGTCGAGCGGGTCTGGGGACACGACCTGAGGGTCGAAGGTCTGGCGGTGGAACCGCTGCACGGAATCGACGACCTGGCCGGCGCGGTGGCCGGCTTCGGCCCCGGCCCGGGGCGACGCCTCGGGATCCTGGTCGACCATCTGGTCGCGGGGTCCAAGGAGACCCGCACCGCGGCGGCGGTGGCCGGCCGGCACGTGCTGGTGACCGGGCACCCCTATGTGGACGTCTGGCAGGCCGTACGGCCCTCGGTGGTGGGCATCGAGGCCTGGCCGTCGGTGCCCCGGGGTACCGACTGGAAGACCGGGGTCTGCGCCGCCCTGGGCTGGGGTGAGCCGGCCGACGGCGCCCGGCGGGTGCTGGGCGCGGTTCGCGGAATCCGGGACCTGGAGACGCCCCTGGTGGGCGCGGTCGAGCAGCTGATCGATTTCGTGACCCAGGAGTCTTAACCCTTTCCCAACTCGACCACGGTTCGCGGTGCGCTCTGGCACGATGGGGCCATGTCCACCGCTGTGATCTGGCTCATCGCCGGTCTCGCGCTGATCGGTGCCGAGGCGCTCACCGGCACCTTCGTGCTGCTGATGTTCGGGACCGGCGCGCTGGCCGCGGCTGCGGCGTCGGCGCTGCTGGGCACCCCGCTGCCGGTGGACGCGGGGGTGTTCGCGGTGGTGTCGGTACTGCTCCTGGTGGCCGCCCGGCCGGTGCTGCGGCGGCGCACCGCGGTGGAGCTGGAGCCGGCGCACAACTCACCGGTCGGCGCGGCCGGTGTGGTGGTGCGCCGGGTGGACGCCACCGACGGCCAGATCAAGATCGACGGTGAGCTATGGTCGGCCCGCACGTTCGATCATGCGTGGGTGTTCGAACCGGGCGACCGGGTCCTGGTGATCCATCTGTCCGGGGTGACCGCGATGGTGTCCGCGGAACTCTGACGGCACCCATATTCCTGACGGGGAGGGGCGATGGAGTCGGTGGCGCTGTTGCTGGTCGGACTGTTCGTGCTGTTGGTGGTCGTGGTGGTGGTGAAGTCGGTGATGATCGTGCCGCAGGCATCGGTGGCCATCATCGAGCGGCTCGGGCGCTACAAGGCCACCAAGGAAGCCGGCCTGGCGATCCTGGTTCCGTTCGTGGACAAGGTGCGGCAGAAGGTCGACATGCGTG
>JAJCYC010000169.1 GCA_029263115.1 Pseudonocardia sp. | reverse complement strand
CCAGCGCCAGGCCACCAAGGAGGCCGGCACGATCGCCGGGCTCAACGTGCTGAGGATCGTGAACGAGCCGACCGCCGCCGCGCTGGCCTACGGCCTGGACAAGGGCGAGAAGGAGCAGACCATCCTGGTCTTCGACCTCGGTGGCGGCACGTTCGACGTGTCCCTGCTGGAGATCGGCGAGGGCGTGGTCGAGGTCAAGGCCACCAACGGCGACAACCACCTCGGCGGCGACGACTGGGACGAGCGGGTCATCACCTGGCTGGTCGACAAGTTCAAGAGCAGCCAGGGCATCGATCTGACCAGGGACAAGATGGCCCTGCAGCGGCTGCGCGAGGCCGCCGAGAAGGCGAAGATCGAGCTGTCCAGCCAGAACACCGCGACGATCAACCTGCCCTACATCACGGTCGACGCGGACAAGAACCCGCTGTTCCTGGACGAGACCCTGTCCCGCGCGGAGTTCCAGAAGATCACCGCTGATCTGCTGGACCGCACCCGGGCGCCGTTCAACCAGGTGATCAAGGACGCCGGCATCTCGGTCGGCCAGATCGACCACGTGGTGCTCGTCGGCGGGTCCACCCGGATGCCGGCGGTCACCGAGCTGGTCAAGGAGCTCACCGGCGGCCAGGAGCCCAACAAGGGCGTCAACCCGGACGAGGTCGTCGCGGTCGGCGCGGCGCTGCAGGCCGGCGTGCTGCGCGGCGAGGTCAAGGACGTGCTGCTGCTCGACGTCACCCCGCTGTCGCTGGGCATCGAGACCAAGGGCGGGGTGATGACCAAGCTCATCGAGCGCAACACCACCATCCCCACCAAGCGCTCGGAGATCTTCACCACCGCGGACGACAACCAGCCCTCGGTGCAGATCCAGGTCTTCCAGGGCGAGCGCGACATCGCGGCCTACAACAAGAAGCTCGGCATGTTCGAGCTGACCGGGCTGCCGCCGGCCCCGCGCGGCGTGCCGCAGATCGAGGTCAGCTTCGACATCGACGCCAACGGCATCGTGAACGTGTCCGCCAAGGACCTGGGCACCGGCAAGAGCCAGGCCATGACGATCACCGGCGGGTCGGCGCTGTCCAAGGACGAGATCGACCGGATGATGCGCGAGGCCGAGCAGCACGCCGAGGAGGACAAGAAGCGCCGCGAGGAGGCCGAGGTCCGCAACCAGGCCGAGTCGCTGGTCTACCAGACCGAGAAGTTCCTCGCCGACAACGACGAGAAGCTGCCGGCCGATGCCAAGGCCGAGGTCAGGACCGCGCTCGACGGACTGACCGAGGCACTGAAGGGCACCGACAACGACGCGGTCAAGTCGGCGATGGAGAAGCTGGCAGGAGAGTCGCAGAAGCTCGGCTCCGCGCTCTACGCCCAGCAGGGCTCTGCTGGTCCCGAGGGCGCGGCGGGTGGCCCGGGTGACGTTCCGGGCGCAGACCAGGCCCAGACCGACGACGTGGTGGACGCCGAGATCGTGGAGGACACCGCCGAACCGGCCGAGGGCGACAAGAAGTGAGGGATCGGTCCGGTTCAGCGGAAGAGCCGGAGCGCGTCGTGGTGCGGGACCGGCGACGGATCGATCCGGAAACCGGCCAGGTGCGGACCCCGGCGGGCGACCAGCCCGCCGGGGCCGGCCCGGCGAACTCCGGGACAGGAGTTGAGGACAGCACCGTGGATGCCGAGTTCACCGAGGTCACGGCCGACCCGGCGGAGCAGAAGCTGGCCGAGCTGTCGGCCCAGCTCGACGAGCGCACGGCCGACCTGCAACGGGTCACCGCCGAGTACGCCAACTACCGGCGCCGGGTCGACCGCGACCGGGAGACGGTGGCGGTCAACACCAAGGCCCAGGTCGCCGCGCAACTGCTCACCGTGCTCGACGACCTCGACCGGGCGGCCGCGCACGGCGACCTCACCGGGGCGTTCAAGGCGGTGGCCGACCGGCTGGTGGCCGCGGTGAAGAGCGTCGGGCTGGAGCCGTTCGGATCCACCGGCGAGCCGTTCGACCCGGCGCTGCACGAGGCGGTGGCCCACGACACCTCCGCCGAGGTGGCCGGGCCGACGGTCAGCCTGGTGATGCGCCAGGGCTACAAGATCGGCGGCCGGGTGCTGCGCCCGGCGATGGTCTCGGTCACCGACCGCGACCCGACCGCCTCGGCCCCGGACCTGGCCGACGCACCCGAGATCGACGACGTGTCGGACAGCTGAGCCACGAGTCAGGAGAGGAGGCGTCCGGTGACCGAGCGGGAATGGATCGAGAAGGACTTCTACGCCGAGCTGGGCGTCTCCTCGACGGCCGGCGCGGACGAGATCAAGAAGGCCTACCGGAAGCTGGCCCGGGACCTGCACCCGGACAAGAACCCCGGCGACGCGAAGTCGGAGGCCCGGTTCAAGGCGGTCGGTGAGGCCTACAGCGTGCTGTCCAACACCGACAAGCGCAAGCAGTACGACGAGACCCGGGCGCTGTTCCGCTCCGGGGCCCGGGGCGGCGGCGGTGGCTTCGGAAGCGGATTCGGCGGTGGGTACGGCGCCGGCCCGGGGCCGGGTGCCGGCTTCGGCGGATCGGGGAACGTCAACTTCGAGGATCTGCTCAACCAGTCCGCGCAGGGCCGCGGCGGCGGGCTCGGCGACCTGTTCGGCGGGCTGTTCGGCGGTGGTGGGGGGCGGTCCTCGACCGGTCACTCGTCCACCCAGTCCCGACGCGGCGCCGACGTGGAGAGCGAGATCCGGCTGGAGTTCGCCGACGCGGTACGCGGGGCCACCGTCGCGCTGCGGCTGACCAGCCCGGCCCGCTGCGAGCGCTGTGCCGGCACCGGGTCCCGGCCGGGCACCGCCCCACGCAGCTGCCCCACCTGTGCCGGGGTCGGCCTGGTGACCAACAACCAGGGCGCGTTCGCGTTCTCCGAACCGTGCCGCGACTGCCGGGGCACCGGTCGGATCATCGACGACCCGTGCCCGGAGTGCGCCGGCGAGGGGGTCAGCCCGCGCACCCGCACGCTCAACACCCGGATCCCGGCCGGGGTCACCGACGGCCAGAAGATCCGGATCAAGGGGCAGGGCGAGCCCGGGCGGGGCGGCGCGCCGGCCGGTGACCTGTTCGTGGTGGTCCGGGTCGGCACCGACCGCCGGTTCGGCCGCTCCGAGCGCAACCCGGACGACCTCACGCTCAAGGTGCCGGTGACCTACCCGGAACTGGCGCTGGGCACCACGCTCACCGTGCCCACCCTCGACGGGCGGGTGTCGCTGAAGATACCGGCCGGCACCGCGAGCGGGCGGACCTTCCGGGTGCGCGGGCGCGGCGTGCGCAAGGCCACCGGCGACCCGGGCGACCTGCTGGTCACCGTGGAGATCGCGGTACCGACCGCGCTGGACGACGAGGCGGCCGAGGCGTTGCGCTCGTATGCTGAGCACACCAGGTCGTTCGATCCGAGAGCGGGGCTGTGATGGGCATGCGCGAGCCGGGCCCCGGGCTACCGCCGGGCGCCGACGTGGACGCACCGGTGTTCGTGATCTCGGTGGCCGCCGAGCTGGCCGGGCTGCACGCCCAGACGCTGCGCGGCTACGACCGGCTCGGGCTGGTCAGCCCCGGGCGTTCGGCCGGTGGCGGGCGTCGGTACTCCGCGCGCGACATCGCCCTGCTGCGCGAGGTGCAGCGGCTGAGCCAGGACGAGGGCGTCAACCTGGCCGGAGTGAAGCGGATCATCGACCTGGAGCGCACCGTGGACGAGCTGCGGTCCGAGCTGACCGCCACGCTCGACGAGCTGGCCGCCACCCGGGTCGCCGTCGAGCAGGCCGCCGCAGCCGTGCACGCCTCCTACCGCCGCGACCTGGTGCCGGTGCGCCGCCAGACCGCGATCACCGTCTGGCGTCCCACGCCTCCCTCGCGTTGACCGCGGGTAGCCGCCGGACCTGACGGCGGGCGGCCCCTGGGCCAGGCGTCAGGTCCGGCGGTCGGGGCGCCGGCGAGGGCGCCCTCCGCGTCACCCGGTCGGCTCCGGCAGCGCCACGACCGCCTTCTCGAGGTCGGTCAGCGCGGTCTCCAGATGGATCAGCAGCCGCTGCAGGTGCGGCAGCGTGCGGCGGCAACCGGTGAGCCCGATGGCGACCTCGTCCCGGTAGCCAACCAGTGTCATGTTCAGCGCCTGGCCCTCCAGTACCACCGACACCGGATAGAACGCGTCCAGCTCGCAGCCGCTGTAAAAGAGCGACTTCTTCGTCATTGGCACGTTCGAGATGACCACGTTGAACGGCGGCTTCGGCGACTTCGGTATGCCAGGTACCGAGCCGAGCAGGGCGCCGCCCATGGCGGCGCCGCTGATCAGCGTCGCGGTGAACGGGTCCACGTCGGACATCAGGCGCTTGTTGCGGTGCATCTCAGAGTTGATGCGCCGCAAACGCTCCAGCGGGTCCTCGAGATCGGTGCCGAGGTTGGCCAGCACCGCGCCGATGGCATTGCCCTCCTTCGGGCCGGTGGACCCGTCGGTACCGGTCAGCGACACCGGCGCGCACGCCACCAGACCGGTGGAAGGGAGCTCGCCGAGCTCGGTCAGGTAGTAGCGGAGGGCGCCACCACACATCGCCATGCCGACGTCGTTGATGGTCGAACCGGTCTTGGCGGCCACCGCCTTGAGCCGGGCCACCTTCCAGGCGTCCCCGGCGAACCGGCGGGCGGAGCCCACCGGGCCGTTGAGAATCGAGTTCGGCGCGGTGAACGGCAGGGTGGTGGTGCCCTTGCGCAGCGCTTCGAGGCTGGCGTCGGCCAGCGCCTTGACCGAGCTGGCCAAGCTGGTACCCATCGAGCCGGCCGACCCGGCCAGGTTACGTCCACGCTGGAGCGTCGACGGCTCCGGCTCGGCCGGGCGCGGGGGCCGGTTGCGGTGGCGCACCGGAATGATCCATGGCGCGGTCGAGTCCCGGGCGGCGGGGTCGGTGGCCAGCCCGCCGAGCAGGTGCCGGCCGATCCGCACCCCGTCGAACAGCGAGTGGTGCAGCTTGGTGCACAGCGCGAACCGGCCGTCCTGCAACCCTTCGACCAGGCGGGCCTCCCAGAGCGGGCGACCGCGGTCAAGCACCGTGGAGTGAATGGTGGAGACGTACTCCAGGAGCTCCCGGATCCGGCCAGGATGCGGCAACGCGGTGCGCCGGACGTGAACGGTCATGTCCATGTCGTCGTCCTCGACCCAGGCCCACTGCCGGCCGGTGGTCAGCGACCGTTCCGGCTTTCGCTTGAACGTCGGCTTCACCAGCGCCGGGTCGGTCATCTCGGCGTAGATCTCCTCCATCAGCTCCGGGCCGCTGCCGGGCCGGGGCTTGAAGATCTGCAACGCGATGACGTGCGTCGGGCTGTTGGTGGTCTCGGTCCACAGGTAGATGGCGTCCATCGGGGCGATCAGGCGCACGGTGTTCCTTCCGCAGCGTGGGGAAGGCGTCCGACCTGCAACGGCGCACGACCGTGACTTCCCCGAGTTCAAGGCCCACCATAACTTTGTGGCGCGCGCCACGTGAAGGGCTGAGGCGTGTCGGGGCGGGATCAGCCGCCGGCGATCGCTTTCAGCGCGCCGGCCAGGGCGCTGCCCTCGGCGGCGGTCTCGGTGACCTCCACCGGATCACCGACCCGCACCACACCCGGGACGACCACCTCGGCGTAGGCGCCCAGGCAGGGGAAGGTGCCGAGGGGCGGGAGGGCCCGCCGGGCCACCCGGTTCAGCGTGCGCAGGATCTCGGCGTCGCGTGGCAGCCCGTCCTGGGCGACCGACGGCATCGGGCAGCGCAGGGTCGGGGCCACGATGTGGATCCGCACCGAGTCGCCGATGCGCAGGTCGGCGCCCATCCACTCGTCCTCGGCGAAGCGCCCGGAGGGTCGGGCCGGCACGCCGTCCTCGGCGAAGACGATGTTCGGCCGGAACCGTCGCTCGTCCCAGTCGCCGTCCGGGTACTCCCGGGCCAGCGACTCGCACGTGCTGCTGGCCAGCACGTGCAGGGCGGCCAGGTCGAGCAGGGTCTGCGGCGCGCCGACCCCTGGCGGGAAGGCATACAGCGGCTCGCCGTCCTCGGTCTCGGGCAACCGCGCCGGCGCCAGGAACCCGGAGTCGCCGTTGTCCTCGCCCCAGGTCAGCTCGTAGGTGCCGTCGGCCGGCAGGCTGGTGACCAGCGCGACCTCGAATCCGAGCAGCTCGCGCACGGCCTTCTCGATCTCGGACTGCTCGGTCAGCGTCGCGCCGTCCGGAGTGGTGAAGCGCAGCGTCGGGACCGGCTCGCCGGGCCGGGGCGGGGCGGCGAACCCGGCGTGGCAGTTCAGCAGCGCGCCGTACCGCTTCGGGCGCTTGGCCGACAGCAGCCGCCCGCTGGCCACGTCCACGAAGCCGTACGCCCGGTCGCCGACCAGCCCGCCGGGACCGAGTACCACCTCGTCGACCGGCTCGCCCTGCACCGACTTCACCGGGTGATGCCACAAACGGCCGACCGTGATCGTCATCCATGCACCCTAGCGCGGGTCGTGTCGCGGCGTCAGGTATCAGACGCCTGGGTCGACGGGTCTGCGGACGACGGTTCGGTTCCGCCAGGCCCGGCTCCAACCGACCGCGCCGCCTACCGCGATGAGCAGCAGCACCACGTACAGCAGCGCGCTTGCCCAGCGTCAGGGCCCGGGTCGCAGCTACGACGGTGTGCCCGGCTCAGTCCATGGTGAACGGGTCGTACCGGATCTGGTCCAGCGGCGTGCCGGCGACCAGCATCCGCGACACGGTGGCCCGGATCATCGCCGGCGACCCGCAGACCAGCACGTCGTGGTCGGCCCAGGCTCCGTAGCGGGTGACCACCTCGGCCAGGGTGCCCTTCTCCGCGCCCGAGCCGCTGTCGTCGTCCTCCACCACCGGCACCACGTTCAGCCACGGGTTGGTGTAGGACAACTGGCGCAGGCTGCCCAGGTCGTAGAGGTCGGTGAAGTTGCGGCCACCGAGGAACACCTCGGTGCGCGGGTTCTCCCCGAAACGCGACATGTCCTCGAGGACGGCCTTGATCGGCGCCATCCCGGTGCCGCCGACCACCATCAGCAGGTTGCGCCCGGACTTCCGGTTCACCGCCATCCGGCCCATCGGCGGGCCGATCCGCCAGGTGTCACCGCGCTGGGTGTGCGCGACGATCGCCCGGCTGACCCAGCCGCCCTCGACCGCCCGGACGTGGAACTCGATCACGCCGTCCTCGCGGGGGGCGTTCGCCGGGGACAGGTAGCGCCACAGCCGGGGCCGGCGCGGGGTCTCCACCGACAGGTACTGGCCGGCGCGGTACGGGATCGGCTGCCCGGTCTGCACCTGCACCATCGCGACATCCCAGCTCAGCCGACGGTGCGCGAGCACCCGGCCGAGCCAGGAGGCGGGTCCGTGCTCGGCCTCGGCGGCGGTGCGCATGGCGCCGGAGACGATGCCGTAGGCCTCGGTCCAGGCGCCGGCCACGGCGGGCGTCCAGGCCGGCCCGGCGAAGTGCTCGATGGCCGACAGCAGCGCCGCGCCGACCGCGTTGTAGTGCCGGGCGATGACCCCGAACTTGCGGTGGTCGCGACCCAACTGCTGTAGGAACGGCGTCAGCTCGGCCGGCCGGTCGACCATCTGCACGACGTGTACCAGGGCCCGCAGCAGCCGGCTGCGCTGGATCTCCATGTTCGCCGGGAACAGGTCACGCGTCTCCGGAGCGCGCGCGAACAGCACGGCGTAGAAGTGCTTGGCCAGTTCGTCGGCCTTGGGCTCGACCAGCTCGAAGCTGGTTCGAATGATCGTGACCAGATCCGAGGCATTGCTCGCGGGCGCGGCGGGGACCCTCGGCGGTACCTCGATCTGCAGTGGCTCGGCGCTCATGTGGGGTGCGAGCTCTCTCCTGTCGGGTGCATCGACTTCTCGGTTGGGGAGCCGGTCCGTCCCGTGCTGGCCGCCCGGCGTTGTGACAATAGGTTGTCGCGCCGCGCGCTCACGCGTCATTCACCTGTTCGGGCTGTGGTCGTAACGCATGGTAGTAGATTCCGCCCCGAGTGGACCGATGCGGGTGTTAGTTTCGCCGGCCGACGATCACATTTCATCGTCAACGTGGCACCGTGTCATCGTGCCGTTCGACACGACGTCCCACACCGTACGTTTCCGGGAGCCGGCGCCGGCGCCGGTCCCGATGCCGCGACCCGCCGAGCCACCCGGCTCGTGCGGGGAGTACCGGCTGCAGTCCGCCTACGGCACGCGGGACCGGGCCACCCGGTTCTACGCCGAGCAGGTCCGTGACCACCTGCTGCCGACGATGGTCCGGTTCGTCGAGCGCATGGAAATGATCTTCGTGTCGACGGCGGACGGCCGCGGCGAGTGCGACGCGTCGCTACGCGCCGGGCCGCCCGGGTTCGTACGGGTGCTCGACGCCGGGCAACTGGCCTACCCGGAGTACCGCGGCAACGGGGTGCACGCGAGCCTGGGCAACATCAGCGAGAACCCGCACGTCGGACTCCTGATGATGGACTTCACCGAGGACCTGATCGGGCTGCACGTCAACGGCCGGGCCCGGATCGTCGAGGACGCCGAGCTGCGCCGGCTGTACCCGGACCTGCCGCTCGACGGCGCACCCGGGCGGCGGGCCGAGCGGTGGGTGGTGGTGCGGGTGCAGGAGGCCTACATCCACTGCCGCAAACACGTTCCCCGGATGGCGCCGGTGCGCGAACGCCGCGAGTGGGGAACCGACGATCCGGCCCGCAAGGGCGGGGACTACTTCGGGGCACGCGAGCAGCTCGCCCCGGGCGAGCAGCCCGCCCCGGTGCCCGAGCGCCCGGGCCGGCGGCGTTTCCCGGGCACCACCCACCTCACCACCGGTGCCGCCACCGCCCGGACACTGCGCGAGCCGCGGCCGGCGATCCCGACACCCCGGCGGCGCATCCGCTGGCTGTCCTCCTGAGTCGGCGCCTCCCGGGTCAGCGCCTGATGCGGCTGCCCAGGCCGACGAACAGCGCCAGCAGCCCGAGCACCCCGAGGATCAGGAACACCTCCACCGCGGGTCCGGTGTGGCCGATCACCAGGATCGCCAGGCACAGCGCCAGGCAGGCCAGCAGCGCGCGGCTCCAGTCGAACACCGGCGGGGTGCCGCGCCCAGGTGGCACCAGGGCACCCGGTGGTGTGCCGGAGCCGGGCGGGGTTCCGGCCAGGGCGTCGGTCAGCGTGCGCAGCAACGCGGTCACCGAGGGGTCGGCGGGGTCACGGCCAGCGTCGCGGCGCAGTGCTGCAGTGCCTCGGCGTGCCGCCCCCGACCGGCGAGCTGCCCGGCGACGTGCACCCGCAGCGGCACGTCGTCGGGAGCGGCGGCCACCGCGGCGAGCAGGCTGGCCAGTAGTGCGTCCTGATTGCCCGGGAGGTCATCGGGTCGAAGTATGGCCGCCGATCACGCCCGCCACCATCCGCCCGCCACCGACCGCGCGGCCCGGACCGGGCGGCGAGCCGCTCAGCGGCCGCCCCCGGCGAGCATCGCGTCGAGCTTGGCGTAGCCGTCGTTCACCCCGGACTCCATCCCGCTGGACAGCCACGCGTCCCGGGCCTCGAAGCTGTTGCACAGCGACTGCGCGCGCAACCGGGTGCGACCGCCGCCCAGGTCCTCGAACGTCAGGGTCTCCAGCGCGACGTCGTCGGGCATGCCCTCCCAGGTGAAGGTCTGCACGATCCGGTCGGTCCGGACCTCGTGGAAGCAGCCGCGGAAACGGTACTCCTGGCCGCCGCTCACGCCCCCGTATCGGAAGCTGCCGCCGTTGGCGGCATCCCAGTGTTCGATCTTCGTGTCCGTGCCGTCCGGGCCGACCCAGCGGGCGAACAGTTCGGGGTCGGTGTGTGCCCGGAACAGCTGCTCCGGGCTGGCGGCGAAGTCGCGGGTGATGTGGATGATCGGCAAGGTCGGGTCGGCGGTGATGGTGGCCCCGGTCCGGGTGGTCATGACGCGGTCTCCTCGTCGGTGTCGTGGTGTCGGTCGGTCTCGTTCATCTCGGCGAGCACGGCGTCCAGACGCCGGTAGCGTTGCTCCGCCTGCTTGCGGTAGCGCTCGATCCAGCTGGTCATCAGGTCGAACACCGCTGCCTCCAGATGGACCGGGCGCCGCTGGGCGTCCCGGCCCCGGGTCACCAGGCCGGCCTCCTCCAGCACCTTGAGGTGCTTGGACACGGCCTGGACGCTCATCCGGTAGGGCTCGGCGAGCTGGCCGACCGTGGCGTCGCCGACCGCGAGTCGGGCGAGGATGTCCCGCCTGGTCGGGTCCGCGATGGCGGCGAAGATCCGGGACAGCTGGTCTGCCATGGCTCCACCTCAACCAATCGGTTGGATAGGACGCTAGCCCGCAACCGCGCAGTTTGTCAACCAATTGGTTGTGTCGAGCGGTGGACACCGGTCGGGCGCGGCGGGTTGGCTGGAAGGGCGGTTTCCGGCAGGTTGGTGAGAGGTCGCCGACGCGGTCATATGTTGAGTGGAACAGACTCAAGTTTGCTGACGTTATCCGTGTGAGATACGCACGCCACGGAGGAATGCACATGGACTCGTTCAACCCGACCACCAAGACCCAGCAGGCCCTGTCGGCCGCGGTGCAGGCCGCGACCCTGGCCGGCAACCCCGACGTCGGGCCGACGCACCTGCTCGGCGCGCTGCTGGCCCAGGCGGACGGGATCGCCGCACCGCTGTTGGAGTCGGTCGGGGCGGACGTCGAGGTGGTCCGCAAGGAGCTGACCGCGCTGGTCAACCGACTGCCCAGCGCGGCCGGCGCCACGGTCAGCGCCCCGCAGCTCAACCGGGACGCGGTGAACGCGCTCACCGCCGCGCAGCGGCTGGCCACCGAGATGGGCGACGAGTACGTCTCCACCGAGCACCTGCTGGTCGGCCTGGCCGGCCCCGGGATCAACCCCACCGGCGAGCTGCTCAAGCGGCACGGCGCCACCCCGGATGCCCTGCGCGACGGGTTCGCCCAGGTCCGGGGCAGCACCCGGGTGTCCAGCCCGGACCCGGAGAGCACCTACCAGGCCCTGGAGAAGTACAGCGTGGACCTGACCGAAAGGGCCCGGGCGGGCGAGCTCGACCCGGTGATCGGCCGCGACACCGAGATCCGCCGGGTGGTCCAGGTGCTGAGCCGGCGCACCAAGAACAACCCGGTACTGATCGGCGAGCCCGGCGTCGGCAAGACCGCCATCGTCGAGGGCCTGGCCCAGCGCATCGTCGCCGGTGATGTCCCGGAGAGCCTGAAGAACAAGCGGGTGATGAGCCTGGACCTGGGTGCGATGGTGGCCGGCGCCAAGTACCGCGGCGAGTTCGAGGAACGGCTCAAGGCGGTACTCAAGGAGATCACCGAGAGCGCCGGCCAGGTGGTCACGTTCATCGACGAGCTGCACACCATCGTGGGAGCCGGCGCTGCGGGCTCGGAGTCCTCGCTGGACGCCGGGAACATGATCAAGCCGATGCTGGCCCGCGGCGAACTGCGGATGGTCGGCGCGACCACGCTGGACGAGTACCGAGAGCGGATCGAGAAGGACCCGGCGCTGGAGCGGCGGTTCCAGCAGGTGCTGGTCGGCGAGCCGTCGCCGGAGGACACCGTGGCCATCCTGCGCGGGCTCAAGGAGCGCTACGAGGTGCACCACGGCGTGCGGATCACCGACAGCGCGCTGGTCGCCGCCGCCACCCTCTCCGACCGCTACATCACCGCCCGGTTCCTGCCCGACAAGGCGATCGACCTGGTCGATGAGGCCGCGTCCCGGCTGCGGATGGAGATCGACTCCCGGCCGGTGGAGATCGACGAGGTGGAACGCGCGGTGCGCCGCCTGGAGATCGAGGAGATGGCGCTCGCCAAAGAGACCGACACAGCGGCCGACGTCCGTTTGCGCGCGCTGCGCGCCGAGCTGGCCGAGAAGAAGGAGGCGCTCGCGGCGCTCACCGCCCGGTGGCAGAACGAGAAGAACGTCATCGAGTCCTCCCGCGAGCTGAAGGAGCAGCTGGAGGGCCTGCGCGGCGAGGCCGAGCGGGCCGAGCGGGACGGCGAGCTGGGGCGGGTGGCCGAGCTGCGCTACGGCCGGATCCCGGCCTTGGAGAAGCAACTCGCCGCGGCCGCGGAGATCTCGTCGAAGAAGGACGAGTTGATGCTCAAGGAGGAGGTCGGCCCCGATGATGTCGCGGACGTGGTGTCCGCCTGGACGGGGATTCCCGCCGGCCGCCTCATGGAGGGCGAGACCGCCAAGCTGCTGCGGATGGAGGAAGAGCTCGGCAAGCGGGTGATCGGGCAATCGGAGGCGGTCACAGCTGTGTCAGATGCCGTCCGGCGGGCCCGCGCGGGAGTGGCCGACCCGAACCGGCCCACCGGCTCGTTCCTGTTCCTCGGGCCCACCGGCGTCGGCAAGACCGAGCTGGCCAAGGCGCTGGCCGAGTTCCTGTTCGACGACGAGCGGGCGATGGTCCGGATCGACATGTCCGAGTACAGCGAGAAGCACAGCGTCGCCCGGCTCGTCGGGGCACCGCCGGGCTACGTCGGCTACGACCAGGGTGGCCAGCTCACCGAGGCGGTGCGCCGGCGGCCCTACACGGTGGTGCTGCTCGACGAGGTGGAGAAGGCCCACCCGGACGTGTTCGACGTGCTGCTCGCGGTGCTCGACGACGGCCGGCTCACCGACGGCCAGGGCCGCACCGTCGACTTCCGCAACACCCTGCTGGTGCTGACCTCCAACCTGGGCAGCCAGGCGATGGCCGCGGACCTGGACGACTCCGCCCGCCGGGAGGTGGTGCTGGCCGCGGTGCGTGGCCACTTCAAGCCGGAGTTCCTCAACCGGCTCGACGACATCGTGGTCTTCCACTCGCTGGGCACCGACGAGCTGACCTCGATCGTGGACATCCAGCTGGCGGCGCTGGCCCGGCGACTGTCCGCGCGTAGACTGTCACTCCACGTGACAACCGGGGCGAAGGAGTGGCTGGCGATGAACGGATTCGACCCGCTCTACGGGGCGCGTCCGCTGCGCCGGCTGGTGCAGTCCGCGATCGGCGACCAGCTGGCAAAGGCGCTGCTCGCCGGCGAGATCACCGACGGCGACACCGTGCGGGTCGACCTGTCCGGCGACCCGCTCGCGGGCCTCGGCGGCGCGGCGCCGCACGGCTCCGCGCTGGTGGTCGGCCGGGACACCCGGGTCACGACCGGTCCGGGAACCGCGATCTAGTCCGGTGCTCATCCCCTTCGACGACTACCCCGTCCACCAGACCGCGCTGCCGCTGGCCCACGCCGGCGCCAGCCACCCGGACCACTACGACCGGTTCTGGTTCAACGGCTACACCGAGGACACCTACTTCGCCGTCGCGCTCGGGATCTACCCCAACCGCAGCGTGATCGACGGGGCGTTTTCGGTGGTCCGCGACGGGGTGCAGCGCTCGGTGTTCGCGTCCGGTCCGGCCCCGCGCGACCGGACGCACACCCAGGTCGGCCCGTTGAGCGTGGAGATCGTCGACCCGCTGCGGGTGAACCGGGTCCGGGTGAACGCCCGCGAGCACGGCATCGAGGCCGACCTGACGTTCACCGCCCGCACCCCCGCCTGCGAGGAGTCCCGGCACACTCGCTGGTCGGGTTCCCGGGCCTGGATGGACGCCACCCGGGCCACCTCGCTGGGCACCTGGTCGGGCGGGCTGAAGGTGGCCGGCAAGAAGCTGCGGCTGCCCCGCGCGGTGTACGGCACCAAGGACCGGTCCTGGGGGCTGCGCCCGGTGGCCGACCCGGCGGTGGCCGCGCCCGGCGAAGCGGAGACCGACCCGCAGGTGTTCTTCCTGTGGGCGCCGCTGAACTTCGACGACCGCTGCCTGCACTTCATGCTGTTCGAGGACGCCGAGGGCATCCCGTGGGCCCGTACCGGGGCGGTGCTGCCGCTGCTCGGCGAGAACGACCCGGTCACCGGTGGTGCCCCGATCAGGGAGGTGTCGGTGCGCCACGCGGTCCGCTGGGCACCGGGGCTGCGCCGCTCGCAGGGCGCGAGCCTGGTACTCGCGCTGCCCGAGGGCCCACAGACCGTCGAGCTGGAGCCGGTGCTCACGTTCCGGATGAGCGGCGCCGGCTACTCCCACCCGGACTACCCGCACGGGCGCTGGCACGGCGGCCCGGTGGTGGCCGGTGAGGATCACGACGTCGACGACCTCGACGGGCTGGCGCCGGAGCAGATCCACGTCCAGCAGGTGGTCCGGGCCAAGTGGGAGGATCGCACCGGGCTCGGGGTGCTCGAGCAGCTGGTGATCGGTCCGCACGCGCCGAGCGGGTTCGCCGACCTGCTCGACGGCGCGCTGCCCGGCGCGGTCTCCGGCCACCCGCTCGGCTGACCCCCGCCGCGACCCGCCCCGGTCCGGCGCCACCGCGTCACTGCAGCCGGTAGGCCGCCCGGGAGAGCAGGAATGCGTGCCCGGTGACGGTGTTCTCGCACGTCATGCCGTCCGGCTGGCGGACGCACAGAAAGCTGCCCACCTCGACGTTCTCGCCGTAGCCGAGCACCCGCTGCGCCCCCAGGGTGGTGTCGGTGACGCACAGGAGGCCGTCCGGACCGACGCTCGCCGACCGTCCCCACTGCCCCTCGCAGTCCGCCGGAGCGGGCGGCACCGGATAGCTCGCGTCGGTGATGTCGCAGCGGGCCCCGTAGCCGGCGATGATCGAGCAGCCGATGTTCCCGCTCGGCGACACGAAGTTGGCCTCGTCGAGCGCTGCGGCTCCCGGTCCCTCGGCCCGGCCGGAGCCATCGCCCGGTTCGAACACCTCGTTCGGGTCGTACCCGTCCGGTAGGCCGCTCCCCGGTTGCCCGGCAGGCGGCCGCTCAGCCGGTGCCGATGCCGGTGCGGTGGACGGCACGAGCCCGGGATGCGCGCAGGCGGTGAGGCCGAGCACGGCGAGCGCGACCATCATCGCGGTCGCTGTCCGGGCACCGCGGCTACTGATCATCCGCCAGAAGGTAGCCCACCCGGTTGCGCCGATCCAGCCTTCGCGGTGATCGGCGGACTCCGCCAAACCGCCCCACAGCCCCGACGGGGTTACCTACCGTTGGCGACCATGGACCCGATCACCGAAGCCGAGCAGGACTCGAGGCGATGGCTGAACTCCTACCAGCGCCGGGTCGACGAGATCGCCGCCCGCGCCGCGACCGCGCGGGGTGAGCTGGCCGGGCTGACCGCCACGGTCGGCGGCGAGCGCGGGGCGGTGACGGTCACCGTCGATCACACCGGCGCACTGCGCGACCTGAGCTTCGGCGAGCGCGCCGACGAGCTGACCCGCCCGCAATTGGCCCGGGCGGTGCTGGACGCGTCCAGCCGGGCGCGGGCCGAGGTGGCCCGCCGCTCCCGGGAGGCGTTGGAGCCCCTGGTCGGCGCCGCCCCGGCCACCGGACCGCTCCGGTCTCCGGGGGCCGGCGGGTGACCGGGTTCCTGGTGGACGAGCAGGCGGTGCAGGCACATCGCGTCGCGGTCGGGGAACGCGCCGCGCGGCTGGACGGGGCGGCTGCGGCGGCCACCCACCCCCTGCCTCCCAACGCCTACGGCGTGATCTGTGGGTTCTTCGCCGCCGTGGTCGGCGACGTCACGGCCAGCTGCCGGGACTCGGTGTCCGTGCTGGCCGCCGCCACGGCCGACCACGGCGCCCGGCTGGGCGAGTGCCTCACCGCCTACCGCGCCGCCGAGGACGACGCCGCCGCCGGGTTCGCCGGGCCGGGCGTCGCCGGTGCCGCCGACACCGAGATCGTGGGCACCGCCGCGGCGGGCGGCGGGGGAACGTCGTCCGTGGCCGGTGGGACGGCCTGGGCCTCGGTCTGGGGGGCGGGCGGATGAGCGGGCTGATCGCCGCCGCCGAGGAGACCGACCCGCTGGAGGGCGCCGGGCTGCTGTCCTCGATGTCCGACCTGGGCGGCGCGGTCTTCGCCGACGAGCCCACCGCCCGGGAGATCGGCGCCACTGCGGTCGGCGCGGCGCTCGACGGTCTGGGCGCCCTGGCCGACCCGCTGGACGCACTGTTCGGGGCCGGTCTGGGGTGGGCCTTCGAGCACCTGCGGTTCCTTCGGGAGCCGCTGGACCAGCTTGCCGGCCAGCCCGCCGCGATCAAGGCACAGGCCGGGACCTGGCACAACATCGCGCTCGAGCTGGACCGGGTGGCCGGTGACCACGCGCGCGACCTGGGCGCACTCACCGGATGGGAAGGCGCGGCGTCGGACGCTTACCGCACGGACGCGCTGCGCCAGATCGAGGCGCTGCGCGGGTGCGCGGCCGACGCCGAGGAGCTCTCCGGCGAACTGATGCGCAACGGCGCGCTGGTGGCGAGCGTGCGCTCGATCATCCGCGACACCATCGCCGAGCTGATCCTGGAGATCGCCACCTACCTGCTCGGCGCCGGAGCAACAGCGATCATGACAGCCGGTGGTTCAGTGGCCGCGTGCCTGGCCTGGGCGACCACCCGGGCGACAGCGGTCGCCATGAAGATCGCGGGAATGGTGAGCCGACTGATCGACGTGCTCGGCGAGGCCGGCGCCCGGCTGGCCGAGCTGGCCGCCCGGGTCGCCGAGCTGTCCCGCAAGGCGCAGCGGGTGGAGCAGGGACTCACCGATCCGGTCAGCGAAACCGCTGGTTACCTGACCGAGTTCGAGAAGCAGGGCAGCAAGGCCGAGCGCGAGGTGGGCGAGTGGACGCCGCTGCCCACCCCGCCAGTCTTCGAACGCCGTGTCGATACCGTCGGAGGTCGCTGATCCGATCGCCCGGCGTCCGCGACGCGGATCGGTGACGCAACGCGCCGTGCCGCTGCACCGGATCGGAGGACATCGGTACTACCCTGGATAGAGTGAGTACCGCGGGTTGGTTCATCATCGCCGCCCTGGCGACCGTCCTCGGGTTGGCACTACTGCGGTTGAACGCTCGCGGTATGGACTTCGCCGCGATGCGTCCGAACCGGGGCCAGTCCAAGGACCGACGGCGCTGGGCGGCGCAGAAGGAATGGGAGTACCTGGACAACGATCCGGTGCTGCCCAGCCGATGGCGGTACGGCACCATCCACCAGGGCGGACCGGGTGTGGCCCGCAACCTGGTCAGCGGCACGCTGCTCACCGAGGAGGGCCGCCGGCTGGTGTATGTGTTCGACCACGAGCAGGCCGGCCGGCTCAGCACCGCGGTGGTCGCGGTCCAGCGCCGGTCGTCCATGGGTGGCGCGCTGGAGCTGCGGATGCCCTCGGCCCCGCTGCCCGACGACGCCGGGCTGGACCTGCTGGGGCCGGTCGGCCAGCGCTTCGCCTTCGTGTCCGACCCGGACCTGATCCGCCCGATGATCTCGCCCCGGCTGGTACGGGCCACCGACGCCATCGACGAGGACGTCGAGCTGGTGTGGGCGGAGGACTCGTGGGTGCTGTGCACCACCCCGCTGTCCACCCCGGCCGACTACCTGGAGGCGCTGATCGACCAGCTGACCGAGGTGGCCGGGGCGCTCGACGTCTCCGCCAGCTCCGGGTCCGCGCTGGAGCCCGCCCGGGAGGACCGGCCCGAGCCGGACCTCAACGGCCGCTAGTGCCCCGGTCAGCGCTGGTCACCGGGGCCACCGCCGGTATCGGAGCGGCGTTCGCCCGCCGGCTGGCCACCGACCACGACCGGCTGGTGCTGGTGGCCCGTGACCGATCCCGGCTGGCCGCCACCGCGGCGGCGCTGCGCGACCGGCATGCCGGCCTCGAGGTGGAGGTGCTCCCGGCCGACCTGTCCACCGCGGCGGGCCGGTCGGCGGTCGAGGCCCGGCTGGCCGATCCGGGGGTGGACCTGCTGGTCAACAACGCCGGGTTCGCGCTGGGCCGCGAGTTCACCCAGCTCAGCCCGGACGAGCTGCAGGGCCAGTTGGACGTCAACGTGACCAGCGTGCTGCGGCTGACCCGCGCCGCGCTGCCCGGAATGCTGGAACGGGGTTCGGGCGCGGTGGTCAACGTGTCCAGCGTGGCCGGGTTCGTGCCGGGCCGGGGCACCACCTACGGCGCCGGCAAGGCGTGGGTCACCGCGTTCACCGAGGGGTTGGCCGCCTCGCTGGCCGGCACCGGTGTGCGGGTGGTGGCGCTGTGCCCGGGATTCGTGCGCACGGAGTTCCACGACCGCGCGGGGATCGACCCGGGTCGGCGCACCGGGCCGTGGTGGCTGGACGCCGACCGGGTGGTCGGCGACTGCCTGGCCGACCTGGCCCGGGGCCGGGTGCTGTCGGTGCCGGGCGTGCCGTACAAGGCGCTGGTCACCGCGGTGGACCTGCTGCCGAGGGCGTGGGTACGTACGCTGGGGGCTCGGCTGGGACGAGGACGGACCTAGCGGTGGGGCGGACCTAGCAGTGGGGGGCTGGCAGTGGGGGCGAATTCCGAGCGCGACGAGCTGACCGGGCTGGTCCGCGAGTTGGCGGTGGTGCACGGCCGGGTGACCCTGGCCTCGGGCAAGGAGGCCGACTACTACGTCGACCTGCGCCGGGCCACGCTGCACCACCGGGCCGCGCCGCTGATCGGGCGGCTGCTGCGAACGCTGGCCACGGACTGGTCGTTCGACGCCGTCGGCGGGCTCACCCTGGGCGCCGACCCGGTGGCCACCGCGATGCTGCACGCGGCCGCGGCCGACGGGGCCGCGCTGGACGCGTTCGTGGTGCGCAAGGAGAGCAAGGCGCACGGGCTGCAACGGCGGATCGAGGGCCCGGACGTCACCGGCCGCCGGGTGCTCGTGGTGGAGGACACCTCGACCACCGGCGGCTCGGTGCTCACCGCGGTGCACGCCGTGCGGGAGGCCGGCGCGGACATCGCCGGCGTGGTCACCGTGGTCGACCGGGACACCGGTGCCCGGGAGGCGATAGAGGCCGAGGGGCTGGCCTACCGTGCGCTGCTCGGGCTGGCCGACCTGGAACTGCCCACCTGACGCCGCCGATGCCGACCGACCCGCCCGATCCCCCCGACGCACCCGGACCGACGGAGTGGACGGCCGGCGAACCGGTCGGCGTCGGACCGTGGCCGGGAGGGCCGCCCGGGTGGCCGGACGATCTCCGCTACGACCCGGAACTGCTGCGCGACGGTGACCGCCGCAATGTGGTGGACGCCTACCGGTACTGGCGACGGCCGGCCATCGTGGCCGACATCGACGCCCGGCGGCATCCCTTCCACGTGGCGATCGAGAACTTCGGACACGACCACAACATCGGCACGGTGGTGCGCACCGCGAACGCGTTCGCCGCGGCGTGCGTGCACATCGTCGGCCGG
>JAJCYC010000168.1 GCA_029263115.1 Pseudonocardia sp. | reverse complement strand
CAACCAGTTGGCCGGCAACCTCACCGCGCAGGTGCGCAACATCGCCCAGGTGACCACCGCGGTGGCCCGGGGTGACCTGAGTCAGAAGATCACCGTGGATGCCCGGGGGGAGATCCTGGAGCTGAAGTCCACGGTCAACACCATGGTCGATCAGCTGTCCAGCTTCGCCGACGAGGTGACCCGGGTGGCCCGGGAGGTGGGTACCGAGGGCAAGCTCGGCGGCCAGGCCGAGGTGAAGGGCGTCGCCGGTACCTGGCGCGACCTCACCGACAACACCAACTACATGGCGTCCAACCTGACCAGCCAGGTGCGCAACATCGCCCAGGTGACCACCGCGGTGGCGACCGGCGACCTGAGCCAGAAGATCACCGTGGACGCCCGCGGCGAGATCCTGGAGCTGAAGAACACGGTCAACACCATGGTCGATCAGCTGTCCAGCTTCGCCGACGAGGTGACCCGGGTGGCCCGGGAGGTGGGTACCGAGGGCAAGCTCGGCGGCCAGGCCGAGGTGAAGGGCGTCGCCGGCACCTGGCGCGACCTCACCGAGAACGTCAACCAGCTGGCCTTCACCCTGACCACCCAGCTGCGGGCCATCGCGGCGGTGTCCACGGCGGTGGCCAGTGGCGACCTGACCCGGGAGATCCAGGTCGCCGCGCTCGGCGAGGTCGCCGAGCTGAAGGACAACATCAACCAGATGATCTTCGCGTTGCGCAAGACCACCGACGAGAATGCCGCGCAGGGCTGGTTGGAGTCGAACCTGGCCCGGATCGCCGGCCTCCTGCAGGGTCAGCGCGATCTCGGCGAGGTCTGTCAGATGATCATGAACGAGGTCGCGCCGCTGGTCAACGCCCAGATCGGCGCCTTTTACCTGGCGGAGCTGCCGACCGGCGAGACGGACTCGCGCGGCGCGCCGCTGCTCATGCTGCGCGGCGGATACGCCCTCGACACGGCCGCCGCGTCCCGGTCGTTGCGCCCGGGGGAGGGACTCGTCGGGCAGGCCGCGCTGACCAAGCAGCCGGTACTGGTCCGCGACATCGCCGGCGGCTATCTCAAGGTGCACACCGCCGTCGGGACGGTGGTCCCCGCCGCGGCCGTGGTGCTGCCGGTGCTGTTCGAGGGCGAGGCGTTGGGAGTCGTCGAGCTCGGCTCGGTGGCGCCGTTCTCCGAGCTGCACCTGACGTTCCTGGAGCGTCTGGTCGGCGCAATCGGGATCACCATCACTACGATCCAGGCCAACCGCCGTACCGAGGTGCTGCTGGCCCAGTCCCAGGGGCTGGCGCTGGAGATGCAGGAGCAGTCCGCCGAGCTGCAGCGCACCAACGCCGAGCTGGAGGACAAGGCCGAGCTGCTGTCCGCGCAGAACCGCAACATCGAGATCAAGAACATGGAGATCGACGCTGCCCGCCGGGGCGTCGAGGAGAAGGCCCAGCAGCTCGCGCAGGCCAGCCGATACAAGTCGGAGTTTCTGGCGAACATGAGCCACGAGCTGCGCACCCCGCTGAACTCGCTGCTGCTGCTGTCCCGGCTGCTGGCCGAGAACGAGGAGCGCAACCTGTCCGACAAGCAGCGGGAGTTCGCCAGCACGATCCACAAGGCGGGCGCGGACCTGCTGCTGCTGATCGACGACATCCTCGACCTGTCCAAGATCGAGGCCGGGCGGGTGCACGTGGAGCCGCAGCTCACCGATCTGGCCACGGTGCGCGGCTACGTGCTGCGCGCATTCGAGCCGCAGGCCGAGGACAAGGGCCTCACGCTGCGGGTCGACCTGGCCGACGGCCTGGCCCCGACGATCGTCACCGACGCGCAGCGGCTGCAGCAGATCCTGCGCAACCTGCTGTCCAACGCGGTGAAGTTCACCACCAGCGGCGGGGTCCGGCTGACGATCGAGCCGGCCGAGCCCGGCACCGACCACGGCGTGCCCAGTCTCGACGAGGCCGCCCGGGTCATCTGCTTCTCGGTGCGCGACTCCGGCATCGGTATCGCCGGGCCCAAGCTGAGCATGATCTTCGAGGCGTTCGAGCAGGCGGACGGCACCACCAGCCGCAAGTACGGCGGCACCGGGCTGGGACTGTCGATCAGTCGTGAGCTGGCCCGGCTGCTCGGCGGCGCGATCACGGTGTCCTCCGAGCCGGGTGTGGGTTCGACCTTCACCCTGTTGCTGCCCGACGTGCTGCCCGGAACCGCGCCCGGCACGGTACTGAGCGGCCCGCCGGCCCAGCGGTTCTCGCCGGTGGTCGACCGCCCGGCACCCGTGCCGCCGGCACTGGTCGGGGTGGGCGATCCGGGCGCCGGACGGCCGGGCGCGGACCTTGCCGGTGTCACCGTACTGATCATCGACGACGACGTGCGGAACGTGTTCGCGCTGACCAGCGCGCTGGAGCTGCACGGCATGCGGGTGCTCTACGCGGACAACGGCGTGCGGGGCATCGAGCTGCTGGCCGAGCATCGGGAGATCGACGTGGTGCTGATGGATGCGATGATGCCGGACCTGGACGGCAACGAGACCACCCGGATGATCCGCCGGACGCACGGCGCCGACCTGCCGGTGGTCTTCCTGACGGCGAAGGCGATGCCGGGTGACCGCGAGTCCAGCCTCGCCGCCGGGGCCAGCGACTACATCACCAAGCCGGTCGACCTGGACCAGTTGCTGACGGTGATGGCCTCCTGGGTGGGCCGCGCGTCCAGCTCGTCGCGGGCGGTGTCCCGGCCGGACGCCGGAGAGGCGGCCTCGTGAGCTCCCGCACACCCAGGGTGCTGGCGGTGGACGACCGTCGGGAGAACCTGCTCGCACTGGAGGCCATCCTGCAGGGCCTGCCGGTCGAGGTCGTCGGGGTGACCAGCGGCGACGAGGCGCTCAAACGGCTGCTCGTGGAGGACTACGCGGTCATCCTGCTGGACGCGCTGATGCCCGGGATGGACGGTTTCGAGACGGCCGACCACATCAAGCGCCGGCAGCGCACGCGGCACATCCCGATCGTGTTCCTGACCGCCGTCGACACCGACTCGCACCTCGCGTTCCGCGGCTACCAGGCGGGCGCGGTGGACTACATCACCAAGCCGTTCGATCCGTGGGTGCTGCGCGCCAAGGTGGCGGTGTTCGTTGACCTGTGGACGCTGCACGCGACGCTCGGCGCCCGGGCCGAGGAGTGCGACCAGCTGCGGGCCGCCATCGACGATGCGCTCGAGCTGGCGGAGGCACCCGAGGGTGCGTCCGACGACCCGGCCGGGCGGTTGGACCAGGTGCGGGAGCGGCTGCGGGCGGTCCGGGCCAGCACGCCACGCTGAGCGGAGCGCCGAGACCGCCGACCTCCGCGCCGAGCGGTCCCCGGGCCGCTGACCTGGTGCGGCGGGCGGTGCCACGATCCGGTTCGGGTACCCCCGGTGCGCGCACGGAAAGCCTGGTGGGTACGTTCGCCAGGACCGTAAGTGCAGATCAGCATGGACATGACGGAGGAGATCGTGGCCCTTCCCCAGCTCACCGACGAACAGCGGGCCGCCGCGTTGGAGAAGGCAGCGGTTGCCCGCCGGGTTCGGGCCGAGCTCAAGGACCGCCTCAAGCGTGGCGGTACCAACCTCAAGGAAGTTCTGGCCCAGTCGGACTCGAACGAGATCCTGGGCAAGATGAAGGTCTCGGCCCTGCTCGAGGCACTGCCGGGTGTCGGCAAGGTGCGTGCCCAGCAGATCATGGAGCGTCTGGAGATCGCGCCGAGCCGCCGGCTGCGCGGTCTCGGTGAGCGGCAGCGCAAGGCGCTGCTCGCCGACTTCGACTCGGAGTGAGTCCTGCCAGGAGGGGCCGGCTGATCGTCTTGGCCGGCCCCTCCGGCGTCGGCAAGTCCACCGTGGTCACCGCGCTGCGTCCGGTCATGCCCGGGCTGCTGTTCAGCGTCTCGGCCACCACCCGGGCCCCCCGGCCGGGCGAGGTCGACGGCCGGGACTACCACTTCGTCGACGACCGCGAGTTCGACCGGATGATCGCCGACGGCGAGCTGCTGGAGTGGGCCGAGATCCACGGTGGGCTGCACCGTTCCGGCACTCCGTGGCGGCCGATCGAGCGACACCTCGAAGCCGGCGGTCCGGTACTGGTCGAGGTCGACCTGGCCGGCGCCCGCGCCATCCGTTCGGCCCGTTCGGAGGCGGTCATGGTGTTCTTGGCCCCGCCGAGCTGGGAGGATCTGGTTGCCCGGCTGGCCGGTCGCGGTACCGACTCGGCAGCCGACGTTCGTCGTCGGCTGGACACCGCGCGCACCGAGCTGGCCGCCCGTGGCGAGTTCCTGGTGACCGTGGTGAACGACGACCCGCGGCGTGTCGTCGGCGTGTTGGTAGAGTTGCTCAGTGGTCGGCTGACTCCCGAAGCCGCCACCGAGGCCACTGGGCCGTCAGCGGGGGAGCACAGAGCGAGCGCCGGCGAGCGAGCAGCGGACCGGGCGCCGGCGGCGGACCGAAGAACCAGCAGGAGTTCCTGAGTGAGCATTCCCCTGACCGACCCGACGGCGATCACCACTCCCGAGGGCATCACCAACCCGCCGATCGACGATCTGCTGGACAAGGCGAGTTCCAAGTACGCCCTGGTCATCTTCGCCGCCAAGCGCGCCCGGCAGATCAACGACTACTACTCCCAGCTCGGCGAGGGCCTGCTGGAGTACGTCGGTCCGCTGGTCGAGCCCGGCCCGAGGGAGAAGCCGCTGTCCATCGCGATGCGCGAGATCCACGAGGGTCTGCTCGAGCACACCGAGGGCGAGTGAGCCTGGCGTGAGCACCGCCACCGGACCCCGGGTGGTGCTCGGGGTCGCCGGTGGCATCGCCGCCTACAAGGCCTGCGAGGTGCTCCGCCGGCTCACCGAGTCCGGCCACCTGGTCCGGGTGGTACCCACCGAATCGGCGCTCAACTTCGTCGGCGCGGCCACCTTCGAGGCGCTGTCCGGGCAACCCGTTCGCACCGGGGTGTTCGCCGACGTGCCAGAGGTCCCGCACGTCCGGCTCGGCCAGCAGGCCGAAGTGGCCGTGGTCGCACCGGCCACCGCCGATCTGATGGCCCGCTTGGCGCAGGGCCGGGCGGACGACCTGCTCACCGCGACCCTGCTCACCGCGCGGTGCCCGGTGCTGCTGGCCCCGGCCATGCACACCGAGATGTGGGAGCACCCGGCCACCCGGGACAACGTGGCTCTCCTGCGCTCGCGGGGCGTGGTGGTGGCCGAGCCCGCGTCCGGGCGGCTGACCGGCGCGGACACCGGCCCGGGGCGTCTCCCGGAGCCGTCCGAGATCGTCGAGTTGGCCCGGTTGCTGCTGGAGCGGGCCGACGCTCTACCCCGCGACCTCGTCGGCCGCCGGGTCGTGGTGTCCGCTGGCGGCACCCGCGAGCCGCTCGACCCGGTGCGCTTCCTCGGAAACCGGTCTTCCGGCCGGCAGGGCTACGCGCTGGCCCGGGTGGCCGCGCAGCGTGGCGCCGAGGTGGTGCTGGTCTCCGCGCACACCGCCGATCTGGCCGCGCCGGCCGCGGTGCGGGTGTGCCGGGCCGGTACCGCCGACCAGCTGCGATCGGCGGTGCTGGCCGAGGCCGAGGGAGCCGACGTGGTGGTGATGGCCGCCGCGGTCGCCGACTTCCGGCCCGATTCCCTCTCCGAGCACAAGATTAAAAAGAGTGGGTCGGGCCCGCCGACGGTCACCCTGGCGACCAACCCGGACATCCTCGCCGAGCTGGTGCGGTTGCGTCCGGTGGGCCAGATGGTGGTGGGGTTCGCCGCCGAGACCGGCGACGACACCGGAGGTGTGCTCGACCACGCGCGGGTGAAGTTGGCCCGCAAGGGGTGCGACCTGCTGGTGGCCAACGCCGTGGGCGAGGGCATGGCGTTCGAGCAGCCGGACAACGCGGGCTGGATCCTGGCCGCCGACGGCACCGAGATCGAACTTCCGCACGGATCGAAGGCTCTGTTGGCCTCGCGGGTGTGGGACGAGGTCGCCGCGCGCCTGCCCTGAGCTGCGCCCGTCCCACGGCTGACAGCGGTGAGCCCGGGCCCCTGTTCGGAGCCCGGGCTCACCGGGTGCACTCAACCGCGGCGACGGATCCTGTCAGGTCGCCACCGGTGTGTGCGACCTAGTTCAGACCGCCGAGGAGGCCGTCGTCGTTGTCGTCATCGAAGTCGTCGTCGTCCCTGTTCGAGCCGAAGTCGTCGTCGTCATCGCGGCTGAAGCGGTCGCGGTCGTCGTCGTTGTCGTTGTTGTTCGACGAACGAACGTCCTTCAGCTCGACGAAGTCGACCGAGGCCCAACCCTGCTTGTTGACCAGGTGGGCGAACCCGTTGCGGGTCTCGTCGACGGTGACCGACTCACCGGCCCGGCAGCTGCCGATGACCGGCGCGTTGGCGCTGGGCTGGGACCGGACGCGCACGGTGTCGGTGCAGGTGGTGAGCTCGCTGGGCGCAGCAGTCGCCGGCCCGGCCACCGCCACCAGGGCCGTGGTAGCGGCGGCGGCGCACAGCCCCACCACAGCAGCCTTGCGGCCTGAAAGTCGAAGGTTGGGCATGTCTGTTGCCTCTCTCGGGAACGGGTCGCTGACGCGGCAGGGTCACTCGGTTCAACGACCCCGGTCGCCGGAGGTAACGCCCGGGTATCAGTCCGTGTTCATTTGGGGCTGGTACCAGCAGGGTTAGTTGTGCTAACGACGCTGGACGCCCGCTGTGCACCCGGAGGAACGTCACAGGTGCGCAGAGGTCCGGTGAACTAAGCCTGGATCCGCGGACTGACCCTGTCTAGGTGATCTTGATTTTGAGATCTCTTTGTTGATCTAGGTGTGGTCGTGGGGGCGTGGGTGGTTCGCTGGTCTGTCCAGCTCTTCCACTGCGCGAGGTGTGTTCGGGCGGGT
>JAJCYC010000167.1 GCA_029263115.1 Pseudonocardia sp. | reverse complement strand
CGGGCCGGAGCCGACGTGGTGCTCAGCTACTGGGCGGCCGAGGCGGCGGGCTGGCTGGCCGACCCACCATGACCGGGACCGGGCCGACCAGGCGGCCGCTCGCACTGACCGCCGGAGGGGCACTGCTGGTCGCCTCGTCGCTGCCGCTCCTCGCGCTGGCCGGTTCGCTGCTCGGCGGCCTGTCCCCCCGGGTGGCGGCGCTGCTCGCAGGGCTGCCCCGGCCGGTCCTGGACGCGCTCGCGCTGCGGGTCGCGGGCGCCCCGGCCGGGGCGGTGCTGCTGGGGGTGGTCGGCTCGGCGTACCTGGCCCTCGCGCTGCTCACCTGGCTGGGCGGTCGCCGGCCCCGGACCGGTGTCGCACTGCTCACCGGGTTGCTCGACGCCGGATTGGTGATGCTGCTGCTCGCCGGTTCGCCGCATCCGGCCCGGGCCTTCTGCGGGCTGGCGGTCGTGCTCGGGTCGCTGGCCGGGCTGGTGCTGGCCTACCAACCGGGAGTGGAGCGGTACCTGGGGCCCGAGGAAGGGTCGGCGCCGGCCGACGAGCGAGCAGCGGTGATGGACGCTACCTGATCCGCTACGGTGCCGTATGAGCTCCGCTCAGATCACCCCACCGGCCCCGGTGCGGGCCGCGTTCGCGCTCTACCTGACGGCCGCCGGCCTGTCGCTGGTCAACGCGTCGCTGCAGATGGCGTTCGGCTTCGGCGGCAACCCCGTCCTGATCGGCGCGATCATCGAGGCGACGTTGTTCGTGGCGTTCGGCGTGCACATGAGGGCCGGCAGGTTGTGGGCCAGGCTGACCATGCTGAGCCTGTCCGGGGTGTTCTTCGCCTTCGGCGTGCTGGCCCTGATCGTGCTCGTCGGCGCGGTCGGCGAGAGCCGGGATCCCCTGGCGGTGCTCACCCTGCTCTTCGTCAGCACGAAGATGGCGTTGATCGGCTCGGCGGTCTGGAAGATGTACCGCCCGGCGAACCTCGGGTACTTCCGGTAGGGGATCCGGGACACGGTGGACGAACGGAAACGGACCAACGACGCCGACGGTCGACGCAGCACGGACGACGCTGCACGGTCGACGCCGAGAGATGACGAAACGCGACCGATGAGCAGCATCCCCGACCCCGCGGCCTCCGACCCCGGGGCCTCCGACCCCGGGGCCTCCGACCCTGCGGCTCCCGACCCGGCGGCCGTCGAGCCCGCTGCCGTCGAGCCCACGGCCGTCGAGCCCCCTTTGGCCCGGTTGCGGATCGGCAGACCGCCCGAGATGTACGTCGGCGCGGTTTTCCTGACCCTCGCGGCGCTGCCATTGGTACTGATCGGCGGCGGGCTGGCGCTGCTGGTCGGGCCGCTGGGCACCACGTTGCGGCAGCGGGTCACCGAGGCCGCGCCGGGCGTCGACGTCGACCAGGTGGTGCTGGCATTGCGAGCCGGCGGCGGTGTGCTCGCGGTGGTCGGGTTCGTGTTCGTCGGGCTGGCCTGGCTGGCACTGCGACCCCGGCGGCGCGCTCGCACCGCGGTCACCGTGCTGGCCGGGCTGGAGATGGCGCTGCTGGCGTTCGCGATGGTGCTCACCGCGCCGGACCCGGTGAGCGTCGGCATCACCCTGCTGGCCGGTGCCGGCGTGGCGCTGCTGTACCTGCCGCGCTCGCAGGAGTTCCTGGTCGCGGCGGTGTAGCGCGCCGGCCGGGTGGCCGCCGGGTGAGGCGTTCGCGCCGGGCCGCGGCCCGATCTGGAAGAGTGGGGTCGTGACGGTACGAGCGACGACCACCCGTTCCGAGGAGCTGTTCGCCCACGCCCGCACCCTCGTCCCTGGCGGGGTGAACTCCCCGGTGCGGGCCTTCCAGGCGGTGGGCGGTACGCCACGCTTCATGGCGTCCGGCCGGGGGCCGTGGCTGACCGACGTGGACGGCGCCCGCTACGTCGACCTGGTCTGCTCCTGGGGCCCGATGATCCTCGGCCACGCGCATCCGGCCGTGGTCGAGGCGGTGCGCGAGGCCGCCGGGCACGGGCTGTCCTTCGGCGCGCCCACCGAGCGGGAGGTGCTGCTGGCCGAAGAGATCACCGCGCGGGTCGCTCCGGTCCAGCAGGTGCGGCTGGTCAACTCCGGCACCGAGGCGACGATGAGCGCGATCCGGCTGGCCCGCGCGGCCACCGGTCGCGCCGGTGTGGTCAAGTTCGCCGGGCACTACCACGGGCACGTGGACGCGCTGCTGGCCCAGGCCGGGTCGGGGGTGGCCACCTTGGGGCTGCCCACCAGCCCCGGGGTCACCGGGGCGCAGGCCGGTGACACGATCGTGCTGACCTACAACGACCTGGACGCGGTGGCCGCCGTGTTCGCCGAGCGCGGCGCCGAGATCGCCTGCGTGATCACCGAGGCGGCCGCCGGGAACATGGGCGCGGTCGCCCCGGGCGAGGGCTTCAACGCCGGGCTGCGCGCGCTGTGCCATGCGCACGGGGCACTGCTGGTGATGGACGAGGTGATGACCGGGTTCCGGGTGTCCGCCGCCGGCTGGTTCGGGCTGGACGGGGTGGACGGCGACCTCTACGCCTTCGGCAAGGTGATGTCCGGTGGGTTGCCGGCGGCCGCGTTCGGCGGGTCGGCCGAGCTGATGGGGCTGCTCGCGCCGGCCGGGCCGGTCTACCAGGCCGGCACGCTGTCGGGCAATCCGCTGGCCACCGCCGCCGGGCTGGCCACGCTGCGGGCGGCCGACGCGTCGGTGTACGCAAAACTGGACGCGCACGCCGACCGGCTGGCCGGGCTGCTGACCACCGCGCTCGCCGGGTGCGGGGTGCCCAGCCGGGTGCAGCGCGCCGGCAACATGCTCTCGGTGTTCTTCACCGACGACGAGGTGGCCGACTTCGAGGCGGCGAAGGCCGCGCAGACCTGGCGGTTCGCCCCGTTCTTCCACGCCCTGCTGGAGCGGGGGGTGTATCCGCCACCCAGCGCGTTCGAGGCGTGGTTCGTCTCCGCGGCCCTGGACGACGAGGCGTTCGGGGTGATCGAGGAGGCTCTGCCGGCCGCTGCCCGGGCCGCCGCCGAGGCGCAGGCGCCCGGGGCGCGGGCATGAGCCCCGCCGAGGTCATCCCCAACGCGGAGGCAGAGTGAGTACCGGAGCCGGAGCGGAGATCCGCACGACGGTGCACCTGCTGCGGCACGGCGAGGTGCACAACCCCGAGGGGGTGCTCTACGGCCGGCTGCCCGGGTACCGACTGTCCGAGCGCGGTCGGCGGCAGGCCGAGCTGGTCGCCGCAGTGCTGGCGACCCAGGACGTCACCGCGCTGCTCGCCTCCCCGCTGGAGCGTGCCCAGCAGACCGCCGCCCCGATCGCCGCCCGGCACGGCCTGGAGGTGCTGGTCGAGGACCGGCTGATCGAGGCGGGCAACCTGTTCGAGGGCAAGAGGTTCGGCGTCGGTGACGGCGCGCTGCGCCACCCCGCCCGCTGGTGGAGCCTGCGCAACCCGTTCCGCCCGTCGTGGGGCGAGCCGTACGCCGAGATCGCCGGCCGGATGCGGGCTTCGGTGGAGCGGGCCCGCGAGCTCGCCGAGGGCCACACTGCGGTCTGTGTGTCCCACCAGCTGCCGATCTGGACCGCGCGGCGCAACTTCGAGGGCAAGCGGATGTGGCACGACCCCCGCCAGCGGCAGTGCGCGCTCGCGTCGCTGACCACGCTGGTCTTCGACGGCCAGCGGCTGGTCGACGTGCGCTACTCCGAGCCGGCCGGCGCCAGCGACCCGACGGTGACCGGGGCATGACGGTGACCAGGGCATGACGGTGACCAGGGCATGACGGTGACCAGGGCATGACGGTGACCAGGGCATGAGGTGGCGCGCGGGCGTGCTCGCGCTGGTGGGCGCGCTCGCGCTGACCGGATGCGCCACCGGCAAGGACGCGGTCGCGGTCGGCGGCCGCTTCGAGTTCGTCGCGCCGGGCGGCCAGCAGATCATCTTCTACGACCCGCCGGACACCCGGGGAGTGCTGCGCGAGTTCGCCGGGGAGAGCCTGACCGAGCCGGGGCGCACGATCGGTATCCAGGACTTTCCCGGCCAGGTGGTGGTGATCAACGTCTGGGGCTCCTGGTGCGGGCCGTGCCGCGCCGAGGTGGACGACCTGCAGCTGGTCCAGGAGCAGCTGGGACCGAGCGGGGTCACCGTGCTCGGCCTGGACGTGCGCGACGTGCGGGAGCCGGCGGCGGACTTCGTCCGCGACCGGGGCCTGACCTACCCGTCGATCTTCGACCACCCCGGTCGGGCGCTGCTGGGTCTGGGCGGCTACCCGCGCAACGTGGTGCCCTCGACGATCGTGCTGGACCGCTCGCACCGGGTGGCGGCGGTGTACCTGACCCGGATCGCGCTGGGTGAGCTGATCCCGGTGCTACAACGGCTGGCCGCCGAACCCGCGCCCTGAGCCCGATGCCCAGGCGAGGTCCGCCGGCCACAGCGGCCTTACGCGGATCGTCCCTCTCAGCCAGCGGGAGGTCCGCGAACTCAAGATCTTCCTGACCATTTCCGGAGTGACCTCCGCACTGCGTCGCGGCACCGTCGACTCCCTGCTGCTGCCCGAGGTCGCCCACGGAGCCGACGGGCCGGTCATCGAGGGCTTCGTGCTCGCGGAGCTGCTCCGGACGGTTGCCGTGACACCGGATCCCCCACTGATCGCGCATTATCGGGCTCGCCGACCGGATCGTGAGTGTCCCGATCGACGTGCCCTGGAGCTGACCCGCCCGCGTCGCCGGGTTAACTCCGCAAGTCGGACCGGTCGCCGGCATTGCCGGACCGGTCAGTAGCTGCCACGGTGAAGGGCCGGGCACGTCGATCCGGGGGAGGTCACCGATGCCCACGGACACCCGCGCGGCGCCGCCCGGCTGGGGCACCCAGCCGGAGATGTCCGCGTTCGAGACCATGATGTGGCGGGTCGACGGCATCGTCCGCTCGCCGGTGCTCGTGCTGGAGCGGTTCGCCACCGCGCCCGACTGGGACCGCTTGGTCGACGTGCACGACCGCGCGGTGCGGGCGCTGCCACGGCTGCGTCAGCGGGTGGTGGAGCCGCCGCTGGGCCTGGGCGCGCCCAACTGGAGCGCGGACCCGGACTTCGAGCTGACCGAGCGCCTGCGCCGGCTCCAGGTGTCCGGCGGCTGGTCGGAGCTGCTGGAACTGGCCGCCCGCTGGGTGCTGCGTCCGTTCCCCCGGGCCCACCCGCCGTGGGCGGCGATGCTGGTCGAGGGCCTGCCCGGCGGCGAGGCCGCGTACCTGCTGAAGATGCACCACGCGATGACCGACGGCCTCGGTGCCGCGCAACTGCTCGAACGGATGCACACCGGCACGGCCGAACCGGCCGGACCCGCCGAGCCGCCCGCGCCGCCGGTCCCGGCCCCGATCACCACCGGGATCGGGGCCCTCATCGGCCAGTTCCGCCGGGACGCCGCCTCGGTGGCCGGCACGGTCGAGGCGGTCGGGATGGGCTCGCTGCGCGCCGCGGGCGACCCGGTCGGCTGGCTGAGCTCGGCGGCCCGGTTCGGAGGTTCGCTGCGCCGCACCCTGGGCCCGATCGAGGCGGGCCGTTCCCCGTTGCTGGCCGGGCGCGGCCTGCCGTGGCGGTTCGGCACGCTCGACGTGCCGCTCGCCCAGTTCCGGGCGGCGGCCAGGGTCGCCCGAGGAACCCTCAACGATGCCTACCTGGCCGCGCTGCTCGGCGGCTACCGGCTCTACCACGGCGCACTCGGCGCCGAGGTCGACGCGATCCCGATGGCCGTGCCGGTCTCCCTGCGCCGGCCCGGCGACCCGGGTGGGGGCAACCGGATCGCCGGGGTGCGGTTCGCCGGCCCGGTCGGTATCGCCGACCCGGCCCTGCGGGTGCGGGCGGTCCGCGAGCTCGTCCTCGCCGGTCGGGGTGAGCCGGCGATCGACACCCTCGGGCTGATCTCGCCCGCGCTGGGGCGGCTGCCCGGACCGGTGATCGCCCGGCTGATCGGCCCGATGACCGCCGCCAACGACCTGCAGGCCAGCTACCTCCCCGGGCCGAGGGGCGAGCGCTACCTCGCCGGCGCGCGGGTACGCCGGATCTACCCGTTCGCGCCGCTGCCCGGGTGCCCGGCGATGATCACGATGGTCGGGCAGGGTGACGTCGGTTGTGTGGGGGTCAACCTCGACCCGGCCTCGATCACCCGGCCCGAGCTGTTCCTGGAGTGCCTGCGCGACGGGTTCACCGAAGTTCTGGCTCTGCAGCCGGATCCGGTCGAGGCAGTGGTTCCGCGCTGACGGTCAGCGTCTCCGGAATCTCGATCCGGTTCTGGACCTGGTGCATGTCGAGCAGTTTGTCCAACCGGCGCAGCTCGGCGTTCAGCTCCGCCCGGCGCGCCGCCCGCTCGTCCGGGTCCGGCGTGGCGTCCAGTTTCTCGGCGGTCGTCACCAGCTCGGCGACCCGGACCCGTAGTTCGAGATCCAGCTCGGCCCGGCGGGCCAGATCCAGCTCGGCCATCCGCAACTGCTGTTCGCGTTCGCCGCGGGCCTGCCCGAAGCCGTGCAACGCCGCCCGCGCCATCTGGATCACCCCGATCACCATGAGCAGCAGGGCGAGTACCCGCAACGTGGAGAACGTCAGCCCGGGCAGAGCCGAGGATTGCGCCGCCTCGGTGCCGATCCGGTAGCCGTGCGCGAGAGCCAGCAGCACGATGCCCAGCCCGGTGCGCACCCCCGGACCCGTCCCGAGCGTGATCGCCCGCCAGACGATGGCGACACCCGCGAGGACCAGCGTGGCCACCAGTCCGACCCGCAACGGCTCGAACCCGGCGAACGCCACCGCCTGGGCCGGGAACACCGCCCCGAGCACGGCGGCGGCCGTGACCGCCGCCAGACCGAGACCGAACGACCGCAACCCGGTGCGCCGGCCGCTGCCGGGCCAACCGAGTCCGGCGGCCAGCAGCATCACCGCGACCACCAGGTGGGCGATCAACCGGACCGCCCCGGTCATGCCGCGCCCGACCTCCAGCACCGACCCGACCATCGTCGCCGGGATGGCCACCAGGGCATAGGTGATCAGCGCGGCGGTGACCCAGCCGGCCCGGGCGCTCGCAGTGAGCCGGCGGACCACACTCCACAGCACCGCGGTGGCCATCGCCAGCGCGGCGGACACCAGGGCCAGCAGCAGTGACATCTCCGGATGCTCGAGGGTCCAGCGCGCCCATCCGGTGCGGGTCAGCCCGATCACCGCCGTGGCCGCCACCGCGACCAGCGCCGCGTCCCGCAGCGCGCCGACCCAGCTGGACCGGTCGGGCCGGTACAGGGATCCCATCTCCCACCACGGCGTACCCATCGACTCCCCAGTGATCGGCAGAGCGGTCACGGGCACCCGGGACCCGACCCACCCCGGGACGGACCGCTCTGTATGTCCGGTACATCGACGCGCCGCCGTCGTCGTTACCACCGGCGCTCGTCGAATGCGGCGGTGCCTCCGCGTCCGGGCTCGCATACCCTCGGGGCACTGTGCTGCTCGCCGAGGCCGATCCGGCCACCACCCTGACCACCACCGGCCCGCTGCTGCTCGCGGCCGGGGTCGCGGTGGCCGCCGGGGTGGTCAGCTTCGCCTCGCCTTGCGTGGTTCCGCTGGTGCCGGGCTACCTGGCCTACCTGGCCGGGCTGGTCGGCGCGGACGCCCCGGCGGCCCGCCCGGACGAGCCGCCGGCCGCCGGCCGATGGCGTGCGGCGGGCGCGGCGGCGCTGTTCGTGCTCGGCTTCACCTGCGTGTTCGGCACCATCCTGGTCGGGGTGGTCAGTGTGGCCGACGCGTTGACCCGCAACGAGCTGCTGTTGCAGCGAATCGGTGGCGTGGTGACCATCGTGATGGGGCTGGCGTTCGTCGGGCTGATCCCGGCGCTGTCCCGGGAGCGCCGCCCGCGCCTGGTGCCCCGGGCCGGGTTGCTCGGCGCCCCGTTGCTGGGCGCGGTGTTCGGTCTGGGCTGGGTGCCGTGCATCGGCCCGACGCTGGCCGGCGTGGTGGCGGTCGCTGCCGGGACCGGTGGCGGTTCGGCCCGCGGCGTGCTGCTCACCCTGGCCTACTGTGCCGGGCTCGGGTTGCCGTTCGTGCTGCTCGCGGTGGGTGCCTCCGGGGCGGTGCGGGCGCTGACCTGGCTGCGCCGGCACCTGCGGGCGGTGCAGGTGTGCGGTGGTGCGTTGCTCGTCGTCGTCGGGCTGCTGCTGGTCACCGGCGTGTGGGGGGCGATGATCGCCGGCCTGCAGGTCTCGATCGCCGGCTACGTCCCGCCGATCTGACCCGCCGGGCGCGCGCTCACGGCACGAAGCGGGCGAGCCAGTTGATCGTGCCGCTGAGCGGGGTCGCGTGCCGGTGGACGGCCTGCTCGCCTACCCTCGGACGCACTGTGTCGCTGACCATCCATCCGCCGGCGCCCCCGGGGCACCCGCCGACGCCGCGTCGCCGCACCGTGCTGGCGCTGCTGCGCAACACCTGGCGCGGACTGACCAGCATGCGCACCGCCCTGGTGCTGCTGTTCCTGCTCGCGGTGGCCGCCTTGCCCGGTGCACTGCTACCGCAGCGGTCGCTGAACCCGGCCAAGGTGGACGAGTACCTAGCCAGCTATCCGCGGCTGGGTCCTTGGCTGGACCGGGCCGACCTCTTCGAGGTGTTCGCCAGCCCCTGGTTCGCCGCGGTGTACCTGTTGCTGTTCGTCTCGCTGATCGGCTGTCTGGGGCCGCGCACGCTGGACTACGCCCGGGCCTGCCGCGCCAGGCCGGTGGACACCCCGCGCAACCTGGCCCGGATGCCGCACCACGCGGCCGGCACCGTGACGGTCGGCCCGGAGGAGGTCCTCGCCGACGTGCGACGCCGGTTGCGCGGGTGGCGGGTGGTGGTCCGGGAGGAAGCGCCGGCCCGGACCGCCGATCCTCCCGGATCCGGCGGCTGGACGGTCTCGGCGGAGAAGGGCTACCTGCGCGAGGCCGGCAACCTGGTGTTCCACCTGGCCCTGGTCGGGCTGCTGGTCGGGATCGCGGTCGGCAAGCTGTTCGGCTACGAGGGCCAGGTCATCGTGCTGACCGGCGGCAACCAGTTCTGCAACACCGGCATCCTCGGCTACGACTCCTTCAACGCCGGCCTGCGGGTGGACGGCACCTCGCTCAACCCGTTCTGTGTCAAGGTCGACACCTTCGACGCCACCTACCTGCCCAGCGGGGCCCCGGACTCGTTCCGGGCCGGCATCGGCTACCAGGCCGGCGACGACCTGGCCGCCGGCCCGGACGGTCCCTGGCGGCCCTTCCAGCTGGAGGTGAACTCCCCGCTGCGGCTGGCCGGTGACCGGGTGTACCTGCTCGGGCACGGCTACGCGCCGGAGTTCACCGTCACGTTCCCCGGCGGCGAGCAGCGCAGCGTCACCACGCAGTGGCGGCTGGCCGACCCGAACACGCTGCTGTCCGAGGGGGCCACCAAGTTCGACCGGCCGGGGCTGGTCGACGAGGCGCAGCGGCGGCGCAGCCAGGTCGCGGTCACCGGGCTGCTCGCGCCGACCACCTCCGGCGGGAAGTTGATCACCTCGGTGTTCCCCGCGCCGCTGGACCCCGAGGTGGCGGTGGACGTCTACCAGGGCGACCTGGGGCTGGACGACGGGCGCGGCCAGTCGATCTTCGAGGTCGACCGGCGGCAGGTGAGCGCGGGGGTGCTCACCAGACAGGCCAGGGCGAACCTGGGCCCCGGTGAGGAGCTGACCCTGCCTGACGGCACCCGGGTGCGGTTCTCCGACCTCACCCAGTGGGTGTCGCTGCAGGTGTCGCACGACCCGGCGCAGGGCTGGGTGCTGACGTTCGCGGTGCTGGTGCTGGCCGGCCTGGGTACCTCGCTGACGATCAAGCGGCGCCGGTTCTGGGTGCGGTTGCGACCGGCCGCCGAGCCGGGCCGTACGGTGGTGGAGATCGGCGGTCTGGCCCGTACCGACCAGGCCGGCTACGGCGAGGAGTTCACCCGCCTGCGGGGCGATTTGCTGCCGGACGGGCAGCGGGAGGAGGCGTCGGGCCGATGCCGGTGACGACCGTCGTGAACGAGAGCTTGGCGATCTTCAGTGACTACGCGTTCCGCGCGGCGCTGGTGATCTACCTGGTGGCCATGATGGTGCACCTCGGCGAGTACGCGCGGGTGCGGGTGCCCTCGGCGGCCGGTGAGCGGGCCGCGGTGCCGGCGGGTGTCGGCCGCCCGGGCACGGTGGACCTGCCGGACCTGCCGGGCGCGGTGGAGGACACCGGACGGTCGCGGCGCTCGCCGGCCGAGCGGCTGGGCCGTACGGCCGTGGCGCTCACGGTGCTCGGCGCGGGGCTGCACGTGGCGTCGCTGGTGCTGCGCGGGGCGGCGACGTCCCGCTGGCCGTGGGGCAACATGTACGAGTTCACCTCGGCGATCTGCGCGATGGCCGTGGTGTCCTGGCTGGTGGTGCTGCATCGCTCGTCGCGGGCGCAGCGGTCGGCGGAATTGCGCCGCGTCGGGGCGTTCGTGCTGCTGCCGGTGGTGGTGCTGCTCTTCCTGGCCGGCACCGTGCTGTACACCGAGGCGGCCCCGGTGATGCCGGCGCTGCGCTCGTACTGGTTGGCCGTACACGTCAGCGCCGCCACCATCGCCAGCGGGTTGCTGCTGGTCGCGGGCGTGGCCAGCGCGCTGTTCCTGGTCCGTCGCGGCGCCGGGTCGCTGCCGTCGCGCGAGACGCTGGACCGGGTGGCCTACCGCACCACGGTGATCGCCTTCCCGATCTGGACCTTCGCCATCATGACCGGCGCGATCTGGGCCGAGGCGGCCTGGGGCCGGTTCTGGGGCTGGGACCCCAAGGAGACCGTG
>JAJCYC010000166.1 GCA_029263115.1 Pseudonocardia sp. | reverse complement strand
CGCGCAGGCCCTACGCTGTGACCCACGGCCACCGCTTGATCATCTGAAGTCGACACAACCGACGATGATCCGCGGTGGCCGCCCTACATCGGGGACCGCCACGCCGGAGGTAGATCACAATCTACGGCTGGAGTACTAGGCGAAGGTCCGCGACGTCGTCGGGCTCTACCTGATTCGCCGCCCTGGAGGTGGCCACCGGCAAGGTGCGCAACCCGAGGAGCACCATCCACTTCACCCCGACCTCCGGGTCGTGGCTGACCATGGTGGAGATCTTCTTCGGAATCATCACCCGACAAGCCATCCACCGAGGCAACTACACCTCAGTGCGCGAACTCATCGACACCATCGGCAGATTCATCGACGGCTGCAACGACCGCTGCGAACCGTTCGTATGGACCAAGAACGCGGACACCAACCTCACCAAGGCCCAACGATCGACCAAGACCCAAGACAGCGCGCTTACGGGACACTGGAGCGTGTCTCCTGATCGCTGCGGGCACGACGCTCCCGCCCGCGAGTCTTCATGCCGGCGCCGGCATGCGGCCCGGCTACGCGCAGCTCGGCGACCCGATCCGGGTGGGCGGTCCGGCGGTGTCCACCCGGAAGATCAATCAGTGGTCTCGCTGGCCAGCTTGTCCCGGAGGACGAACTTCTGGATCTTGCCGGTGGCGGTCATCGGCAGTTCGTCGATGATCTCCAGCCGCTCCGGCAACTTGATCACCGCGATCTTGCGCTCGTTTCGCAGGTAACCGGTGAGTTCCTCGAACGTCGGCGCATCGGCGTTCTTCGCCACGACGAACGCGCAGGCCCGCTCGCCGAGCACCCGGTCCGGCATGCCGACCACCGCGACGTTCGCCACCTTCGGATGGGTGAGCAGGTGCTCCTCCACCTCCCGTGCCGAGATGTTCGTGCCACCGCGGATGATCAGATCCTTGATCCGGCCGGTGACCCGCATGTAGCCGTCGGTGTCGACCCGGCCGAGATCGCCGGACCGGGACACACCCTGGTCGTCGATCGCCTCGGCGGTGCGCTCCGGGTCGCGCCAGTAGCCGAGCATCAGCCCGGGCCCGCCGTGGCAGATCTCGCCCTCTTCGCCGGCGGCGACCACCGCGCCGTCCTCGCCGCGGATCTCCAGCACCACACCCGGGTTGGCCCTGCCGTCCGAGCCGAGGATCTTCTCCGCCGGGTCGTCCAACCGGCACGCGGTGACCACCAGACCCTCGCTGCGCCCGTACACCGGTAGCAGCGCACACTCCGGGAATGCCTTCTGCCAGTCGGTGAGCAGCGACTCCGGGATCGGCGCGCCGGCGCTGAGGAACGTCTTGAGGCAGGAGATGTCGTGCTCATCGACGTCGTAGCCGTCCAGCGCCATCCGGACGAACGGGGTGGCGCCCATGGCGAAGGTGCAGTCGTGCTCCTGGATCCGGACCAGGGCCGCCTTCGCGTCCCAGGCATCCATCAGGTGGGTACCCGCGCCGAGCACCAGCGGGGCGGTGACTCCCATCGCCAACCCGGTGGCATGGGTGACCGGCGACGGCATGAACATTGTGGTACCCGGCCCCATGCCCAGGATCTCGCCGGCCAGGCCGTGCACGGTGAACGACACCGTGTTGAACGTGTGGTAGCAGCCCTTCGGCCGCGACTCGGTTCCCGAGGTGTAGATGATGCAGTGCGGCGCGTCCGCGCCGGGCACCGGACCGAGCACGTCCTCGCCCGGTACGTCGTCACCGGCGATCAGGTCCTCGAACCTGGACTCGCCCTCCCCTGCCTCGTCCACCCGGACGGTGATCACGTGCGTCAGGGTGGGGCAGTTCTCCCGGATGTCGCGCACCATGGCCAGGTAGTCGAACTTGCGGTCCTCCCCGCATACCACCGAGATCTTGGCCTCCGCGTGGTTGATCGCGTAGGTGACCTCGTCCCAGCGGTAGATCGGCATGGTGGGCACCAGCACCGCGCCGATCCGGGCCAGCGCCAGGTAGACCACGACGAACTCGTTCCAGCTGGGCAGCTGCATCTGCACCCGGTCGCCGGACTCGATGCCCAGCTCACGGAGCTTGGCGGCCAGCCGGTAGGACCGGCCCTGCAGCTGCGCCCAGGTGAGCGTGGCGTAGCCGTCCGAGGTCGCCACCGCGTGGGGTTGCACGCCAACCCAGTGGTCGACCGAGCCGGCGAGCGACCCGCCTTTCCAGTGGCCGGCGGCGCGGTACCCGGCGACCTTCTCGGCGCTGTAACGGTCCTCGGGGCGGATGAGGGCGGACGACGTCATTGGGTGCCTCGCAGCGTGGGAACGTCCAGTTAGTCCGCTCCAACCTAGTGCACACCAGGACCCCGACAAAGGCGAGCGCACCGCCGACGAGCAGCTCGACGCCAAGGTGCCCGATTCGATGGGCAACGCTCGGACCGGCGCCGCATCACCGGCTGACGCGCATGCCATGTTGGCCGGGTCTTGTTCAGTACATTACTGTCCCTGTGACGTTCAGAACGCGCAGCGTGGCCCCTTGATCCGACCGACGCCACCGCCGTTCACAAGATTGTCAGGGGTGGTGGCGTGAGCCGGCGCAGGCAACCGAAGGTCGCAGTGCTCGGCGCCGGATCGTGGGGCACCGCGGTTGCCTCGATCGTGGCGGACAGCGCGCCGACCACATTGTGGGCGCGCTCGCCCGAGGTTGCCGTCGACGTGGACGCCAACCACCGCAACTCCCGGTACCTCGGCGACATCGAACTGGCCAAGACCCTGCGTGCCACCGCCGACATGGAGCAGGCCGTCGCCGACGCCGACGTACTGATCATGGGGGTCCCCTCGCACGGGTTCCGGGAGGCTCTGGAACAGGCCGCGTTGCACGTCCGACCGTGGATCCCGGTGGTCAGCCTGGTCAAGGGCCTGGAGCTGAGCACCGACTACCGGATGACCGAAATCGTCGCCGAGGTGCTGCCCGGCCACCCGGCCGGGGTACTGGCCGGACCCAACATCGCCTCCGAGGTGGTCGCCGGATACGCCGCCGCCGCCACCATCGCGATGCCCGACCAGAACTCGGCGCACAAGCTGGCCGAGCTGTTCCGCACCGAGCGCTTCCGCATCTACTCCACCACCGACGTACTCGGGGTGGAGGTGGCCGGCGCTTTGAAGAACGTCTTCGCGATCGCCGCCGGAATGGGTGACGGCATCGGTACCGGCTACAACACCAAGGCGATGGTCATCACCCGGGCGGTCCGGGAGATGAGCAAGTTCGGCGAGGCGCTCGGCGGCGACCCGCAGACGTTCGCGGGCCTCGCCGGCACCGGCGATCTGGTGGTCACCTGCACCAGTCCGGCCAGCCGCAACCGTCGGGTCGGCGAAGAACTGGGACGGGGCAAGACCATCCAGGAGGTACTCGACGGGATGAACCAGGTCGCCGAGGGCGTCAAAGCGGTCACCGTGGTGATGGAGATGGCCGCCCGGCTCGGAGTCGAGATGCCGATCGCGGCCGAGGTGGACGGTGTGGTGAACAAGGGAGGCACCGCGGAGGATGCCTACCGGGGGCTGTTGAAGATCACGCCGGGACACGAGATCCACGGGGACGGCTGGTGAAGGCTCGCCAACAGGCCGCCGTCATCCGCCGTCGGGCGGTCGTGTCGGGCGTTGGCGCGGTGGCCCTCGGTGCGGTCGGTGTCGCGGTGGTGGCCCGGTCGCGGGCCCGCACCGCTGGGGCCGAGCCCGACGCGGCGGTGACCGGACCGCTGCCGACCGAACACATCCCCCCCGACACCGAGGGCCACCGCGGCGGCTCCGGCACGCCGCTGCTGCTGCTGCACGGGCTCAGCGTCACCTGGCGCACCTGGAGGCCGGTGCTGCCGATGCTGGAACAACATCATGACGTGATCGCACCGACGCTGCTCGGGCACAGCGGCGCGGCCGCGCTGGGTGAGGGCGTCGAAGCGTCGGTGGAGGCCCTGGTGGACGGTGTCGTCGCCGAACTCGACCGGCTCGGGCTGGACAAGGTGCACGTAGCCGGAAACTCCCTCGGCGGCTGGATCTCGCTCGAGCTGGCCAGGCGCGGACGGGCCCGCTCGGTGGTGGTGTTCTCCCCCGGCGGAGGCTGGCGTTCCAACCGACGGATGGCCGTCATGATCGCTGGCATGCGCGCCAGCCTGCGCGCCATGGAGGCCCTCGGCGAGCGGGCCGAGAAGCTCGCGTGGACATCGCGGGGTCGGCGGCTGCTGGCATGGTCGCAGTTCGAGCACCCCGAGCGGGTCGACCCGATCGAGCTGATCGCGGACATCCGGGCGCTGCGCAGTTCCTCTGTGGTGCGCCCGCTGCTGCAGGTTCTGAGCAAGGGCGGTATGCAGCCGCTGCCCGACCCCGGCTGCCCGGTCCGGGTGGTGTGGCCCCGGCGCGACCGGGTGATCCCGTTCGCCCACCACGGGCAGCCCATGGTCGACCGGATTCCGAGCGCGGAACTGGTGTGGCTGGAAGGAGTCGGCCATGTGCCGATGCCCGACGATCCGGAGGCGGTTGCCCGGCTGATCCTCGAGGTGACCTCCTCGGTGGACCGGTTGCGGACCGTCAGGTCCGACGAATCCATCGAATCTGATGCACAGCATGATGACGGACGGAGCGGACATGGCAGCGGTTGACGGCGGGACGGGTCGGGGCCCCAACGCCGGCCTGGGCTGGGGCGGCCCGGCGCAGATGAGCGCCTGGGAGTCGGTGATGTGGCGCGCCGAGGGCGACCTGCGGACGCGTTCGAGTGGGATGCTGCTGGAGATCCTGGAGACCGAGCCTGTCTGGGAGCGGTTCCGCAACGCGCACGACCGGGCCACGGTGATGATTCCCCGCCTGCGTGAGCGGGTGGTCGAGCCGGCCGTGCCGGTGAACAGCCCGCTGTGGGTGCCGGACCCGCATTTCGAGCTGGGCTACCACCTGCAACGAATCGCGCTGCCCGCGCCGGGTTCCTGGGACCAGCTCCTGGAGCTCGCCGCCAGGCTCACCGCCCGACCGCTGGACGAGAACCGTCCTCCTTGGGAGGCGACCCTGGTCAGCGGCCTGGAGAATGGCCGAGCGGCCTACCTGCTCAAGCTGCACCACGCCATGTCCGACGGCCTCGGCATGATCCAGCTGCTCGACATGGCGCACAGCCGCACCCCGAACCCGGGCACCTACACTCCGATGGCCCCACCGAGCTCCGAGGAGCCGGTGGGTCCCATGCGGCTGGCCGCCGATCAGTTGCGCGACGGCATCATGGGCGCTCCCGGCGAGTTCGTCCGCCAGGGCGGGGAAGCCCTGGGCATGGTCGGTCGCACGCTCCGTGACCCGCTGGGCACCGCGGACCGGGCGGTCCGCTTCGGGTTGTCGCTGCGCCGGATGCTCGCCCCACCGGCGGTGGAACGTTCGCCGGCGCTGCGTGGCGGTGGCTTCGGATACCGACTGCTGGTACACGACGTTGCGCTGGTGGACCTCAAGAAGGCGGGCAAGGCGGCGGGCGGTTCCGTGAACGACGCCTTCCTGGCCGGCATACTCGGCGGATTCCGTCGCTACCACGAGCACGTCGGGGTGCACGTGGACGAGATCCCGATGGCGATCCCGATCAGCATCCGCTCCGACGACGACCACCTCGGCGGTAACCGGTTCGCCGGCGCGCGTTTCCCTGCGCCGGTGGGCGTGGCCGATCCGGCCGAGCGGATCCGCATCATCCGGGACTTCATCCGGACCGCGCGCGACGAGCCGGCGATCGGCTTCCTCGAGCTACTGGCCCCGGTCCTGAGTCGGTTGCCGTCCGCCGCGCTCACCGAGCTCACCGGAAACCTGACGAAGTTCACCGACGTCCAGGCCTCGAACGTGCCCGGCCTGGGCCACCCGGTGTACGTGGCCGGCGCCAAGGTGCTGCGAATCTACCCGATCGGGCCGCGCCCGGGGGTGGCGGCGATGGTCGCGATGATCTCCTACGACGGTATGTGCTGCCTCGGGTTCAACGTCGACCCAGATGCCATCACCGACTACGAGCTGTACCGGACCTGCATGGTGGAGGGGTTCGACGAGGTGGTCGCGCTCGGCACGTGAGCCCTGACAGCTGACCTGGGCGTTCGGGCCGATCCACCGGCAGTACGACATGAAGGGAGCACAGGTGTCCACATCCACCGTCCGGGCCTCGGCGGCCCAGGGCGTCCCCCGCCCGACCGAGCGGACGCGCCGAAGCATCGTCACGACCGATGAGCCTGTCGGTACCACCGGAACGCGGCCGTGAGCGGCGGCCGGGCGACCCGTGGCATCACGGTCCTGCGGGGCGGCGTAGAACAGATCGCCCAGGCCGCCGCCCGAGCCGAACGCGGTGGGTTCGAGGCGGTCTGGTCGCCGGAGTTCTACACCCGCTCCGCCATCGTCACCCTGGCCCGGGTGGCCACCGAGACCTCCACCGCACGGGTGGGCAGTTCGATCGCGTACGGCGTCGGGCGTTCACCGCTGACCATCGCCACCGAAGCCCGCAGCCTGGACGAGGTGGCCGGTGGCCGGCTGGTGCTCGGTTTGGGCACCGGTACCCGGAAGATGATGCGCGACTGGCACGGGGTCGACCCGGAGGGGCCGGCATCCCGGATGGAGGAGCTGGTGCCGCTGCTGCGGAAGCTGTGGCGGCTGCACGAGGCACCGGTGCGCCACGACGGGCGCTTCTACCACCTGGACCTGGTGCCGACCGCGGAGGTCGCCGCGCCGACCCGGACCGACGTCCCGGTCTACACCGCCGGAGTGAACTCGCGGATGATCGAGGTCGCCGGCCGGGTGGCCGACGGATTCCTGGGGCACCCGCTGTTCGCGGCGACCTACTTCGACGAGGTGGTCCGCCCGGCGATCGCCACCGGCGCGGCGAAGGCCGGCCGGGATCCGGGTGACGTGGCGGTGTGCGGGGTGGTGATCTGCGCGGTCGCCGACGACGAGGAGCAGGCGCGCCGTGAGGTTGCCGGCCAGCTGGCCTTCTACTGCGCGCCGAAGGCCTACGGCACCGTCCTGGAGCGCGAGGGGTTCGGCGCGGCCGCGACCTCGATCCGGGAGGCCTTTGCCAGCGGCGACCACGAGGCCATGATCAAGGCCGTGCCGGACGAGATGATCGACGCGCTGGCGGTGGCCGGCACTCCCGCACAGGTGGCCGACCAGCTGGCCCGTTACGACGGCCTGCTCGACCACGTGATCGTCTACCCGCCGAGCTTCCGGATCGATCCGCACCGTTGTGACGAGCTGGTCGAGTCGTTGCTCACCCACACCGCGCCCCTGGAGGTTTCGTGAGCGAGCTGACCACCGACATCCGCGACGGCGTGTGTTGGCTGCGGATCAACCGTCCCGATCGGCGAAACGCCTGGAACGCCGCCGTCGGCGCGCAGATGACCGAGGCGCTGCACCACGCCGAACACGATCCGGCGGTGCGGTGCGTGGTGCTCACCGGGGCCGGGAACGCCTTCTGTTCCGGGGTGGACCTGCGGGACGGCTTCGACCGCACGCCCAGCGGAGATCCCGACCTATACGGCATGCATCAGCGTGACTTCGCACCCACCATCCTGCGGCTGCGCACGTTGCCGCTACCGGTGATCACAGCGGTGAACGGCCCGGCCGTCGGCTTCGGTTTCGGCCTGGCGATGGCCGGCGACTTCATGCTGATGGCCGACTCGGCGTTCCTGCGCCTGGCATTCGTCGCACTCGGGCTCAACCCCGACAGCGGCGGCACCCACATGCTCCCCGGGCTGATCGGGCGGCAGCGGGCCACCGAGGTCGCCATGCTCGGCGAGCCGGTGACGGCCCGGCGCGCGGTCGACTGGGGTATCGCCCACCGGAACGTGCCGGACGCGGAGCTGATGGACGCCACCTCGGAGCTGGCCACCCGATTGGCGGCCGGCCCGAGCAAGGCCTACGCGTCGATCAAGGCGGCGTTCAACAGCGGGGAGCGGCACAGCCTGGTCGAGCAGCTCGAGCTGGAAGGCAGGTTGGTGCACTCACTCGCCACCACCGCCGACTTCGCCGAGGGTGTGGCGGCTTTCCTGGAGCGCCGGCCCGCGAAGTTCACCGGGAGCTGAGCCGGTCCGGGGTTCCGGGTCGGGGCCGTGCGGCAACCCGGAACCCCGCTCGCCCCCGCCGAAACCGCACGCGGGGGCGACCAGGACAGCTAACCGACCCGGGCGACCGCAGTGGCCTTGATCGCGGGGTCGCCGGTCTGACGGATGACCGCCAGCGAGAGGTCGGCCAGCTTCTCACCGCCCTCCTCACGGATGTTCTCGACCCTGCCGGTGAAGGTGAGGACGTCGTCCGGCCATACCTGTCCGGTGAACCGGATCCGGTAAGCCCGCACGTGTGCCGGCCCGACCCACTGCGCGAGCCGCTGTCCGAGCAGCCCACCGTGCAGCAGACCCATTCCGAACACCGTCGGCATCCCGGCCGAGGTGGCGAAACCCTCGTCGTGGTGGATCGGATTGAAATCACCCCCCGCTCCGGCGTACCGGACGAAGTGCGACCGGGTCATCGGCCCGAACTCCGAGGTGGTCATCTCGTCACCGACGGCCAGCGTCAGCGGCTCGACGGGCAGTGCGGTACTTGCGCTCATCGCTCAGCCTCCGGTCTCGACGATCACATCGGTGTGGCGGACAGCGAGCTCGCCGCGCTGGTTGGTGTACTCGGTCTGGATCGAGACCATGGTCATCGTGCCGCCGCGTTTGCCGTCCCGCTTCACGACATCGGACACCCGCCTGGTGGCGGTGAGTTCGTCGCCGACCACGATCGGCGCGAAGTACTCCCAGCCGGCCTCGCCGTGCAACACCCGCCGCAGGTCCAGCTCCAGCGACTCGATCATGTTGTCCTCCTCGCGCCAGTGCGCGGAGGACACCACGAACGTCGGCGGGGCCGGGATGTTGGTGAAGCCGGCCGCCCTGGCCACCTCCACGTCGGTGTAGATCGGGTCGCGGTCGCCCAGCGAGCGAGCGAACTCGCGCACCTTCGACCGGTCGACCGGGAACGTCATCGTGCCCAGGTCCTTGCCGATCAGGGATTCGTCAGCCATCGATACTCGCTTCCTGTGCCGCGCCGAGCCGACCGGGGTTGCACTCGGCGATCAACGTCCGTTGGTTCTCCTGCACCCGCTCCGCCGGGATCATGATCGACGGCGAGTAGAGCATCACGTGGTCGAGCACGCCCTCGTAGCGCCGCAGACCGGCCCGGACGTCGTCGGCGGTACCGGCGACACCCATGGCGTCGATCATGTCGTCGGACACCGCGTCGAACATCGCCGGCAGGTCGCGCCGGCCGAAGGCCTCCCGGATCGCCTCACCTTCCTTGGCGAAGCCGTTGACCTCCAGCAGGTGCTCGTAGCTCTTGACCGACGAGTAGAAGGCGATCTGCTGGGCCACCTCGCGGCGGGCCACCTCGACATCGTCGTTGATCGAGCACATCACCATGGAGATCAGCTCCACGTCGGCCGGGTTGCGACCGGTCCGCTCGGCTCCCTTGGCGATGGCCGGGCGGACGACCTCCTCGACGTATGTCGTGGTGAACAGCGGGTGGCCGGCAAGCCCGTCCGAGACCCGGCCGGCCACCTCGCACATTCGAGGCAACACGCCCGCGGTGACGATCGGGATGTCACGTCCCGGCGGAGCGGGCTTGTCCGTGGGTACCAGGTTCATCCGGTAGAACCGGCCCTCGTGCTGGACCGGTCCCTCGTGCAGCCGCCAGATCCTTCGGACCAGCGTGACGAGCTCCTCCATCCGCACCGCGGGCGCGGAGTTGTCCGCCACCCCGTGCCAGTCGCTCATCATCCGCCGGGTGCCGTTGCCCAGGCCGAGCACGACCCGGCCACCGGACAGCTCGTCGAGGTCCCGGGCCTCGGCGGCCAGCACCAACGGTGAGCGCCCCACCCCGTAGATGATCGAGGAGCCGAGCCGGCAGCGGGTGGTGCAGCCGGCCATGCCGGCCATCGAGATGGTCCCCGACCGGGAGTAGAACTCCGAGGTCCAGGCGGCGTCGAAGCCGGCCTCGTCGACCGCCGTGGCGGTCGACAATGTCGTTTTCAGGTCGGCCGCGAGCACCGACACGCCGTAGGTGGTCATGCCTTGTAGTACATACCACCGGAGATGGTGTGCACCTCACCGGTGATGTAGCGGGATTCCTCCGACACCAGGAACAGCGACAGCGCCGCGACTTCCTCCGGCTGCCCGGCACGGCCCAGCGCGGCCGGCTCGACCAACTTCTGCAGCTCGCCCGGGGGATAGATGTGCTCGAGGAACGGGTTCCAGATCAGACCGGGTGCAATGGCATTGACCCGCACTCCCTTGGGACCCAGTTCAGCCGCCGCGGAACGCGTCAGTCCCATCACCCCGGCCTTGGCCGAGCAGTAGGCCGACTCGCCGAGTGCTGAGCCGATGTAACCGGCCACCGACGCCATGTTCACCACGGCGCCCGAGCCCTGCGCGATCATCGTGGGAAGGACCGCGCGCAGGGTGCGGAACGCCGCCTTGAGGCAGATGTCCTGCACGAAGTCCCAGGTCTCGTCGTCCATCTCCCAGATCGGGGCGAGCTTGTTGATCCCGACGTTGTTGTGCAGGGCGTCGATCCGGCCCCACCGGTCCAGCGCGGCCGCGACCATGGCCTCGATCTGGTCGCCCTTGCGGACGTCGACCGACATGCCGATGGTCTCGACGCCGTACTCGGCCTCGATCTGCTTGGCCAGCTTGAGCGGGCGTTCGGGGTGGGCGTCGGTGACGACCACCTTGGCGCCCTCGATCGCGTAGCGGCGGGCCACCGCCTGGCCGATACCGGCGCCGGCGGCACCGGTGACGATCGCGACCTTGCCGTCAAGGCGACCTGTGCCCGTGATCTCGAGTGGAGCGGGCATGGACTGTGTCATGGATGTACTACCTCCAACGTCGGAGAGGGTGCGTTCATCGGTCTCGCGGGACTGTTGCTCAGGCAGGCAGGAAACGGACCAGCGCGATCTCGTCGGACACCGGCTCGAAAGCGGCGCGCACGCGCTGCCCGATCCGGGCATCGTCGACGGGGACGCCTTCCAGGGTGGCCATCAACTGGGGCCCCTCGTCGAGTCGGACCAGCACCACCAGGTAGGGACGCGGGCGGCCGAACGAGTTCCACGGCGGTCGGTGCACCGGCGCGAAGCTGACCACCTCGCCGGTTCCCGCGGCCTTCTCCCAGCTCAGCTGGTCGCTATGGCAGACCGGACAGACCATCCGGGGGTACAGGAACGGGTGCCCGCCCGAGCAGCGCTGGAAGATCAGCTCACCCCGCACGGCTGCCGCGAAGTAGGGCCGGTTCACCTCGTCGAGGACGGGCAGGGCTTCCGG
>JAJCYC010000165.1 GCA_029263115.1 Pseudonocardia sp. | reverse complement strand
TGTGACGGTGTCGACGCCCGTTCGGCGTTCGCGGATGACGGGCGCATAGACCTTGCCCTGCCGCTCGTAGCCGTCGATCCAGCGCCGGAGGCCGTCGGTGCGCACCCTGAGCAGCCGCGCGGCCTGGCTCATGCCGTAGACCGGGCGGTCGAGCAACTCCACGCTGACCTTCCCCACCTCGTCAGTGTGCCCTACCGGAGGACGGGCTGCGGACGCGCAACTCCGGAAGTGTTAGCTCCTTCCTGTCGGCACGTATTTGTGCTCAGCTGCGCGTCGCGACCGTCGTTCGCCGGCCGCGCCCCGTGCTGACAAGCCCGGCCTCGCTGAGCAGCGCGACAGCGCGGTTGACAGTGCCGACGGAGACGCTGTGTTGCTTCGCCAGCTCGGCGTAGGTCGGGAGCGGCGCGCCAGGCGCCAGCTCGCCGGCGGTGATGGACCGTCGCAGCTCGGCGGCCAGCTGCTCGTACGGATTGCGCGGCGGGTTGTTCGTGGGGTCCGGGCGGGGCATGAGGGCGCCGATGGCGTTGGCCGCGCGGTGGTCGGCCTCGGCGACCCAGGCCGAGTAGAACCGCAGGGTCGTCGCGCCGCCGGAACCGTGGCCGAGGCGCCCGGCGACCGTGCGCAGGTCGACGCCGGCGGTCAGCAGCTCGGTGGCCGAGTAGTGCCGGAGGGCGTGGATGCGGGTGCTGCGCAGCCCGGCCCGGATGGCGAGCCGGCGGTATCGCTGGGTCACGGTGCTGGGGAGCAGCGCTGTGGAGCCGTCGGGGCTGCCGGAGAAGACGAAGGCGGTGCGGGCCAGGTTCGTCTCCAGGGCGATGCATTCGGCCTCGCACTGGCCGCGATAGGCCGTGAGCAGCTCCACGGTGTACGCGTCGATCGCTACCCGGCGCTTCTGTCGGCTCTTGGTGGCCTTCTCCCTCGTGCCGTTCGCGGTCTGGGAGTAGCTGCGCTCGACGGTCATGACGCCCCGGGTCAGATCGAGGTCGGTCCAGCGCAGGGCGCAGACCTCGCCTCGCCGGCAGCCCGAGACCATGGTCAACCAGAGCAGCATCCCCCAGGCCGGGTCGCGCCATGCGTCGTTGAGCAGTGCGGCGACCTCCTCGGCCGAGGGTGGATCCGGCTCGGAGCGTTCGAACGCCGGAGGCTCGGCCAGAGCTACCTCGTTCATCCCGAGGTAGCGCCACCGCACTCCTCGCTCGTAGGCGGCGCGCAGGATGAAGTGGACCTGCCGGACCGTCGAGCCCGAGAGCGGGCGGCACTCGTGATCTCGTGCCGAGCCGGAGCAGAGCTGGTTGCAGCGGCGCAGTCGCGCGTAGAAGCGTTCGAGCACCTCGGCGTCGAGCCTGCCCGCCGAGAGCGCACCGAACGTCGGGCGGATGTAGAGCCGGATCAGGCCCTCGTAGCGCTGCCTCGTGGTGTCTGCGAGCTCGGTGACCTCGAGCCACTTGTCGATCAAGGCGCCGACGGTGATCGCGCTGCGCGGATGCTTCTTCTCGTCGACCTGGCGGAGCAGCTTGGTCAGTTCGACCTCGGCCTGGCCGTAGGTGTCGGCGGACTTGCGCAGGTAGCGGGGCTTGCCCGTGAGCGGATCGGTGCCGACGAACACCACGGCCCGGAACCGGCCCTTTACCCGGTCCTCGCGACTCTCGATGGACCCGCGTGAGCGGCGCTTGGCGGCTGGCACGAGATCGAGGGTAGGTGACGTTCATCCCCCAACCCATCCCCCAGAGCGAGAGACGAGCGAGCAAGCTAGGCTGAAACTGCTGGTCAGACGTGGTGCCCCCGGCAGGATTCGAACCTGCGACGCACGGTTTAGGAAACCGATGCTCTATCCCCTGAGCTACGAGGGCGTGCGTTGTGGATCGTAGCTGGTCAGCCTGGGTGTCCTGGCCGCGCCGTGGTGATCGGTGCGGAGCTGCTGGTCACGGCCGGTTCGTGATTGGTACGCGATCTTGGTGCTTGCGGCTTCGCCGCACGTGGCTGCCCAGGTGGTGATCTCCGCGCGGTGGACGTGCGCGGACCGAAGCGCCGGGCGGTGCTGGCCGTCCTGGCACTCGCCGAGGGCCGCGCGGTGTCGGTCGATCACCTGGTGGACGCGCTGTGGACAAGGTCCGATCAGCGCTCCAGACAGTCCGGGTGACGCCGGACCGTGCGCACCCGTCGGGAGCGGGATCCGGGCGCGGCCGGTGGGAGCGATACCCTCGCTACCGTGTCCTCCAGGTCGAGCCAGCCCGGATACGCGGCCGGTGCCCGCCGGGCGACCCTCATGATCCTGGTGGCGGCGCTCATCGTGATCGTCGTTCCGATGTGCCACGCGGACATGCCGATGGGCTCCCCGTCCGCAGTGCCCATGGCGACCGACGGGCATCACGCGGAGACGACGGCTGTCGTGACCTCCGGCCGTGAGCCGGCACTGACCGCCACCTCACCGACGGCCAGGCTTCCGATTCCGCTCGAACCGGCCGATGAGGGGCCGCTCATGGTCTGCATCGCGATGCTGGTCGCGGTGATGGCGGCCGCCTGGGCCGTGCTGCGGCCGCGGTCGGGCAGGCGCGCGCCCACCACCGATCGGCGCACGACCCCACTGACCGCGCCGCCCGTGCTCCCGGCGCCGTTCGCCACGCTGTGCGTTCTACGAACGTAGGAGAGACCGCCTTCAACGCCCGCGGTGTGCGGGCAACCACGGGACCCGGCGCGGCCGGGTGCCGATGAGTAGGCCTCTCTCCTCATCCTGGAAGGGATCACATTCGTGGATCTTCTCGCTGTGTTGCTGACCGGCCTGTTCGCCGGTGGGATCTCGTGTGCGGCCGTGCAGGGCGGACTGCTGGCCGGATTGTTGACCCGCATGCGTGCGGGTGCGGAACCGTCCATGTCCGCCGCCGAGCCGGCCGGGAGCCGCGGCCCACGCTCCGCGCCCGGCGCCTCGGACGACCGGTCCGCGGTCGACGACCTGGTGCCCGTCGGCGGGTTCCTGGTCGGCAAGTTGGTGTCGCATGCCGCGTTGGGCGCGTTGCTGGGCGCACTCGGCGCGGTCGTGCAACTGTCGGTCGGCACCCGGAGCGGGCTGCAGCTCGCCGCGGGCGCGCTCATCATCGGGTTCGGGCTGGCGCAGCTCGGTGTTCCCGGGTTCCGCCGGTTGGTGATCGAACCGCCGGCGTCGTGGCGGCGGGCGGTGCGCAACCGGGCCCGGTCCCGGTCGGCGCTGGCCCCCGCGTTGCTGGGTGTGGCATCGGTGCTGCTGCCGTGCGGAGTGACGCTGTCGGTGCAGGCACTCGCGCTGGCCTCGGGCTCCCCCGGCGCCGGGGCAGCGGTCATGGCGGTGTTCGTGCTCGGTACCGCACCGTTGTTCGCGGTACTCGGCTACCTCGCCCGCCGCGCCGCCACCGTGTGGCGTGGCAGGTTGGCGCTGGCCACCGGCCTGGTCGTGCTGTCCATGGGGATGTACACCCTCAACGGCGGGTTGGAGTTGATCGGGTCACCGCTCGCGGCCAGCCGGGTCGCGACGTCGTTCGGCTCCGGCGAGGACCCGGTGGATCCAGCCGGTAGGTCGCTCGCGGCGGGATCGGTGTCCCGGACCTCGACCGGGCAACAGGTCGTGATCGTGGCGCGCACCGACTCGTACACCCCACCGAACGTGCGGGTCGCGGCCGGGGTGCCGACGACGTTGATCGTGCGCTCGGACAACGCCCGAGGCTGTGTGCGGTCGTTCGTGGTGCCGGGTCGCAACGTGCAGGAGGTTCTGCCGGTGCGTGGGGAGATCAGCATCGACCTGGGCGTGCTACCGCCGGGCCCACTGCGCTACTCGTGCGGCATGGGGATGTACACCGGCACGATCACGGCCGTGTGACGGCGGTCGCCGTGAACACCACGACACACACCTTCCGGGTCACCGGCATGCACTGCGGCAGTTGCGCGGTGCTGATCGACGACATCCTCACCGACCTCGACGGGGTCGTGTTCACCCAGACCTCGATGAAGTCGGGTTGCGCGGTGGTCCGGATCGACCCGGACCGCTGCACGACCAGCGAGGTACTGGCCACCATCGCTCGGGCCGGTTACCGCGCGGAGGAACTGGCGCCGACCTGACCACCGAGATCGGTAACCCGGGCGCGATGCGCCGGGGGCGCACGACGCCGAGGGTCGGTGTCACCGGTAGGTGAGCACACGGCGAACCAGCCCAGGGCCGGGCGCGTGGTCGCACGCCGGGGACGTTCGAGCTGTACTGCTGACGTCGTTCTGTCGGACCCCTACGGCAAGGTTCCCGGCATGACGGTCACGTGCGGGCGGGCGGCGACGATCGGCGTCTACGGCTTCGATGGCGGGTCCTTCCTGCAACGGCTGCGTCGTGCGGATGTCCGCCTGCTGCTCGACGTGCGCCAGCGCCGCGGGGTGCGCGGACCCGAGTACGCCTGGGCGAACTCGCTGCGGCTGCAGGCCGCCCTCGCGGATGCCGGGATCGCCTACCGGCACCACCCCGAGCTCGCCCCCACCACGGAGTTGCGCCGCCTGCAGTACGCCGAGGACGACCGGCACGGGGTCGGCAAACGCTCGCGCGTCGAACTCGCCGCCGAGTACGCCCGCCGCTATACGACCGAGATCCTCGACCACGCCGACCTCGCGCATGTCGTGTCGGCGCTGCCGATCAGCGGGATCGCGGCGCTGCTCTGCGTCGAACGCGACCCCGGGGCCTGCCACCGCTCGTTGATCGCCCGGCGGCTGACCGAGCGGCACCGGGTCACGATCGAGCACCTGCTCCCGTTGTGAGCGGTGAGGTACCCGTCATGCGGGCACCGGATCGGGGTCCCTGAGCGTCCCGACCACGGGCGGTGCCGGTGACGGTGCCGGTCCCCGGTCAGTCCACGGCCGCGGCGAGCCGGCCGCCCAGCGCGGAGATCAGATCCTGGTCGCCCGGAACCCCGGGCTTCCAGGGCAGGCCCAGCCGGTCCCTGGTCTTGTCGACGTAGCGCGGGATCACGTGCAGGTGAAAGTGGAACACCGACTGCCAGGCGTCGGCGCCGCAACAGTTGAGCAGGTTGACCCCGTCCGCGCCGAACTCGCCGACCGCCGTGCGGGCGATCCGCTGCGCGGCCAGGGTGACCGCAGTCAGGTCGTCGGCCGGGATGTCGAGCAGGTCTCTGCTGTGCCGCCTGGGCACCACCAGCAGGTGACCGTCCGAGGCCGGGTTGATGTCCATGAAGGTGCAGGTGGCGGCGTCCTCGGCGACCATCACGCTCGGGATGGCGCCGGCCACGATGCCGCAGAACAGACACGAATCACTCATGCTTACCGAGGCTAGTCGTTGTTCCCACGTCAACTTATAGCGGACGGGGGCCTTGCCACAAGACCCGGGTCGTGCCGCAGAATCGCCCACCGACGCCATTCACCTGCGGAAACGGGGCGTGTGTTGGGGGATTCGATGATCGACGTGATCGTGGTCGGCAGCCGACCGGGCTGATGCTGGCCGCCGAGTTGCGGCTGCACGGGGTGTGGGTGCGGCTGTAGCCGTACTGCGACTCACGGGCGAGGAACGAGGACAAAGGGGGATCGTGTCGACTCAGGGCTACGAAACGGAACTGCGATCGGAGTGGGCCTACGTGGCCCGGTTGTACGCGCGGCTGGACGCCGAGCGCGCCCGGGTACAGGGCGAGTACAACGCCGCGCTGGGCGGCACCGGCGGCACACTGACCGAGCGCGACGTGCAGGTGCGGGCCTCGGCGAAGCAGGTGAAGCGGCTGCGGGTCGCGGACAGCGGGCTGTGCTTCGGTCGGCTGGAGGCGGTGGACGGCGGGCGCTCGTACGTCGGACGGATCGGCATCTTCGACGAGCAGGACGGATACGCGCCGCTGCTGCTGGACTGGCGGGCCCCGGCGGCGCGCCCGTTCTACACCGCCACCGGCGCGCACCCGGAGGACGTGCGCCGGCGCCGGCAGTTCCACACCCGCGGCCGCCGGCTGGTCGACTTCACCGACGAGGTGTTCGGGAGTGTCGGCGTTCCCGGGCCGGGAGACCACGCCGATCGGGGGGACGCGGCGCTGCTGGCCGCGGTCAACGCGCCGCGCGGCGAGGGCATGCGCGACATCGTGGCGACCATCCAGGCCGAGCAGGACGAGATCATCCGGCTGGACCACCCCGGCGTGCTGGTGATCGAGGGCGGCCCGGGCACCGGCAAGACGGTGGTGGCGCTGCACCGGGTGGCGTACCTGCTCTACACCCAGCGGGAACGGATCGAACGACACGGCGTGCTGGTGGTCGGCCCCAACCCGGCGTTCCTGGACCACATCGGCCAGGTGCTGCCGTCGCTGGGCGAGTCGGACGTGGTGTTCATGACCACCGGCGACCTGGTGCCGGGCCTGCGGGTCACCGCCGAGGACGCCCCGGACACGGCCCGGCTGAAGGGCTCGCTCGCGGTGCTCGACGTGCTGCGCGTGGCGGTCGCCGACCGGCAGCGGCTGCCGGAGCGGCCGCTGCCGGTCGAGCTGGGCGGGATCGGGCTGCGGATCGACGCCGAGACCGCGCAATGGGCCCGCGAGGAGGCCCGGGCCAGCGGGCTGCCGCACAACGAGGCCCGCGCGGTGTTCACCGAGATCGTCACCTACGTGCTGACCGAACGGGCGATCGGTCGGATCGGCCAGGGCTGGCTGACCCGCTCGGACCGCGACGCCTGGGAACGGCTGCGCGCCGAACTGCTCACCGAGCTGGCCGGCGACGAGACGTTCGGCGCCGCGCTGGACCAGCTCTGGCCGATCCTCACCCCGGAGACGGTGCTCGGTCCGCTCTACGCCTCCCGGGAACAGCTGCGGGCGGCCGGCGCGGACCCTGCGCTGTGGCGTGCCGAGGGCACCGCGTGGACGGTGTCGGACGTGCCGCTGCTCGACGAGCTGGTCGACCTGCTGGGCCGGGACAAGGCCGCCGACCGGGCGACCGAGCGGGCATTCACCCGGGAGCGCCAAGCCCAGGCCGAGTACGCCGAGAAGGTGCTGCAGATGCTGAATCTGGACCACGAGGAGCTGGACGAGGACATCGGGCTGGCCGCCGAGCACCTGCTCTACGCGGAGGACCTGTCCTACCGGTTCGTCGAGCACGACACCCGCGAGCTGGTCGAGCGGGCCGCGGCGGACCGGGACTGGACCTACCGGCACGTGGTGGTGGACGAGGCCCAGGAGCTGTCCGAGATGGACTGGCGGGTGCTGATGCGCCACTGCCCGGGCCGGTCGTTCACCGTGGTCGGCGACCTCGCCCAGCGCCGGTCGGCGGCCGGTGCGCGCTCATGGGCCACCATGCTCGACCCGTACGTGCCCGGCCGCTGGGTGCACCGGTCGCTCACCGTGAACTACCGGACCCCGGCGGAGATCATGGCGGTGGCCGCGGCGTTGCTGGCGGAGTTCGCGCCCGGCGTCGTGCCGCCGGAGTCCGTCCGGGCGTGCGGGGTCGCGCCGTGGTCGCGGCGGCTTGGCGGGGACGGCGAGCTGGCGGCCGCGGTCGAGCAGTTCGTGCGCGGGGAGGTCGGGCGACCGGGCACCAGCGTGGTGATCGGGCCGGCGGGGGTGGCCGGGACTGTGGCGGTGGCGGAGACCAAGGGGCTGGAGTTCGACGCCGTGCTGGTGGTGGAACCGGAGCGGATCCTCGCCGGCGGCCCCAGCGGCGCGGCCGATCTCTACGTCGCGCTGACCCGTGCCACCCAACGCCTCGGCGTGCTGCACCGGGATCCGCTGCCCGCGGCGCTCACCGGACTGACCGCGATGACCGGGGCGGACGGCGTGGCGCATCCCATATGACCCCCCCGCCGCCGGCGGGTCGCGGCAGGGTGTTGGGATGGATCTGCTCGATGCCGTGCTGATCCTGGTGGCCGGTGCCGCCGCGGGCACGATCAACGCGGCGGTCGGCTCCGGGTCGCTGATCACCTTCCCGACGCTGCTCGCGCTCGGCGTCCCACCGGTGACCGCGAACGTGTCGAACAACATCGGCCTGGTGCCCGGCGGGCTGGCCAGCGTGTGGGGCTACCGCCGCGAACTGGCCGGGCAGCGGCGACGGCTGCTGCTGCTCGGGTCGATGTCGGTGCTCGGCGGTGTCTGCGGCGCGCTGCTGCTGCTCGTGCTGCCGGAGTCGGCGTTCCGGTCGGTGGTCCCGGTGTTGATCGGGGTGGCGGTCGTGCTGGTCGCGCTGCAGACCCGGATCCAGGCGACGCTGGCCGCCCGGCGCGCCGGACGTCGGGCCCGCGCCCGACGCGGGGTCCGCGCCGACATCGGGCCCGGCGCGATGTCGGCGACCGCGCTGGTCGGGGTGTACGGCGGCTACTTCGGGGGCGCGCAGGGCATTCTGCTGGTGGGCGCGCTCGGCGCGCTGATGACCGAGTCGCTGCAGCGGCTCAACGCGCTGAAGAACGGGCTGGTGACCGCGGTGAACACGGTCGCCGCCGCGACGTTCCTGGTGGTCGCGCCGGAGCAGGTGGACTGGCGGGTGGTCGGGTTGATCGCGGTGGGTTCGACGGCGGGTGGCCTGCTCGGGTCCCGGATCGGGCGCGCGCTCCCGCAACCGGCGCTGCGGGCGATCATCGTGGTGGTCGGCGTGCTGGCGATCGCCAACCTGCTGCGACCGGCATAGGCGTCAGGCTGGGACGCCGCTGGTCAGCCGCCCCCGGCGGTGATCAGAGCGGGTAGCCCGGCGACTGAGCCGCCCTCCCGATCAGTGCGCGTCCAGGTGTTCCAGCAGCAGACCGGTCAGCAGCTCCGGGGCCTCCTCGGGCACCCAGTGCGAGACGTCCTCGACCATCTCGAACCGGTACGGGCCCTCGACCCACGCGGCCGTACCCAGTGCGGCCGCCGAGCCGAGCGCGACGTCCTCGGTGCTCCACACGTACAGCGTCGGCACGGTGATCCGGCCGGCTCTCGTACCCGGTTTCCCGGAGCGGTACCAGTTCAGCGCGGCGGTGAGCGCGCCCGGCTCGGACAGCCGCCGCAGGTACTCCTCGACGCGGCCGTGCGGCATCCGACCGTCGAACATCGCGCGCAGCGCCCTCGCGTCGTCGGCCAGCATCCGCCGCTCGGTGGACTTCTCCCGCCATTCGGTCATGTAACGGGACATCATCCGCTGCTCCTCGTCGGAGCGCAGCGCCTCGCCGAGCGCGGCCGGGTGCGGCGTGGAGACCACGCCCAGCGAGCGCAGCCGGTCGGGGTGCGCGTCGGCGGTCCACCAGGCGACCGCACCGCCCCAGTCGTGCCCGACCAGGTCGAACCGCCGCCAGCCCAGCTCGTCGGCGATCGCTAGCACGTCTCCGACGAGCAGGTCGATCGCGTAGTCCTGGGGGCGATCGGGGCGCACTCCCGGGGAGTAGCCGCGCTGGTCCGGGGCGAGCGCCCGGAACCCCCGGGCGCCGAGCGCCGCGACCTGGTGCGACCACTCGATCCCGGCCTCGGGGAACCCGTGCAACAGCAGCACCGGCCGCCCGTCCGGCGGCCCGTCGACGATCGCGTCGAAGTCGCCGGCGGACGTCGGGATGCTCAGGTACTCGGGCACCGGGCCGATCCTAGGTCCGGTGAGTTGCGACGCGTCCAGCCCCGGGCCCGCGCGCTTCACCCGTTCGTGCGGTTTGAGTGACCGATCTGCAATAGCCCTATCCGTTACAGATCAGTAAAGCTACCGTGACGAGACCTGGTGCGATGGCGCGTCGCACCGCTCGGACCAGCAACGGAGCTGCCGAGCGCACGCGCCCGGTCAGGTGTTCCCCCGACCGGCAGGCCAGCCACGGCTGGTCTCGGACCCAGGAGTAGACCGTGATCCCCAGCGCGGCCGAGCTCGTCGACGAGAAAACCCGATGACCGCCATCGCACCGGAGGCCCTGCCCGGCACGACCGTCCCCACCGCGGCGGCCTGCACCGCGGCGGCGCTGACCGTGACCCGCGGCCCGGACGCCGGCCACCGCTGGTCGCTGGCCGGCGACGCCACCACGGTGGTCGGTCGCCATCCCGACTGCGACGTGGTGCTCGCGCACGTCACGGTCTCCCGCCGGCACGCCGAGGTGCGCCCGGACGCCGACGGGTTCGTCCTGGTCGACACCGGGTCGCTGGCCGGGGTCTATCTCAACCGGTCGCCGGTCCGCGCGACCCGGCTGGCCGACGGCGACGAGATCGCGCTCGGCGCCTACCGGTTGACCTTCCACGCCCCGCTGTAGCTCGTCCCGGTCGTCCGGCTCACCGCCGAGCTCGCCGACCGACCCGCTGCACAGCCGCGACAGCCCCATTCACCCCACCCGTCCCACGCGCACCACGCTCCGGTCCACTCCGAGCAGCCGATGTGCCGATTTCGGCACATCGGCGTCCGCACCCGCCGAGGCCCGGGACAGAGCTCGGCACCCCGAACCGGTTCCCCCCCCCAGCTGCTTGACAGTCGGCGAAGTGTGTCAGGTAGTCGACCCGGCCGGCGCCCCGTCCTGACGGAGGGTCTGCCGCCGGCCGCGCGAGGCCAGGTAGCGACAGCAGGGTGCGCCGGCCGAGGAAGGCCAGGACGAGCAGCGTGAGCACGAACGGCAGCACGTCGAGGGCGAACTGGTTGATGCCGACCCCGCCGGCCTGCAGCTCGGGGCTCAACGCGAGCGCGGCGCCGAACAGGTAGGCCCCGGCCATCACCCGCAGCGGCTGCCAGGTGGCGAAGGACAGGGAGGTCAGCGGGTCCTGGGTGAACAGCACCGGGCCCAGTACCGGGATCTGCGAGAGCAGCGGGATCGGCACCGGGTTCAGCGCGTTGATCTGCTTGCCGACGTAGTCGGTGCCGAACAGCGAGGTCAGCCCCAGCCCCAGGAACAGCACGTTCAACCCGCTGGCGAACTGGTTGGCCCGCCGGGAGACGCACAGCACCGCGTGCACCAGCGCCAGCAGCCCGCCGCTCGCCGCTCCGGCCAGCACCCCCACCCACGGGTTGCCGGACTCGTAGGCCGCGGCGAACCCGCCCAGCGCGCCGACCAGCATGCAACCCTCGGTGCCCAGGTTGATCACTCCGGCCCGCTCGGACACCGTCTCGCCGAGGCCGGCGTACATCACCGAGGTGCCGCCGCGCACCGCGCCGGCGAGCACGTCCACCACCAGGCTCATCGGGTCCTCCGGCCGGTCCAGCCCAGAACGGCGACCAGGATCAGCCCGGTCAGGATGTTCACCGTCGCCGCCGGCAGCCCCGAGTCGAGCTGCAGGCTGTCGCCGGCCACCGCGAGCGCGGCGAGCACCAGCGAAGCCAGCAGCAGGTCAGCGGCGGGACCCGACGCCCGACCATCGCCTCGACCAGCGCGGCGTCGTCGTGCGCAGCCGGGTCCCCCCGCGCACCACTCGGCCGGCGCGCAGCACGGTGACCCGGTCGGCGATCTGGCGTACCTCGTTCAGCTTGTGCGTGACGATGACGACGCCGTAGCCCGACCCGCGCATGCCGCGCACCACCTCGAACAGCGCCTCCACCTCCTGCGGCGCCAGCACGCTCGTCGGCTCGTCGAGCACCACTCCGCACCACGTAACGCACAGGTAAATTGTCGACAGTCGACCGTTTACGGCTCAGTGCTGGAAGTCGACCACCAGGCGGGGCGGGGCGGTGAGCTCGGTGACCCGGAACGGGGTGCGCCCCCGCAACCCGACGGCCCAGTTCAGCACCGCCTCGAAGTCACCCGCCGCGACGGCCTGCACGGCCCGGGTGGTGTCGGCGGTGATCGTCCGGGGGCCGGTGTAGGTCGGCGTCGAGGTGTCCATCTGGTAACCCGACGCCGGTCGTACCGTGATCAGCACCGAGGTGGTGGCGCCCGGCGTGGGGATCACCGCCCCGCTGCCGTCCGCGAGCACCGGCAGGTCCTGGTAGCGGACCAGGTAGCCGGGCACCCGGTCGGCGAACTGCAGCACGATCCGGTCGAAGCCGTCCTGCCGGGCCAGCCGCACCCCGGTGAGGTAGCCCATCGACCCGGCGCCGTCCCGGTCGACCTCGACCGCGGCGGTACCGGCGCCCGACAACCCCGGCCCGACGACCGCCCCGGGCGGAGAGTCCGGCGGGGTCGACGCGGGCGGAGGGACAGCGGGGGTCGCCGTGTCGAAAGCCGGGCCGGGCCCCTCCGGCCCGGGCGCCGCACAGGCGGCGGTCAGCAGCGCCACGCCGAGCAGGCAGCTCACGACCAGTGATCGCACCAGCGGACCGTAGTACCCGCGCGGCGGACGGTCGAGGGCCGACCCGCGCTGGTCACCGCGCCGACGCGGCCGACGTCGAACTGAACTCCGGCAGCACCCCCGCCTTGATCGTCTGCGCCTCCGGGGACACTCCGGCCTCAGCCCGGCCAACCCGGTCAGGCCGCGACGAGGTGCCGTGCGGTCGGGCGGGCGGCGCCGGCGGGGTCGAGCGGGTCGTGCGGGTCGTGCGGGGTGAACACGGCCAGGGCGGCGCACAGCGCGTCGAGGGCGGCGGCCACCGCGCCCCGCTCGTCGTCGGCCAACTCGACCCGACCGGCCGAGGCCGAGGCGAGGTCCAGGTGCGCCACGGTCCGCTGCGACCAGCGCAGCCGGGTCAGCGTCCGGTTCGGGGGTTCGAGTTCGGCGAGCAGGTCGATCCGGATGCTCAGCTCCCAGGCGACGCGGTGCAGCGGAAGCGTCCCGGCTCGGTAGGAGTCGATGGTGGCCAGCAGGCCCTCGACGACGAAGCGGACCAGGGGGGAAGGGGACGGGGAAGACACGAAGGTGGTCATCGCGGAGATATCCAGACGTGCGGGGGCCGCCCGCGCTCAGGCGGGCGTGACCGGGCGAGATGATGCGGACCTGGCCCCCGTGGCGGACTCACACCGAGACCTCGGAACCCGGAACCGGCGAAGGCGGACATGCACACACCGAAGCTGGACGATCCGAGTGGTCAACACCGTAGGCCGCCGGGTCGGCCGTGCTCAACCCGCCCGGACCGGAAATCAGCCGTCCGGGCGATCACGCATTGCGTTATGTCGTAAATCCGGGCGGGTCAGCCGTGCCGGTCCAGCCAGGCCAGACCACCCGGGGTCGCCTCGTCGAGCGCGGTCAGCGCGTCACCGAGGCCGTCGTAGAGCCGAAGGTGCTCCCACGGACGGCTGGCCAGCTCGCTGTTCGGGTCGGCGAGCTGTGCACGGAGCTGGCCGAGAATGCGGACCCACCCGCGCGCGTCGGTCGGCACCGCCCCGACCGCGGCGTCCGAGTCCGGGCCGCCGGACTCGCGCGCCAACGCGGCCCGGGCCTGGCGCAGCGCCCAGGCCCGCTGACGGCACGCCGGCCGGCAGTACACGCCCGGGCGACCGCGCCCCTTGGGTCGGAACGGCTCGCCGCAGCCGGCGCAGCTCCGCTCGGTCGGCGACGACCCGTCGGTTCCGGTCACCCCGGTATCGTGCCATATATCGTCAGAACGTATCTATGCGACACCGGTGACCAGCGACGACCACCGGTCAGCGGGCGGCGGGCAGCAGGATGGTGAAGGTCGGCGGCCGGGGGCAGGCCAGGCGCAACCGGCCACCCTCGGCCTCGCTGAGCCGCCGGGCCAGGGCCAGCCCGATGCCGTGCCCGCCGCCGGGCCCGGCGGCGGGGCCGGGGCCGGGGTCCGTGCGCGGGTCGCCGTTGCGGCGGGCGAACAGCTCAGCCTCGGACAACACCACCCCCGGGCCCTCGTCGCTGACGTCGATCGCGAGCGCCGCCCCGGTGTCGCGCACCGTCACCGTGACCGCGCCCGCGCCGTGGGTCACCGCGTTGTCCAGCAGCACGGTGAGCACCTGCCGGACGGCCGCGGTGGAGACCGGCGAGTCGGGGGCCCCGGGCACCCGGACCACGTGCAACGCCCGGCCGTCGGCCCCGGGCCGGTGCCGCCACTCGCGCTCGGCCTCGGCCAGCAGCGTCGTCAGGTCCAGCGGCTCACCCCGGTCGCCCGGTTCCCGGCCGCGGCGGCGGGCCAACACGAGCAGCTCCTCGACGGTCTGCTCCACCCGGTCGGCGTCGGCCACCCCGTCGGCCAGCGCCGCCCGCAGGTCGGCTGTGCCCGCACCGGGGGTGTGCAGCGCGGACTCCAGGCGCAGCCGCAGCCCGGCCAGCGGGGTGCGCAGCTGGTGCGACGCCTCGGCGGAGAACGCCCGCTCCCGAGCCAGCAGATCGTCCAGCCGCCCGGCGGTGCTGTTCATCGCCTGGCCGACGGCGTCGATCTCCGGGATCGCGGTGCGATCGATCCGGACGCTGAAGTCGCCCTCGCCCAGCCGGCTCGCCCCGTGCGCGAGGTCCTCCAGCGGGGCCGCCAGCCGCCCGGCCTGGCGACGGGCGAGCAGCCACACCGCGCCCAGCGCTACGGCGGCCAGCCCGAGCATCCCGGCCCAGATCGCCGCGATCCGCTGGTAGACCTCGGTGAGCGGGGCGGCGGTGCGGATCACCCCGACCAGCCGGTCGTCGGAGGCCACCGGCACCGCCACCATGATCTCGCCGTCGCGGCGCCAGCTGGAGATCTGACCGTCGAATGCCGCCTCGACCTCCTGGTCGATGGTGTCCGGCCCGCCGCCCAGCATCCGGTCCCGGTCGGCGTCGTAGACCGCGATCGCGGTGTGCCGGGCGGGCGACCTGGGCCGGGTCGGGGTGCGCCCCTCGCTCAGGTCACCGGCCACGTCCGAGGCCACCGAGGTGGCCACCTGCACCAGGCGCTCCTGCTCGTTGGCCAGCGTGTACCGGGCCACGCCGACCGCCAGCGGCAGCCCGAACAGCGCGATCGCGAGCGCGGCCGCGAGCAGCGAGACCGCGACGATCCGGGTGCGCAACGAGCCCGCCCTTCCAGGGAGCACCGTCAGGGCTTGCCACCGGGCTCGGGTCCTTCGTAGTCGCTCTCGGACGAGTCGTCCATCCCGACCTCGTACCCCACGCCCGATCCGATCTTGTTGCCGCCGATCTTGGCGCCCACCGAGTCGTTCTGGAAGGAGAACGCCTTGGCGATCTTGCCGACGATCTCGTTGCCGGTCAGCGTGACCTTGCCGATGTCGTCGAAATAGAATGCCTGGCCGGCCCGGTTCTCGCAGTAGTTGTCGGTGATGACGAACGTGTTCGAGTCGCCGTCGCCGGTGCCGTCGCCGGCCTCGCTCTCCGGCCCCTCGGCGATGATGCAGATGTTGTCGATGTCCTCGAACCGGTTGCCGGAGATGGTGACCCGCTGGCTCGGGGTGTGCTTGTCCGAGGTGGCGAAGGTCTGGATCGCGTCGGCGTGGTTCTTGTCCTGGCCCCGGGTGTCGCGCACGACGTTGTTCAGGATCTTGATGTCGTTGCCGAAGAACCGGATGCCGTCGCCGTCGCCGTCGCCGACCTGGGGGCTGATCACCGAGCTGGCCCGCAGAGTGAGGCCGTTGCCCATCAGCTGGACGCCCGGCGACTCGGGCTTCTCCGCGCGCACCCCGTCGATCACGACATGGTCGGCGACGACCTCGATCTGCCCGACGGTCGCCCGGCCGCCGCCCAGGATGGTGATCGGCCGGCCCTCCTCGCCGGACCGCCGCACCTCGAGCCGGGTCTGGCCCAGGTCGCCGTCCAGGCAGATCCGGTCGCCCGGGCCGGCTTCGGAGACCGCGACCTCCATCGCCGCCTCATCGGTCACCATGCTCGAACAGTTGGTCAGCGCCTCGGGTTGCCCGTTGCCCGACGCCCCGGACGCCCCGCCGCCGGCCGAGCCGCCGGCCGAACCGCCGTCCGAGCATCCGGCGAGCACCAGGGCCATCGCCGCCGCGCCAATCAGGATCCCGTACCGCCGCCTGTCACCAGTCATGACACCGAGGGTACGAACCCCGGGGTTACCGCCGACTCCGCACCCGGTAAGCGGACGGCAAAAACGTCCGGGTCAGTCGGGCGGCTCCAACCGGTAGCCGTGTCCGCGCAGCGTGACGATGCTGGGCACCGGGCCGTGCTCGGCCATCTCGGCGAGCTTGCGGCGCACCGCGGCCACGTGCACGTCGAGCGTCTTGGTCGGGCCGAACCAGTTCTCGTCCCACACGTCCGACATCAGGTCCTCCCGGCTCACCGCCGCCCCGGGGGTGGCCATCAACCGGGCCAACAGGTCGAACTCCTTGGCCCGCAGGGTGAGCTCGCGGCCGCCCACGGTGGCCCGCCGGCCGGCGAGATCGACCCTGAGCCCACCGGCCGCGGCCGTGCCCTGGCCGTCCCCCGCGCCCGGACCGGCCCGGCGCAGGTGCGCGCGGACCCGGGCGAGCAGCTCACCGAGCCGCACCGGTTTGGTCAGGTAGTCGTCGGCGCCGGCCTCCAGCCCGACCACCACGTCCATCTCCTCGGTGCGCGCGGTGAGCATCACCAGCACCACCGATGGCCGGGTCGCCCGCAACCGCCGGCACACCTCCAGGCCGTCGATGTCGGGCAGCCCGAGATCGAGCAGCACCAGATCGACCTCGGTGGCCGCCGCCGAGCGCAGCGCCCCGGCACCGGTCTGCTCCCAGCTGACCTGGTAGCCCTGCGCGCCCAGGGTGGTGGCGAGCACGCCACCGATCGTCTCGTCGTCCTCCACCAGGAGAATCCGGGCCACCGGCCGAGCCTAGGACCTCTCCCGCGCCGGCCGATCACAACCCGGACGTGGGTCGCCTCGTTGTAGGTCCAGGGGGACAGCGCAGGGGGAGTCGATGGTACCGATCCGACCGGCAGTCGTCGGCGCGTTCGCGTTGACGCTGGTCCTCGGGATCGCCGGGCTGGCCCATCTGGCGGGCGGGCAGCGGGAAGCCCCGACCCCGCCCGCGCTGACCAGCCAACTGCCGCCGCTGACGATCCCCAGCGACATCCAGGTGGCGCCGACCTCGATCGGCCCGAGGCCGTCCGCGAGCACGCCCCCGGGCGCGGCGGCCGTCAGGTCGCCGTCGTCCGCGACGCCGCCCTCAGGGGCGTCTTCGGGCGGGGCGGGTGCCGGACCGGCCGGCGGCGGCCCGGAGGCACGGGCCAGCACGGGCTCCGGTGCCGAGCAGCAGCGCTCGACCCCGCCGACCACGTCGACGTCCCCCGCTCCCCGCCGCCCGATGACCGAGCAGGAGATGCGCGACGCGCTGTGCGCCTCCTACGACCAGCCCCGTGAGCGCTGCGCGGACCCCGACGACGACTGAGCGCGACGGCGGAGCAGTTTCCGACAACCGAGCGTGACGGCCGGGTGACGCGGCTCATCGCGCCGGACGCGGCCCGGTAGCGTTGCCGGCCATGAAGGCTGCTGTCATCGGTGGTGGGCCGGCCGGTTGCGCCGCCGCGTACACCCTGCGCAAGCGTGGCTGGGACGTGGTCCTGGTCGAGTCCCAGGACCATGTGGGTGGGCGGACCAGTCAGGTGCAGCGGGACGGGTTCAGCCTCGGCTCGGGCGCGCTGTTCCTGATGGGCGGCATCTACCCGCGCACGAACGCGATCCTCAAGGAGATGGGCCACTACGACGAGCTCATCCCGTGGGACGCCAGGACCCACGTGATCGACGCCGACGGCACCCGCTACACCGTCCAGTTCGACCAGGTGCTCAGCTTCCTGCGGATCCCGGCGATGAGCCTGCGCGACAAGCTGCGGGTGGCCGCCGGGGTGGCGCGCAAGCTGCTGTCCCCGGGGCCGAAGCTGTGCTTCGACGGCGCGGAGCTGGCCCGCCACGACGGCGGGGAGAGCCTGGAGACCTGGTCGCGGCGGGTGATCGGGGACAAGGGCACCGACTACATCACCGTGCCGTACATGGGATTCCTGTACGCGGTGCCGATGAGCTGGCTCTCGCCGGCGCTGTTCCACGCGGTGCTCAAGCAGTTCTTCCGGCTGTCGCTGTCCGTGCCGCCGAAGGGCATGGGACAGATCTGCGACTGGTTGGTCGAGGCCTCTCCCGGGTTGGACCTGCGGTTGTCCAGCCCGGCCGAGCGGATCGTGCGCACCGACGGCGGCTACACGGTGCACGCCCAGGGGCAGGCCCTCCACGTCGACGCGGTGGTCGTGGCCCCGGAGCCCGGGGTGGCCGCCGACCTGCTGACCGGGCTGATCCCGGAGTCCTCGGCGACCAAGCTGCGGGAGTGCCTGTACTCGGAGTACGCGCACGTGCAGGTGTGCTACGAGCAGAACCCGTGGCCCGGGTTCCCGGCCAGCGTGGCGCTGCCGGCGAACATGGAACGCGACTGGGGCGCCTGCGTGCTGCTCAGCCAGCGCCACCCCAGCGCTGTGCCGCCGGGCGGGGAGGCCGTCGGGGTGTACTTCTACACCCCACCACTGGCGAACATGACCGACGAGGAGATCGTCAAGTCGGCGCTGGAGGCGGTGCGCGAGGTCTACCCACCGGCGCCGGAGCCCAGCTTCGTGCAGCTGTTCCACTACGAGCGCGGGCTGTCCATCGCCCACCCCGGCCACTACGGCACCCTCGACTCGCTGCACGCCGAGATGCCCGAGGGGATCTGCCTGGCCGGCGACTACTTCGCGCACGCCGGGGTGGAGGCCGCCATCTTCAGCGGCGAGCTCGCCGCCGACCGGCTCACCGGGGCCCGGCAGGCCGGCTGAACTGAGCGGCTCAGGTGGAGGGTGGCACGCACGGTCCGGCGCGCCACCACTCCCCGACCGCGGCCAGCGCCTCGTCGCCGAACGGGTTCACCCCGGGCCCGGCGGCCAGGCTGTGCGCGACGTGCACGTGCAGGCACTTGACCCGGTCGGGCATGCCGCCCGCGCTGACCTCGGTGCCCAGCGGCTCGATCGCGTCCCGCTCGGCGAGGTAGGCCCGGTGTGCCCGGCGGTAGGCGTCAGCCAGCACGGCGTCGTCGGCCAGCCGCTCGGTCATCTCACGCATCGTGCCGTCGGCCTCCAGGCCGCCCAGCCGCGAGCACAGCCGCGAGCACGTGAGGTAGTACAGCGTCGGGAACGGGGTGCCGTCCTCCAGCCGGGGGCTGGTGCGCACCACCGACGGCAGCCCGCACGGGCAGCGGTGCGCCACCTCATGCAGCCCGCGGGGTTCGCGGCCCAGCTGCGCGGTCACGGCGGCCCGGTCGGCGTCGTCCACCGGGTCGGTCGGCGCACCGCCGACCCGGCCGGGCCGCGCACGACCACCCGGGCCGGTGGGCGAGCCGGTCATCGCGGCACCCCCTTCACGTCGCGCCACAGCGTGTCGAACCACGGCCGGCCGGCACTCGGGTCGACCACCCGGCGGGCGGTGCTCGGATCGTTCGGCAACTGCACCACGAACGGGATCTCCCCCGGCCGCGCGTAGCCCAGCCGGGAACGCGCGTCGTCGGCGATCTCGACCGGGTCGCGCAGCCGCTCGCGCTCCTGGTCGAGCTGCTCCACCTGGATGGCCAGCCGGCGCTGCTCGGACTGCAGTCGGGACAGCTCCTGGCGCTGCCCGAGGAAGTTGCGCAGCGGTACCGCGACCGAGAGCGCGAGCGCGCACACCACCAGCGCCAACACCGCGGCCCGCCGGGTGGACGACACCCCGAGCATGCCCGACGCGGCCCCACCGATCCGCTGCGCGCGGCCGCGGCGGATCTCCTCGCCGACGCCCGGGCCGCCGCCGGAGGTCCGCCCGGCGTCCGGGCGTGCGCCGGGTGAGCGGGGACCGGCCTCGGACGGCGACCGGGAGACACCCGCCCGGGCCGCCGCGCCGGCCCGGGTACCGCCGCGACCGCCACCCGAGCGCCCGGGCGCGGACGTCGGGTGGCCGGTGGCGGTGCCCCGGCTGCGGCGGCGGGAGCGGGCGGGCTCGGGCGGCATCCGCGACCCGGTCAGTCGCCCGGCGCGAACCGGGGGAAGGCGAGGTCGCCGTTGTAGCGGGCGGCGTCGCCGAGGGTCTCCTCGATCCGCAGCAGCTGGTTGTACTTGGCCACCCGCTCGGAGCGGGCCGGGGCGCCGGTCTTGATCTGGCCGCACCCGGTGGCCACCGCCAGGTCGGCGATCGTGGTGTCCTCGGTCTCCCCGGAGCGGTGGCTCATCATGCAGCGGTAGCCGCAGGAGGTGGCCAGGGCGACCGCGTCCAGCGTCTCGGAAAGCGTGCCGATCTGGTTGACCTTGACCAGCAGCGCGTTCGCCACGCCGCGGGAGATGCCCTCCTCCAGCCGCTCCGGGTTGGTCACGAACAGGTCGTCGCCCACCAGCTGGGTCCGGGTGCCCAGCTCGGCGGTCAGCGCCTGCCAGCCGTCCCAGTCGTCCTCGGACAGCGGGTCCTCGATCGAGACCAGGGGGTAGCCGTCCACCAGCTGCGCGTAGAAGGCGGTCATCTCGGCCGCGGTGCGCTTGCTGCCCTCGAAGGAGTACACGCCCTCGGCGTGGAACTCGGTGGCCGCCACGTCCAGCGCGAGCGCCACGTCCCGGCCCAGCTCGAAGCCGGCCTTGCCGACCGCGGTGACGATCAGGTCCAGCGCCGCGCGGGTGCCGGGCAGGTCCGGCGCGAAACCACCCTCGTCGCCCAGGCCGGTGGCCAGGCCCTGGGACTTCAGCACCCCCTTCAGCGCGTGGTACACCTCCGCGCCCCAGCGCAGGGCCTCCCGGAAGCTGTCCGCGCCGATCGGGGCAATCATGAACTCCTGCACGTCGACGGAGCTGTCGGCATGCGCGCCGCCGTTGATGATGTTCATCATCGGCACCGGCAGTACGTGCGCGTTCGGGCCGCCGACGTAGCGGAACAGCTCCAGCCCGGACGACTCGGCGGCGGCCTTGGCCACCGCCAGCGAGACCCCGAGCAGGGCGTTCGCGCCCAGCCGGGACTTGTCCGGGGTGCCGTCGAGGTCGACCAGCTTCTGGTCGACCACCCGCTGCTCGACCGCCTCGACACCGACCAGTTCGGGGCCGATCTCGTCGAGCACGCCGGCGACGGCCTGCTCCACGCCGCGGCCGTTGTACCGGCGGGGGTCGAGATCGCGCAGCTCGACCGCCTCGTGCTCGCCGGTGGACGCACCCGAAGGCACGGCGGCTCTGGCCAGGGTGCCGTCGTCCAGCGCGACCTCCACCTCCACGGTGGGGTTGCCCCGGGAGTCGAGGATCTCGCGAGCACCCACCTGCTCGATGACGGCCACATCAGCTCCTTGTCGGCTCGGACGTACTCAGGGGTGGTACTCGTCTCAGGGTCGTACTCCGCTCGCCGCAGACGAGGCCCGGCCCGAGGGTAACCGTCGTGCCCGCTACCCGACCGCGCGCCGTGCACCCACGACCCGACTTCCCGCACCCGCCACGTCCGGCGACGGCCACCGCCGCGTCCGGCGTCAGCTCTCGACGTTGCCCGGGCTTGCGCCTAACCTGGCACGACCATGACCTACGCTCCATTCTCCGATCCGTCCCCCGAAGACGACGCGACCGGTCCTGGCACCTTCGAGTCGTTCCGCCGGGCGGAGACGCTGCTCTCCCAGCGCCGGCCGCTGGACGCCGTGCAGGCCCTGCTGCCGGTGCTCGCCGCCCAGCCGGACGACGTGTCCGTGCAGTTGCTCGCCGGGCGCGCGTTCCTGGACTCGGCTCAGCTGCGCCGGGCCGAGGCGGCGTTCATCAGGGTGGTGGAGATCGACCCGGCCGACCACTACGCCCGGTTCGCGCTGGGCAAGGCGCTGCAGCGGCAGGGCCGACTGACCGAGGCACTCGCCCAGCTGCGGATGGCCGCCGCGATGGACCCACGCCCGGAGTACCAGGAGGCGCTCGGCGAGGTCCGCGCCCGGATGGCCGTGGGCGGCGGGTAAATCACCCGTTCCCTCGCCACGATCCGGTGATATATGGTCAGGCTCCCCTAATTGAGGAGTCCCTATGCTCAGCCGGCCGGCCGTTGCGGCGATAGTCCTGGGCCTGGGCCTGGTCAGCGCCGGGTGCTCAGGCACCGGCAACCAGACCGCCGCGCCACCTGCCCCCGCGGCTCCCCCGGCCAGCACCGAGCAGCTGGTGCAGACGGCGGTGACCGAGTACAAGACCTACGTCACCGGGCAGGTGGACGAGCTGGTCACCAGGACCAAGACGTTCACCGACGCCGTCCGGGCCGGCGACCTCCCAGCGGCCAAGTCCTCGTACGCCCCGTCCCGCGAGCCGTGGGAGCGGATCGAGCCGATCGCCGGGCTGGTCGAGGAGATCGACGGCAAGGTCGACGCCCGGGTAGACGACTTCGCCGGGGTGGACGACCCGGCGTTCACCGGCTGGCACCGGCTGGAGCTGCTGATCTTCGAGCGGAACACCACCGAGGGCGGCAAGCCGTTCGCCGACCAGCTCGACGCCGACCTGCAGACCCTCAAGACCCAGCTGCCCACCCTGGAGATCCCGCCGGTGACCGTGCCGGTCGGCGCCGCCGAGCTGATCGAGGAGGTGTCCCAGGGCAAGATCACCGGTGAGGAGGACCGTTACTCCAAGACCGACCTGTGGGACTTCAACGCCAACCTGCAGGGCTCGAAGGACGCGATCCGGGTGCTCACTCCGGCCCTGCAACAGGCCAACCCCGAGCTGCTCAGGAAGATCAACGCCGGGTTCGCCGAACTGGACTCCAGCCTGGCACCGCTGAAGGAGGGCAACGGCTGGAAGCCCTTCTGCCAGCAGAACGACAAGTACGCCTCGCCGATCTGCCCCGGGGTCACCGTCGGGCCGGCCGCCATCGACACGATGAAGGCCCAGCTCGCCGGGTTGTCCGAGAACGTCTCGCAGGTCGCCGGCGCGCTGAAACTGACATGACCAATCAGCAGACTCCGCGCGGGCCGCGACCCGACCCCGGCACCCCGGACCCGGCCGCCGCGCCGGGCCCGGGGCGGCCGCCGAGGACCGGGCTGAGCCGGCGGGGGTTCGTCACCGGAGCGCTCGGGGTGACCGCCGCCGGGGCGGCCGGGGCGGCCCTCGCCGGATGCTCCGCTCCGGTCCAGCAGGGCGCGCCCAGCACCGACGCGCTGCCGACGGCGCGGTACCTGCCGTTCGAGGGGCCCACCCAGACCGGCATCACCGCGACGCCGGTGCCCGCGCTGGGCATGCTGGCCGCGTTCTCGGTGCAGCGCGCCGACCGTGCCGCGCTGGCCGGCGTGCTCACCGAGCTCACCGACGAGATCCGCGGCCTGATGAGCGGGCGGCCACCGCAGACCCGGGACGGCGCCTACCCGCCCACCGACTCCGGCCTGCTCGGCGAGCGCCCGCCGCCGGACGATCTGGCGGTGGTGCTCAGCGTCGGCGCGTCGCTGTTCGACGACCGCTTCGGGCTGGTCGACCGGCGCCCGCGCGAGCTGGTGACCATGCCGTTCCTGGCCAACGACAGGCTCGACCCGGCGCGTTCGCACGGCGACCTGCTGCTCAGCCTGGAGGCCCGCCACCCGGACACCCTGCAGTTCGCGCTGCGCCAGTTGATGCGCCGCACCCGGGCCAACCTGGTGCTGAACTGGCTGGTGGAGGGCTTCGCCCGGGGCTCGGGCATCGCCGCGGCCGGGGGCACCCCGCGCAACCTGCTCGGGTTCAAGGACGGCACCGCCAACCTGGACCCGGCCGACGACACGCTGATGAACCGGCACGTGTGGGTCGCGGCCGGCGGCGGCGAGCCCGACTGGGCGGCCGGCGGCTCCTACCAGGCCGTCCGGGCGATCCGGATGTTCGTCGAATTCTGGGACCGGACCCAGCTCGCCGAGCAGGAGGCGATCATCGGCCGGCACAAGAACACCGGTGCCCCGCTCGGACAGGCCGACGAGTTCGCCGAACCGAACTACACCGACGACGCCGAGGGCCAGCGGATCAAGCTCGACGCGCACATCCGGCTGGCCAATCCGCGCACGCCGGAGACCGCGGACAACCTGATCCTGCGCCGCGGGTTCCACTTCACCCGCGGGTTCGACGCCGCCGGACGGCTGGACCAGGGGCTGGCGTTCGTCAGCTACCAGCGCAGCCTGGAACGCGGCTTCCTCGCGGTGCAGAACCGGCTATCCGGCGAACCGCTGGAGGAGTACATCCAGACCCAGGGCGGCGGGTTCTTCTTCGCGCTGCCCGGCGTCCAGGGTGCCGACCGGTTCCTCGGCGATCAGCTGGTTCGCTGACCAGGCACCTCCCGACCCGGCGCAGGTCGAGCATCCCGCCCGCGGCCGGCTGACCGCGTGAACGGCCGCCCTACGGCCAGTACCGGCGCCAGTCGTCGGCGGTCAGCGAGTGCGGGTCCCGGCCGTCGGCTCGGGCGGCGCCCTCGGCGGCCCGCACGGCCGCCTCGAACCGCCGCGCGGCCGCGCGCAGCCGCTGCTCCGGGTCCTCGCCGGCCAGCTTCGCCATCGCGACCAGGTCGAACAGTTCGTCCCCGACCGTGGCCAGCTCGCCGGGCAGGCCGGCCTTGCGGGCCCGGGACACCAGCTTGGCGGCCAGCGCGGCGGCCGGCTGGCCCAGCGCCACACCGTCCACGCTGGACTCCCGGCACTTCTCCGCCCGCTTCAGCTCGTCCCAGCGCAGCTCCTGGTCGCTGGCCGTGTGGATCTGCTCGGCCGGCCCGTCAGCAGAGCCGAACACGTGCGGATGCCGCTCGAGCAGCTTGCACACCAGGTCGGCGGCCACCTCGTCGATGCCGAACCGCTGCAGGTCGACGCCGGCGGCCGACTCGAACGGCGCCACCGCTCCCTCGGCGGCCACCCGGGCGTGGAACAGCACCTGCAGCAGCACGTCGCCGAGCTCCTCACGCAGCGCCGGGCGGTCGACGTCCTCCACCGCCTGGTGCAGCTCGTAGCACTCCTCGATGAGGTACTGCAGCAACGAGGTGTGGGTCTGCTCGGCGTCCCACGGGCAGCCGCCCGGCGAGCGCAGCCGGTCCATCACCGCGACCGCGTCCAGCAACGCCGATCCGGCCGGCTCCGGCACCTCGATCACTGCCCCGGCCCCCGCGACCAGCGGACTCTCCCGGTCGTAGGTGAGCAGCACCTCCGGCGCGGCGCCGGTCAGCGGGGTGTAGGCCACCCAGCCGGTGAGCCGTTGCGCGCCGGCGAGGGCCACCAGCGAGTCCGGCACGGTCTCGTCGGCCCAGACCAGCTCGGCGACCCGCAGAGCCGGCAGCGCGGCCGCCGGCAGCACCGGGCCCAGCCGCTGCGAGAGCAGCACCACGGTACGGGGCACGGCCTAGGACAACGCGGCGGGCATGAGCACACCGGCCGGGGTACCGGGAGCCAGCACGGCCAGCCGCAGCGGGTCCCAGGTGCCGTAGCGCGGGTTGACCCGCACGCCGAGCTCGTCGGCCAGCGGCTGGGTCAGCCGCCGCCCGATGTCGTCCAGGGAGGCCTCGTCGATCTGCGCCACCGAGTTCGACAGCGCCCGCGGGTCACCCACCGGCGCCGCGGCCGTGTCGCGCGCGGTCACCCGCACCACGGTCCAGCCGTCCGGGGCGGGCGAGGTCTGCGCGGCGACCACCGTGCCGGCCGGGGTGCCGAACAGGAACGAGGCGGCCGACTGCGGGATCAGCGCCGCGCGCAGGGTGAGGTTGCGCTGGGCCTTGGACCCGTCGGCGGCGAGTACAGCGGCGGCCTCCGCCGGGCCCACCGCCATCCGGCGGGCCTTGGCCACCGCGTCCTCCCGGGAGGTGGCGGCGGTCAGGTCGACCGTGACCGCGACCCGGGGCAGCAGCTTGCGGGCCAGCGCCTGGGACACCAGCTGGTCGTGGACGGCCTCCCGGACGGTGACCTGGTCGTAGATCGTGGCGTCCACGATGGCCTGGACCCCGCCCTGGCGGGCCAGTTCGGCGTCGACCTGCGGACCGCTCACGTCGATCCCCTCGCGGCGGGCGGCCTCGGCGAGCAGCAGGTGCTGCACCGAGCGGCTCACCACCTCGCGGGAGATGTCCGCCGGCTCGGCGCCCTGCACCCGCAGCTGGTCGAGCAGCCCCGGCTTGGCCAGCGCGGCATCCACCTGGCGCTGCGCGTCGGCCAGGGTCACCGAGGTGGGGCCGACGATCGCGGCCGCCCCGGCCTGGCTGGGCCCGCTCCCGCATCCGGCAAGCACCAACCCTGCCGTGACCAGCACGGCGACCCGGCTCAACGCTCGCTGACGGCTCATCCGACGACCCATCCGACGACCCATCCGACGACCACGATGCTCCACCCCAGACACGGGCCGTACTGTCTCACGGTCACCCGACCGGCCCAGCGACCGGCCCGGCGACCCGTTCATCCGGCCGGCCCGGCCGCCGGCACCCCGCCGAGGTCGGCCAGCAGCCGGGCGCACCAGTCGAGCAGCTCGGTGTCGCGCAGCGACGCCGCCCCCATCCGGCGGGACCCGCCGTCCCCGCCCTGTGCCGGGACCGGCACCGTGACCAACTTGGACGCCGGCTTGTACGTCGCACGCGGGTAGAGCCGCTTGAGCCGCAGCTGCCCGGAGTCGGGCAGCTGCACCGGCCCCAGCCGGATCGACGGGCCCGCCGCCGCGACCTCGGTGACCCCGGCCACCCGGCAGGTCTGGCGGAACGCCGCCACGGCGATCAGGTTGCGCACCGGCTTCGGCGGGTCGCCGTACCGGTCGGTCAGCTCCTCGATGATCGCGGCCAGCACATCGCCGTCACCCGCCTCGGCGATCTTGCGGTAGACCTCCAGCCGCAGCCGCTCGCCGTCGATGTAGTCGTGCGGCACGTGCGCGTCGACCGGCAGCTCCACCCGCACGTCGGCCAGCGGCTCCTCCTCCACCCCGGCCCCGGCGCCGCCGGCCGCCCGGAAGGCCTGGACCGCCTCACCGACCAGCCGCACGTACAGGTCGAAACCGACGCCGGCGATGTGCCCGGACTGCTCCGCGCCCAGGATGTTGCCCGCGCCGCGGATCTCCAGGTCCTTCATCGCCACCGCGGTGCCCGAGCCCAGCTCGGAGTGCTGGGCGATGGTGGCCAGCCGGTCGTGCGCGGTCTCGGTCAGCGGCGACTCCGGCGGGAACAGGAAGTAGGCGTACCCGCGCTCCCGGCCCCGGCCGACCCGGCCGCGCAGCTGGTGCAGCTGGGACAGCCCCAGGTTCTCGCTCCGCTCGACGATCAGCGTGTTGGCATTGGAGATGTCCAGCCCGTTCTCCACGATCGTGGTGCACACCAGCACGTCGTACTCGCGCTGCCAGAACCCCGCGACGGTGCGCTCCAGCAGGTCCTCGTTCATCTGCCCGTGCGCCACCGCGACCCGCGCCTCGGGCACCAGGTCGCGCACCGTCTTCGCCGCCCGGTCGATGCTGGACACCCGGTTGTGCACGTAGAACACCTGCCCGTCGCGCAGCAGCTCGCGGCGGATCGCGGCGCCCACCTGCTTGCTGTCGAAGGCCCCGACGTAGGTCAGCACCGGGTGTCGCTCCTCCGGCGGGGTGGCGATGGTGGACAGCTCCCGGATCCCGGCCAGGCTCATCTCCAGCGTGCGCGGGATCGGTGTGGCGGACATCGCCAGGATGTCCACGTGCGCCCGCAGCGCGGTGATGTGCTCCTTGTGCTCGACGCCGAAGCGCTGCTCCTCGTCGACGATCACCAGCCCGAGGTCCTTCCACCGGATCCCGGTCTGCAGCAGCCGGTGGGTGCCCACCACCACGTCCACGGTGCCCTCGGCCATCCCCTGGACCGTCTCGGCCGCCTCGCTGTTGGAGGTGAACCGGGACAGGCCTTTCACCGTCACCGGGAAGCTGCGCATCCGGTCGGCGAAGGTCTGCAGGTGCTGGTTGGCCAGCAGCGTGGTCGGCACCAGCACCGCGACCTGCTTGCCGTCCTGCACCGCCTTGAACGCCGCGCGCACCGCGATCTCGGTC
>JAJCYC010000164.1 GCA_029263115.1 Pseudonocardia sp. | reverse complement strand
CACCCGCATGGCCTGTGGCAGCACGACCCGGCGCAGGGTCTGGGTGCGGGTCATGCCCAGCGCGCCGGCCGCTTCGGTCTGCCCGGAGTCGACCGAGGCGATGCCGCCGCGGACGATCTCGGCCATGTACGCGGCCTCGTTCAGCCCGAGCCCGAGCAGGCAGGCGGTGAACTGGGTGATCAGGATGTTGGTGTCGACGGTGACGAGCTCCGGGCCGAACGGGATGCCGAGCCCGAGGGTGGGGAACAGCGCGGCCAGGAAGTTCCAGAACACCAGCTGGGTGATCACCGGGGTGCCGCGGAAGAACCAGATGTAGCCGCCGGACACGGTCGTGAGCACCGGGTTGGGCGACAGCCGCATCACTGCGAGCACCAGCCCACCGACCACCCCGATCGCCATCGCCATCGCGGTCAGCAGCAGGGTGTTGCTCAGCCCGCGCAGCACCGTGTCGGAGAACAGGTGCTCCCCGACCACCGGCCAGCCGAAGCGCGGGTTGGTCACCAGGGTGTGCACGAACATGGCGGCCAGCACGGCCAGCACTGCCACGCTCGCCCACCGGCCGGGGTGGCGCACCGGCACCGCGGTGACCGGCGGCGGCTCGGTGCCCCCGGCTCCGGGGCCCGGGCGCAACGCGCTGCTCACCGCCGCCTCAGCCGGTCGGGTTGATCTGCGAGGTGGTGATCGCGCTGTCGGTGCCGTTCCACTTCGCCAGGATCCTGCCGTAGGTGCCGTCCGCGATCAGTGCCTGGACCGCACCCTGCACCGCCTTCGCGAAGTCGCCCTGGTCCTTGCGCATCGCGATGCCGTACGGGGCGGCCTCGTACTGCTCGCCCAGGGTCTCCAGCTGACCGCCGGTCTGGCTGATCGCGTAGTTGATCACCGGGGCGTCGGCGAGCATGGCGACCACCCGCTTGGCGGTCAGCGCCAACGTGACGTCGGTCTGGGCCTGCAGCGAGGTGACCGCGATCGCCGGCCTGCCCTCCGCCTGGCACTTCTGGTTGCGCGCGGTGAGGTCCTCCACCTGCACGGTGTCGTTCTGCACCCCGACGGCCTTGCCGCACAGGTCGTCGAGGTTGACCGCGTCCGGGTTGCCCTTGGCCACCGCTGCCTTGGTCCCGGCGTTGAAGTAGCTGACCATGTCCACCGACCGGGTGCGCTCGGCGTTGATGGTGAACGAGGACATGCCCCACTCGTACTTGCCGGCCGCGATGCCGGGCAGGATGCCGCCGAAGGCGCTGTTCTGGAACTCGGCGGTCAGCCCGAGCTTCGCCGCGATCGCCTTCCCAAGCTCCACGTCCATCCCGATGATGGTCTGGCCGTCGGTGTCGGTGAACTCGTTCGGCGGGTACGACGTGTCCGCGCCGACCACGATCTTCCCGTCGGACGCGACGTTCGGCGGGACCAGCGCGGCCAGGGCGTCGTCCTTGGTCACCGCGCCGGCCCCGTCGCCGGGGGCACCTCCGGCGGGCGGGCTCTGCGTGGGCGCGCTGCCGGCGCCGCTGCCGCCGGCGCCGCAGCCGGCGACCGCCACGGCGCCGGCGGCCAGGAACGTGATCAGTGCGAGGCGAACGGGACGTCGGCGGGTCATGCCGTCTCCTTACCCAACGGGTCAATCGAGGGAGGATCAGTGTCACCCGAGGTGACCGGTACCGACCCCGCCAGCGGCCGTCGCGGTGGCGTCCGGTCGATCTTCCACCCGATCGGCCCAAGCGCCGTCCGGTGCGTGGTGCCCGCGCCGGAACCCGGCGCGGCGCCGGTACGTTGGGCGGTGCCGACGAGGGAAGGACCTGTCATGCCAGGAATGTTCAAGCGGCTGGCCGCGCTCAGTGCCGCCGCCGAGGCCGCCCGCCGCTACGCGCAGAAGAACCCGGACAAGGTGCGCGGCATCGCCGACAAGGCCGCGAAGTTCGCCGACGACCGGACCAAGGGCAAGTACACCAACCAGATCAACTCGGCCAAGCAGAAGCTCAACCACGTCGCCGGCACCGACCAGCCGGGTCACGGCCAGCCGGGGCAGCAGGGCTACGGCCGGTCCGGCCAGGGTTACCAGCAGCCCGGGCCGAACGCCCCGCAGCCATGGCCGAGCACCCCGCCGCCCGGGCAGAGCGGTTATCGCCCGCCCGGCCAGAACTGAGCTTCCACGGCTGAGCGCCCTCGGCCGGTGAGTGGCGAGGAACGCTCGAGCGAACCCTCGCCATCGACACCGGTCGTGGGCCACCATGGAGCCGACGCCGGCGTCCGGGCCGGCGCCGTGGTCACCGGCGCGACCCGCATCCGGGCCCGCGTCGGACGTTGTGCCCGCGCCGCCACAAGCGGCCGGGTCCACACGCCCACCAGGAGCCGCCATGTCCGCACCGCACTCAGGGTTCCCCGGTTTCGCCGAGCCCGACCCCACCCCGCAGCAGGTCATCGCCGGCCTGCGCGCCACCGTCGAGGGTGACGCCGTACAACTGCTCACCCCCGAGGGCGAACGGGTGGCCGACCCGCACTGGGATCCGCTGGTCGCCGACGTCGACACCGACGCGCTGAAGTCGCTCTACCGGGACATGGTGCTGGTCCGCAGGGCCGACCGGGAGGCCAACGCGTTGCAGCGGCAGGGCCAGCTCGGGATCTGGGTGCCGCTGCTCGGGCAGGAGGCCGCGCAGATCGGCGCCGGGCGGGCGCTGCGCCCGACCGACATGGCCTTCCCGTCCTACCGCGAGCACGGCGTCGCATGGTGCCGGGGCATCGACCCCACCGAGCTGCTCGGCATCTTCCGGGGCACCGACCACGGCAGCTGGGACCCGATCGCCACCGGGTTCCACCTGTACACGATCGTCATCGGCAACCAGTGCCTGAACGCCACCGGCTACGCCATGGGCCAGCGCTTCGACGGCAAGGTCGGGGACCGGGCGACCGGCGAATCCACGATCTGCTTCTTCGGCGACGGTGCGACCTCGCAGGGCGACGTGCACGAAGGGTTCGTCTGGTCGGCGGTCTACGACGCGCCGGTGGTGTTCTTCTGTCAGAACAACCAGTGGGCCATCTCCGAGCCGCTGGAGCGCCAGACCCGGGTGCCGCTCTACCAGCGCGCCCGCGGTTACGGGTTCCCCGGCATCCGGGTGGACGGAAACGACGTGCTGGCCACCCTCGCGGTCACCCGATGGGCGCTGGAGGAGTGCCGCACCGGCAACGGCCCGGTGCTCGTCGAGGCGTTCACCTACCGGATGGACGCGCACACCACCTCCGACGACCCCACCCGCTACCGGTTGGCCGACGAGCTGGAACTGTGGAAGCTCAAGGATCCCATCGAACGATTGCGGGTGCACCTGGTGCGCGCGCTGGGGGTGGCGCCGGCCTACTTCGACGGGCTCGAGGCGGAGTCCGACGCCTTGGCCGTGCGGTTGCGGGAGTTCTGCGCGGCGATGCCGCAGCCGGGCCCGGAGCGGATCTTTTCCGAGGTGTACGCCGAGCCTTCGGCGTTGGTGGAGGCCCAGCGGGCCGAGTACCTCGCCTACCAGGCGTCCTTCGAGTAGTGAGGTGGCCCCGGCCGGGTCGGCCGACCGATGTCCGGGGCGAGCGCGGAGTCTCGTACACCACTCGATCGGGTCAGGTCGCCCGGCCCGGTGTGAGCCACGTCGCAAGGTGGGTTACGGTGCCGTGATTCGGCTGACGCCATCGGACGTGACCATTCCAGGAGGAATCACCTTGTCCGCACCCGGTACCGACCACCGTACCGTCGATCTCGCCTCCGTCGACCTGACCGACCTCTCTCTGTGGGCCGATGGCCCGCCCTACGAGCTGTTCGCCCGGATGCGCCGCGAGGCACCGGTGCACTGGAACCGCTCCGCCGACGGCAGTGGGTTCTGGTCGGTGACCCGCCAGGCGGAGATCACCGAGGTGAGCACCGACCCGGGCACCTTCTCCAGCGCCCGGGCCGGCGTGCTGCTGCGACCGGACTCGGTCGCCCCTCTGGAGTTCATGGGCAACCTGCCCATCTTCAAGGACCCGCCGGAGCACGACCTCTACCGGAAGATCGTGGCCCAGGCGTTCCTGCCCAGGACCATGGGCATGCTCGACGAAGCCATCACCGGGGCCATCCGTCAGTCGCTGGACGCGGTGCTGGCCGGTGGTGACACCGGGGAGTGCGACCTGGTGCGCGACATCGCGATCCCGGTGCCGCTGTTGGTGCTCGGTCGCATGCTCGGCTCCTCGGACGATGACCTGGAGAAGCTGCTGATCTGGACCGACGAGCTCAAGGTGGCGGTGACCCACGGCGGGGACGCCTCGGCGACCTTCCACCAGATGGCGGCGCACTTCATGGGCCTGGTCAACAACCAGTTGATCCGCGGCGTGGACTCGCTGGCCAAGGCGGTCGGCGAGGCCGAGGTGGACGGGCGGCGGCTGACCGAGGAGGAGATCGCGGTCTACTTCGGCATGCTGCTCTACCTCGGCAACGAGCCCACCCGGGGAGCGATCGCCGGCGGGCTGCTCGCACTGGTGCAGCACCCCGGGCAGCGGGAGTTGCTGCGCACCAAGCCTGCGTTGCTCAAGCCCTCCAAGGCCGGACTCCCGCCGGCCGCGCTGGCCGAGGTTATGCGGTGGTCCGCGCCGGTCGGGCACTTCGCCCGCACCGCTACCCGGCAGGTCACCCTCGGCGGTCAGCAGATCAAGGAGAACGACCGGTTGATCATGTGGTACCCCTCGGCCAACCGGGATGCGGACGCCATGGCCGAGCCGGACGTCTTCGACGTCCAACGGAGTATCCACGGCATCCACCAGGTGAGCTACGGCGCCGATGACAGCCCGCACCGCTGCCAGGGTGCCTTCCTGGCGAACAAGATCGTCGGATCGACGCTGGCGGCGACGCTGACCCGGCTCGGTGACCTGGAGCTGGCCGGCCCGGTGACGTGGTCGGGCTCGACCTTCGCCAACTCGTTGGCCTCGGTGCCGGTGCGTTTCCGGCCGGCGGTCGACCCCCGGCCGGCCGTGCCCGAACCGCGGGTGTACGCAGGGGTGGCCCCGGCTCCGACGCCGAGCCGGGTCGCCGCCGCACCGGCGGCTTCCGCGCCGGCCGCGGCGTCCGACCCGGCTCCGGCGACGCACACCAAGCCCGGGTTCTTCGCGCGACTGTTCGGCAAGAAGTGAGCTGAACGCCTCTCGCCTCGGTTCCGAACGCAAAGGAGCACCGGCCGACATCCGAGATCCGGGATGTCGGCCGGTTCTCGGTCGCCGGATGCATGCGCGGCGCTGTCCCCGGCGCTCGGACCGTGGCACCATGGCGGCAGTGGCGGCCGTCACCTGACCCGGTGACGGCCGCGCCCGGCCTCGACCGCCACGAGCGGCAACGGCAGCCGAAGGGAGACCATCGTGTCCGACGCGAGCACGGTCACCACCGGAGCCAGGACCGTGACCATGGCGAAGGCGCTGAATGACGGCCTGCGCGCGGCGATGGAGCGCGACCCGAAGGTTCTGGTGATGGGGGAGGACGTCGGCAAGCTCGGCGGCGTCTTCCGGATCACCGACGGGCTGCAGAAGGACTTCGGTGAGCAGCGGGTGCTGGACACCCCGCTGGCCGAGTCCGGGATCATCGGCGCGGCGGTCGGCCTGGCCATCCGCGGCTACCGCCCGGTGTGCGAGATCCAGTTCGACGGGTTCGTCTTCCCCGGCTACGACCAGATCGTGTCCCAGTTGGCGAAGCTGCGTTACCGCTCGCAGGGGCGGGTACCGATGCCGGTGGTGGTGCGCATCCCGTTCGGCGGCGGGATCGGCGCGGTGGAGCACCACAGTGAGTCCCCGGAGTCGCTGTTCGCGCACGTCCCGGGGCTGAAGGTGGTCGCATGCGGGAACCCGGTGGACGCCTACTGGATGGTCCAACAGGCCATCGGCTGCGACGATCCGGTGATCTTCTTCGAGCCGAAGCGGCGATACTGGGACAAGGCTGTGCTCGATCCGGCGGTGGTGCCGCCGCCGCTGTTCTCCTCCCGGGTCCTGCGTGCGGGTTCGACGGCCACGCTGGCCAGCTACGGGCCGCAGGTGCGCACCTGCCTTGACGCCGCGGTCGCCGCCGCCGATGCCGACGGCTACGAGCTCGAAGTGATCGACCTGCGCTCGCTGTCGCCGCTGGACCTGGAGCCGGTGTACGACTCGGTGCGCCGCACCGGGCGCCTGGTGGTGGTGTCCGAGGCGCCGTCGGAGTCGTCGGTTGCCGCCGAGGTGGCCGCCCGGGTGCAGCGGGACTGCTTCTACTCGCTGCAGGCCCCGGTGCTGCGGGTCACCGGGTTCGACACCCCGTACCCGCCCTCGCGCTGTGAACATCAATATCTGCCCGACCTCGACCGGGTCCTCGACGCCGTCGACCGCTCGCTGGCGTTCTGATGCCGACGTTTGCGCTGCCCGACGTGGGTGAGGGGCTGACCGAGGCGGAGATCCTGGCCTGGCACGTCGCCCCCGGGGACACCGTCTTGGTGAACCAGATCATCGTGGAGATCGAGACCGCGAAGGCGGCGGTGGAACTGCCCTGCCCGTACGCCGGCACGGTCGCCGACCTGCTGGCCGCGCCCGGCGACACCGTGGCCGTGGGCACGCCGATCATCTCGATCGCCAGCGGGGCGGGTGTCGCCGGTGGAGCGGTCGGGCCGGACCTGGGTGGCGGGTCGGGCGTGGGTGGCGAGCCGGCGGGCGGGAAGGGCGCGGGCGGCGAGGGTGGCGCGAAGATCGGCGAGGTGACCGCCGACGGTCGGATCGCCACCCTGGTCGGCTACGTGGCCGCGCCGGGCACGGCCACCCGCCGTCGCCGACGGCCGCGGTCGTCGCCGACGGCCGCCGAGGCGGGACCGGAGCTCCCGCCAGATGCGGCCGCCGCCCCGGAACGTCGAATGGGGGGGAAAGCGGAAGCCCACCGTCCGTATGCCCCCCCGAACGACGATCAACCGGCTCCGACGACGGAGCCGGCGGGTGCTCCCCGGGCCGCAGTGCCGCTGGCCAAGCCGCCGGTGCGCAAGCTGGCCACCGAGCTGGGGGTCGACCTGAGCGCGCTGGCCGGCAGCGGCACGCATGGGGTGATCACCCGGACCGACGTGCTGGCCGCCGCGAAGCCGGCGGTGAGCAGCGGCGCGGTCACCCCGAGCGGGTTGACCCGCACAGTGGGCGGGGTGGGTGCCGGTACAGCGGACTCCGATCCGCCCGGCGTGCGCCGGATGCCCGTGCCCGGCGTGCGCCGGGTGCCCGTGCGCGGGGTGCGCCGGGCGACCGCGGCGGCGATGGTGGGCAGCGCGTTCACCGCCCCGCACGTCACCGAGTTCCTCACCGTCGACGTCACGCCGATGATCGCGCTGCGCGATCGGCTGCGGAGGTCGCCGGAGTACGACGTTGTCAAGCTGTCGCCGCTCACCTTCGCCGCGAAAGCGGTGTGCCTGGCCGCCCGCCGCACGCCGGAGGTCAACGCCGGCTGGCAGGACGGTGACCAGCCCGAGATCGTCTACTACGACCGGGTGCGGCTGGGCATCGCGGC
>JAJCYC010000163.1 GCA_029263115.1 Pseudonocardia sp. | reverse complement strand
CGCCGCACGTGGTAGGTCAGGTCGAAGTCCGGGTCGTCGACCCACACCGGGCGGGCCAGCAAGGCCGGGACGTGTCGGACCTTCTGCCGATAACGGGGCACCAGGGTGATCCGCTGCTCGATCAGGCGTAGCAGGTCCTCGTAGTCCAGTCCGTTGCGCGGCCGTCGGAACAGCGTCACCGCCCCGACGTGCATGGGAGTGGTCGGCTGCTCGAGATAGAGAAAGGACGCGTCGAGCGCCGAGAGGCGATCCGGCATTCCGCGATCCTAGGCTGCGAACCCTGATGCGGCCCGGTCCGAGCCTCGTGATCCGGCCGACAACCAGGGGTGCGATGCTGCCGGCGTGCCGTCCCCGTCCCAGCCACCCGCCCGCAGCCCGAAGGACACCTTCATCACGGTCTACGGGCGCAAGCCGGTGCTGGAGGCGCTGGCCGACCCTGCGCTCACCGTGGACAAGGTCGTGGTCGCGGACACCGCCCGGGGCGCGGCGCTGGCCGAGATCCAGGCGGCCGCCCGCGCACGGCACGTGCCGGTGCAGCGGGCCAGCGCGCACCGGGTGAAGGTGCTGGCCGGCAATGGCCGCCACGACCAGGGCGTGCTGGCCGACGTGGTCGCGCCCCGCATGCGCCCGGTGACCGAGTTCCTCTCCGCGCTCGGCCCCGACGAGGGCTGCGCGCTGCTGGTGCTGGACGCGGTGACCAACCCGGCCAACGTCGGGATGGTGCTGCGCACGGCCACCGCGGCCGGCCTGGACGGGGTGCTGCTGCCCCGCCGCGGCGTGCCGTCGATCGACCCGCTGGTGGTGAAGGCCTCCGCCGGGGTGGCGTTCCGGGCGCCGGTGCTGCGCGCGGCGACCGCCGTCGAGGGCTGCGCCGCGCTGCGCGCGGCCGGGGTCACCGTGCTGGGCCTGGCCGGCGATGCGACCGGGTCGCTGCTGGACGACCCCTTGCCGCCGCGGGTGGCTCTGGTGCTGGGCAACGAGACCGACGGGCTGTCCGCCGCGGTCCGGGCCGAGCTGGACGGCACGACCGCCATCCCGATGCACAACGGCGTGGAGTCGCTCAACGTGGCCAGCGCCGCCGCCGTGGCTTCCTACGAGCTGATGCGCCTGCGGCGCCCGTGAGTGGCGAGCGGTCCTGACCGCTCTCACCACCCACGGGCCACTGGCATGCTGGCTACGTGGACCGTCGACTGCCCCGCCCGTCCGAGCTGCGTGAGCTGCTGCGCCCGGCACCGTTCGAGTGGGACGGCGTGGAGCGCCGGCTGAACCGGGCCGCCACCATCGCCGATCTGCGCGAGCTGGCCCGGCGGCGGGCACCCCGGGCGGTGTTCGACTACACCGACGGCGCGGCCGGTGAGGGTGAGCTGAGCCTGCGCCGGGCCCGGGAGACCTATCAGCGGCTGGAGTTCCGGCCCTCGGTGCTGCGCGACGTGTCGGTGGTGGACACCGGTACCCGGATCCTCGGCAAGCCGTCGCCGCTGCCGTTCGCCCTGGCTCCGACCGGTTTCACCCGGCTGATGCACACCGAGGGCGAGCGGGCGGTGGTGGCGGTCGCCGAGCAGGTGGGCATCCCGTACGCGCTGTCCACCCTGGGCACGGTCACCATCGAGGAGATGGCGGCGGCCGGTCCGAACGCCCGGAAGTGGTTTCAGCTCTACCTGTGGCGTGACCGCGCCCCGGCCACGGAGCTGATCGCCCGGGCGGCGGCGGCCGGATACGACACCCTGATACTGACCGTGGACACCCCGGTCGCCGGCGCACGGCTGCGCGACGTGCGCAACGGGCTGACCATCCCACCCCGGCTGACCCTGCGCACGTTCCTGGACGGTGCGCTGCACCCCCGCTGGTGGTTCGACCTGCTGAGCACCGAGCCGCTCACCTTCGCCAACCTGGCCAGCACCGACGGCACCGTCGCCGAGCTGATCGACCGGGTGTTCGACCCGACCCTGACCACGGCCGACATCGAGTGGCTGCGCGCCGAGTGGCCCGGCCTGCTGATGGTCAAGGGCGTGCAGTCGGCCGACGACGCACGCCGGGTGGTGGACGCCGGGGCCAACGCGGTGCTGCTGTCCAACCACGGCGGACGGCAGCTGGAGCGGGCCCCGGTCCCGCTGGAGATGCTGCCGTCGGTGGTCGAGGCGGTCGGCGACCGTGCGGAGATCCTGATCGACACCGGGATCATGAACGGCGCCGACATCGTGGCCGCGCTCGCGCTCGGCGCGGACGCCGCGCTGGTCGGCCGCGCCTACCTGTACGGACTGATGGCCGGGGGCCGACGCGGCGTGGACCGGGCGGTGCGGATCCTGGCCGACGAGGTGGCGCGCACCATGCGTCTGCTCGGGGTCACCGGGGTCGAACAGCTCGGACCCGGGCACGTCGCGCTGCGCCCCTGACCGTCCGGGTACGCGGCCGGTCGATTCCGGCGGCCGGGGGGGTGGAACCGAACCCGTCCGGCCGACGTCTGTACCTGTCTACGGACGAGCGACAATCGGGGGACGCATGACAGCCACCATCGACGGCCCGGCGATCACCACGCCGCGCCCGCCCACGAACGGCGACACCCCCGCCGGGCCGATCGTGGTGCGGCGACTGACGATGTGCACACCGGCCGGGCCGCCCCGGTCCGGGCCCGCCCCGCTCGCCGAGCCCCAGCCGGACCTCGACCCGGACGACCCGCCACCGGCCGGGATGCGCGGGGCCCGGGTGGAGGTGGGCACTGTGCTGCGGATGGCGTTGGAGGTGCTGGACGGACGGCGGGCGGCGGTCCAGCTACGCGGCCGGCTCGACGAGCCGGCATGGGGTTACCTCGCCGCCCTCGCCGGGCGGTTGACCACGAACGGCGGCCGGCCGGCGCCCGCCGCGGGTCGCACGCCGGCGCCGGCACTGCACTCGCTACGGCTGTACCAACCGGCCGTCGGGGTCGCCGAGGCGAGCGCGGTCTGGCGCTACCGCGGCCGGCACCGGGCCCTGGCCGCCCGGTTCGAGTGGAACACCGACCGGTGGCGCTGCACCGCGCTGCGCCTCGGCTGAGGACCGGTGCCGCTCAGCCCCGGGTCCCCCGGGACTGAGCGGAAGCCTGGCTAGGCCGCACCGAGCGTGGCGTGCTCAGCACGCGAGCGAGGGAGAACGTAACCAGGGTTTCGCTCAGCCCCGGGCGCCGGTTCGGGTGCCGTGGCAGTGCTTGTACTTGCGCCCCGACCCGCACGGACACGGCTGGTTGCGCGACGGCTCGGCCGCAGAGTCCGCCGCACCGGCCCGTCGGCCGTTGCCCGAGCGCCGGGTCTCGGTGCCGTCCTCGGCCGGACCGCTGTACTGCAGTTCGCCGGCGCTCGGCCCGCTGGCCCTCGACCCGCCCAGCGCGACCGGGGCCGCGCCACCGGCCGGCTCGGGGGCGGCATGCCGCCCCAGGCCGGGCGGCTCGGCGCCGGCCGGCGTAGGCGCCCCCGGGGTACCCGCCGGGTCGGCGGCGGTGGCCGGCGTACCGGGTGTGGTCGCCTGCACCGGGGTCTGCTCCGGGCGGGTGGTCTCCCCGACCGGCGCGACCTGGACGTTGAACAGGTAACCGACGGCCTCCTCCTTGATGCCGTCCATCATGGCGGCGAACATGTCGAATCCCTCGCGCTGGTACTCGATCAGCGGGTCGCGCTGGGCCATCGCGCGCAGCCCGATGCCCTCCTTGAGGTAGTCCATCTCGTAAAGGTGCTCGCGCCACTTGCGGTCCAGCACGGTCAGCAGGATCTGCCGCTCCAACTCCCGCATCCCGCCCTGCTTGGGGATGGTGGCGTCGATCTCGGCCTCGCGGCGGCGGTAGGCCTCCCGGGCGTCGGCCAGCACCGAGTCGATCAGCAGTTCGGGGCTGAGCTCGAGCGGGTCGCCGTGCTCGTCCACGGCGTCCTCACCCTCGTCGCCGACCAGGTCCTGCCAGCGGATACTGATCGGGTAGAGCGTGCCCAGCGCGGTCCACAGCGCGTCGAGGTCCCAGTCCTCGGCGTAGCCGTCCGAGGTGGCCCCCCCGACGTAGGCCTTCACCACGTCCTCGAGCATGTGCTGCACCTGCTCGGCGAGGTTCTCCCCGGCGAGCACCCGGCGGCGCTCGTCGTAGATGACGTGGCGCTGCTTGTTCATCACCTCGTCGTACTTCAGCACGTTCTTGCGGATCTCGAAGTTCTGCTGCTCGACCTGGGTCTGCGCGCTGCGGATGGCCTTGGTGACCATCCCGGCCTCGATCGGCACGTCGTCCGGCACGTTCAACCGGTTCATGATCGACTCTACGGCCTGGCCGTTGAACCGGCGCATCAGGTCGTCGCCCAGCGACAGGTAGAACCGGGAGGTCCCGGGGTCGCCCTGCCGGCCGGAGCGGCCGCGCAGCTGGTTGTCGATCCGCCGGGACTCGTGCCGCTCGGTGCCCAGGACGTACAGCCCGCCGGCCTGACGGACCTCCTCGGCCTCCGCCGCCACCTGGGCTCGCGCCTCGGCCAGCGCGTCGTCCCACGCCTTCTCGTAGTCCTCCGGGGTCTCCACCGGGTCCAGACCGCGCGCACGTAGCTCCAGGTCGGCCATGAAGTCCGGGTTGCCGCCGAGCATGATGTCGGTGCCCCGACCGGCCATATTGGTGGCCACGGTGACCCCGCCCGCGTGCCCGGCCTGGGCGATGATGGTCGCCTCCCGCTCGTGGTGCTTGGCGTTGAGCACCTCGTGCGGCACACCGCGGGCGAGCAGCAGCTTGGACAGGTACTCCGACTTCTCCACACTCGTGGTACCGACCAGCACCGGCTGACCGTTGCTGTGCCGATCGGCGATGTCGTCGGCGACCGCGTTGAACTTCGCCGGCTCGGTCTTGTAGATCAGGTCGCCCTGATCGTCGCGCACCATCGGCCGGTTGGTCGGGATGGACACCACGTTCATCTTGTAGATCTGGGACAGCTCGGCGGCCTCGGTCTGGGCGGTACCGGTCATCCCGGAGAGCTTGGCGTAGAGCCGGAAGTAGTTCTGCAGGGTGATCGTGGCCAGCGTCTGGTTCTCGGCCTTGATCTTCACCTGCTCCTTGGCCTCGATCGCCTGGTGCATGCCCTCGTTGTAGCGCCGGCCCATCAGCACGCGGCCGGTGAACTCGTCGACGATGAGCACCTCGCCGTCGCGGACGATGTAGTCCTTGTCCTTCTTGAACAGCTCCTTGACCTTGAGCGAGTTGTTCAGGTAACCCACCAGCGGGGTGTTCGCCGACTCGTAGAGGTTGTCGATGCCCAGCTGGTCCTCGATGTA
>JAJCYC010000162.1 GCA_029263115.1 Pseudonocardia sp. | reverse complement strand
ACGTAGTCGCCGTCCGGGTCGAACCGCTCGCCCTGGGTGGTCGGGTTGAAGATCCGGTAGTACGGGGCGGCGTCGGTGCCGCAGCCGGCGGTCCACTGCCAGCCGTGCTGGTTGGAGGCCAGGTCACCGTCCACCAGGTGGCTCATGAAGTGCCGCGCGCCCCACCACCACGGCAGGTGCAGGTCCTTGACCAGGAAGCTGGCCACGACCATCCGCACCCGGTTGTGCATCCACCCCTCGGCCAGCAGTTGGCGCATCCCGGCGTCCACGACCGGGTAGCCGGTGCGCCCGGCGCACCAGGTCCGGAAGCGCCCCCGGGCCGACTCGTCGTCCTCGGTGGGCAGCGCGTCGAAGCGGCGGTCGACGTTGCCCCGGGCGGTGCGCGGCTGGTGCCAGAGCACGTCGGCGTAGAACTCCCGCCAGGCCAGCTCGGAGCGGTAGACCGCGCGCGCTTTGTCCGGCGCCGCGACCGCCTCGCGGTCGCGGTCGACCGAAGCGCGTGACTCGCCGACTAACGTGCGTGACTCGCCGACCGACGTGCGTGACTCGCCGGCCGCCAGGTCCGCGAGCAGGGTGCGCGGGTGCAGGCAGCCGAACCGCAGGTAGGCGGACAGCCGTGAGGTACCGGCCAGGTCCGGACGGTCGCGCGAGCGCTCGTAGCCGGCCAGCGGGCCGTCCCGGAAGGCCGCCCACGCACGCAGCGCCGCCGCCTCGCCGGGGTCGGGCAGCCGGTGCCCGTCGTCCGCCGTCTCGGGGAACGCGTCGGCCAGCCCGCGCGGCGGCACCAGCCAGCGCACCGACTCCGGGCCGGTGTCGGCGGGCGCCCGCCAGCCGTGGGCCTCCCACGCCCGGCGGAACGGGGTGAACACCCGGTACGGCTCGCCGTCGGCCTTGCGCACCCGGCCCGGGGCCACGGCGTAGGGCGACCCGGAGGTGACCAGCTCGACATCGTGCGCGGCCAGCGACTTCGCCACCGCGGCGTCCCGGTCCCGGCCGTAGGGCCCGGCGTCCGCGCTGATGTGCACCGCGGTGGCGCCGACCCGGCGCGCGGTGTCGGCCAGCACCTCGGCCGGGTCGCCCCGGCGGATCAGCAGCCGTCCGTCGAGGCGCTCGTCCAGCTCGCGCAGGCAGCCGTCGAGGAACCGCAACCTGGGCGACCCGGACGGCGCGAGCAGCCGATCGTCCAGCACGAACAGGGCCAGCACCTCGTCGCCGGTGTCGGCGGCGGAGAGCAGCGCGGCGTGGTCGGCCAACCGCAGATCCCGCCGGAACCACAGGACTGCGGTGTCGCTCACGATTCCCTCACTGGTCGGGTCACCCGCCCGCGGGACGCCTGCGCCGGGATCGGCGGCCGGCCGGCGCTCGGCCGGCCGGCGTGGCGGTCAGCCCCGGTCGGTGATCGCCTGGTAGTCGCGCTCCGGGGACCCGACGTACAGCTGGCGCGGACGGCCGATCTTGGTCTGCGGATCGTTGATCATCTCCCGCCAGTGCGCGATCCACCCGGGCAGCCGGCCCAGGGCGAACAACACGGTGAAGAACTTCGTCGGGAAGCCCATCGCCCGGTAGATGACACCGGTGTAGAAGTCGACGTTCGGGTAGAGCTTGCGCTCGACGAAGTAGTCGTCGCCCAGCGCCTTCTCTTCGAGCGCCTTGGCGATGTCCAGCAGCGGGTCGGACACCCCGAGCTTCTTGAGCACCTCGTCCGCGCTCTGCTTGACGATCTTCGCGCGCGGGTCGTAGTTCTTGTAGACCCGGTGCCCGAAGCCCATCAGCCGGACGCCGGCCTCCTTGTTCTTCACCCCGTTGATGAACTTCTCCACGTCACCGTTGTCCACGTCGCGGATCCGCTCCAGCATCTCCAGCACCGACTGGTTGGCGCCGCCGTGCAACGGGCCGAACAACGCGTTGATCCCCGCCGAGATCGAGGCGAACAGGTTGGCCTGGGACGAGCCGACCATCCGCACGGTCGAGGTGGAGCAGTTCTGCTCGTGGTCGGCGTGCAGGATGAACAGCACGTCCAGCGCCCGAGCCAGCTCCGGGTCGACCTCGTAGGGCTCGGCCGGGAAGCCGAAGGTCATCCGCAGGAAGTTCTCGATCGCACCGAGCGAGTTGTCCGGGTACAGGAACGGCTGGCCGATCGACTTCTTGTAGGCGTAGGCGGCGATCGTGGGCACCTTGGCCAGCAGCCGGATGGTGGACAGCTCCACCGCGTCGTCGTCGAACGGGTCCAGGCTGTCCTGGTAGAAGGTCGAGAGCGCGCTCACCGCGCTGGACAGCACCGGCATCGGGTGCGCGTCACGCGGGAAGCCCTCGAAGAACCGCTTCAGGTCCTCGTGCAGCAGGGTGTGCCGGCTGATCTTCGTGGTGAAGCTGTCCAGCTGCTCCTGGGTGGGCAGCTCGCCGTAGATCAACAGGTAGCTGGTCTCGGCGAATGTGGAGTGCTGGGCCAGCTGCTCGATCGGGTAGCCGCGGTAGCGCAGGATGCCCTCGTCACCGTCGATGTAGGTGATCGCCGAGGAGCATGCGGCCGTGTTCCCGAACCCGTTGTCCAGGGTGACCAGGCCGGTGTTGGGCAGCATCTTGCCGAGCTCGACCGCGTTCGAGCCCTCGGTGGACTCGACGATCGACATCTTGTGCTCGCCGCCCGGGTGGGTCAGCAGGGCGCTACCGGAGTTGTCGGATGCAGGCATGTGGAGGTTCCCTCTCACACTCGTGAGGCGCGTGGTGCCGCGGCCGGGATGTACGGTGTCTTGAGACAGTAGGTTGTCTAGCGACAAACTAGTCCGTGGTCCGGACTGACACCGGTCAGGGCGCGCCGACCTCGGCGGCGGTCGGCGGCTCCGCGCCGGCCCGGGAGCAGGTGTACGACGCGGCGCGGGCGGCGAACCCCAGAACGTCGCGCCAGGCCTCGAGAGCCAGCGCGGCCAGGCCGGTTCGGCTGAGCGCCCGATGCGCATCGAGCCTGGCCAGCAGGGCCGCATGGGTGGTGTCGCCGGCGCCGATGGTGTCGACCACCCGGGTGGGCACCCCGGGTACCTCGACCACCCCGGCCGGGGTGTGCGCGACCATCCCGCCGGCGCCCCGGGTGGTGACGACCGCGGTGACCCCGGCCCGCAACCACTCGTGTGGGTGGGCGCCGGGTCGGCCGTCGGCCAGCCAACCGGCGTCCTCGTCGGAGACCTTCAGCAGCCCGACCGAGGACAGCCAGTCGCGGAAGCGGGCCCGGTAAGCCGGCGGGTCGGTGATCAGGTCGGCCCGGATGTTCGGGTCCAGGCTGATCAGCCGGCCGGCGGCCGCCTCCCGGCGCAGCACCGCCTCGTAGGCGCTGGCCCCGGGCTCCAGGACCAGGGACAGGGTGCCCAGTGCGACGGTGGTCGTGTCGGCGGGCAGCGGGCCGGGGTCGGCGAGCAGCCGGTCGGCGGTCCCCTCCAGGTGGAACCCGTAGCGGGCCGAACCGTCGGCGGCCAGGGTGACCACGGCCAGCGACGTCGGCTCCGGCCCGCGCTGGACCAGCGCGGTGTCCACCCCGGCGGCGTGCAGCCTGTCGAGCAGCGCGCCGCCGAACGGGTCGGTCGAGATCCGGGACAGGAACCGGGCGGGCACGCCGAGCCGGCCCAGCGCCACCGCGACGTTGTAGGGCCCGCCGCCCCACCTAGGCTGCAGCGGCCCGTCGACGTCGCGGGTGCCCGGCCCGGGAACCAGGTCGACCAGCGCCTCGCCGCCCACCACGATCACACCCGCTCACCCTGCTCTCGAACCCGGCGCGCCACCCGTACTCCGAAGCCTCGGACGGTGGCCGCACCGGTCCAGTGTGCCGCGGCCGACAGGTGAGATCACGACGGCCGGCCCCGGCCGGGGGCGTCGCCGTCCTCGTCGCACGCATCCTGCTGGGCGTGGTGCTGATCGCGCACGGCTGGCAGAAGCTGGTGTCCAACGGCCTGGGCGCCACGGCCGAGGGTTCACCGGGATGGGCGTGCCGCTGCCCGGGGTGTCGGCCGGGTCCGCCGGCACGGTGGTACTGCTCGGGGGCGCACCCACAACACCCCCACGAGGTCGAATGAGCAGGCTCATTGCTCCTGGGGCACTCCCACGAGGTCGAATGAGCAGGCTCATTGCTCTTGGGGCACTCCCACGAGGTCGAATGAGCAGGCTCATTGCTCTTGGGGGGACGGTGTTGCGTCCGGTTCAGTTGTTGTTGTCGAGGTTGGCCGGGTCGAACTTCACCGTGCCTACGACCAGGTAGTTCGCCAGCCAGAGCAGGACGCCGACGCCGAGCAGCACGCCGGCCACCACGAACTGCACACCGGGGCGCCCGGACAGCGTGGCGGCCAGGAACCCGCAGAGCACGATGCCCAGCACCGGCGCCCAGCACCGGCGCCCAGCACCGGCGCCCAGGTCGGCGCCCGGAAGTGCGCCCCGCCGATCCGCGCGGCGACGTCGCCGGTCAGCGCGTAGATGCCGGTGCCGAGGATGTCGCCGTGCCGGGGCCGACCGCCGCCGCGGTCGGGCCGTGCCAGATGTCGGCCAGCCGCGGTCCGCCCGCCACCACCACGAAGAACGCGCCCTGCATCTGCCCGCGCATCTCGTCGGTGGCCACCACCTGCAGCATGGTGACCCGGTAGATCGCGCTGATCAGGTCGGCGGCGCCGGCCACCGCGAGCAGCAGCACGGCCAGCCACAACGAACAGCCCCGTGAGCCCGACGTAGGCAGAGCTGCCGGTGAGCTGGAAGATCTGCGCCGGCACCGCGACCACCGACATCTGGGCGCCGATCACGGTGACCACACCGGCCAGGAACAGCCGGCGGAACTCGGGATGGCGCAGCGGGCGGGTGTCGGCCAGCGCGCCGCGCAGCAACGAGCCGATACGGCCGGTCGGAGGCCCCTGCCGACCCCGAGGCGCGCCCGACGGGTCGCACTCGGACCGGCTCATAGCGCGAGCCGTCCCGCCGAGCCGTCCGGTCGGGCGGCCGGCACACCCGCCACCGCGGCCCGGTCGGGCCGCGCGGCACCAGGTTGATCCACCCGGCGGGCCGGCCCTATGCTCGCCCGCCGGGATGACCGTCGGACAGGCCGGCATGGGGAATGCACCGGAGGAGGTCACCGCGCGGGTCATGGACACCGACGCCGACGGTCCACCGGGAGTCGACCCGCCGGGGGACGACCTGCTCGTGGATTACGGCGGCACCGACCGGTTCGTGCATTCGGTCCGCACGGTCAACGAGCTGTACCCGAACCTGGTCATCGACCTGTTCCTGGACGTCTTCCTGTCCGACCGCCGGCGCCTGCGGCTGCAGGAGAACCTGGTGGCGACCCTGGACGGCTACCGGATGGCCGGCCGGGTCGACTACCTGATCGGCGGCGAACGCCCCACCCGCAACTCCGGCGCGCCGCGCGAGGTCGGCAGCGTGATCCTGCCGTTCCTGTGGGGCACCAAGGGGCGGCTCTACAGCAACCTGGTGGTGACCAACTCCTCCGGCCGCCGGCTGAACCTGCTGCCGCAGTCGCAGGTCACCGCGATGATCGGGCTGGCCATCGAGACACCGCTGCGCGACGCGCTGGGCACCGACCCGCAGGCCGACCTGACGAACCCCAGCGGGCCGTCCTGCGCGCGCTCGGCGCACTGATCAGCATCCCGGACCCGGTGGCGATCGAGCGCTACCGGCAGGTGTTCGACGCCGTCGTCGCGCCACTCGGGGTCGAACCCCGGCAGCTGGTGGGCCTGCGCAATCTGGTGGAGTTCTTCGCCGGCGGCTACGTGTTGGCGATCCTCGCTGTCGAGCGTGTTCGGTGTGGACTCCCCGGAACAGGGGGTGGAGCTGGCCGCCGCAGCCACCCGGTCCACAGCTACCACCTCGTGGTGGAGGGGCGGGTCGGCAGCTACGCGCGGCGCACCCAGCTCTACCGCAAGGGCGCCGACGGCGAGCTGCGACCGGTCCGCCGGCCCGGACCGGGACCCGCGCCGGAGCCGGCGATCCGGCACCGGGAGCGGCGGTTCGGCAACAGCAGTGTGCACCTGCACATCGACCGGCCCTCGACCGAGCGCCCGAGGCTGATCTGGTAGGTGAGCTACGAGGAGATCCCGCCGGGCAGCCTGCCGCCGATCATCACCATGGCGTTCGCCAACTTCCTGGTGGCGATGGTGCTGGCCTTCACCCTGCCGGTGATCGACAACCCGATCGACTTCAACGCACCCACCCTGATGCTGGCGATCCCGATCTTCGCGATCACCGTGTTCGGGTTCTCCTTCGACCGCCTGGTGCGCTCGTCGGTCCAGGCCGCTGTCGCCTACCTGCTCAGCGCGACCCTCACCGTGGTGAGCACGCTGTTCTCGGTGCTCGGCCAACCCAGCCAGGTCGGCGCCTCCGACGCGTTCCTGGGCGGGTTCCGGTCGGTCTACGGCTACGGGGCGTACCCGCCGATGCTCGTCTGCGCCGGGTTGAGCCTGCTGCTGATGGCGGGCGTCGCGGCGCTTCTGCTGTACAAGATCCGGTGCTACCGTCGTAGCAGGCAGGTCTGAGGCGCACGGCCTCCCGGACGGATGCGGGACGAGGTGGCAGCGGTAGACGTGGTCCCCGAAGAGGTCACGACACACTGGCAGTACTTCGGGCGCGGCGACGGTCGACCTGCGCGCGTTCAGCATCGAGCGGGACGGCCCCGCCGAGGAACGCCGGCCCGACCGGGTCCGGGCCCGGATCAAGAAGGCGATCGACAGCGCGCTCGGCCCGGAGGGCACCCCCTCCCAGGCCTGACCCCGCACCGCCCGGACGCCGTCTGAACCTCACCGGCCGCATCAGGGCGCCAGGCGGCGGATCACCCAGCGCCGGTCCTGGGTGTGGTCGTAAGCCAGCCGGTCGTGCAGCCGGTCGCCGCGGCCCTGCCAGAACTCCACCCGCTCCGGGCGCAGCAGCCAGCCACCCCAGTGCGGCGGCACCGGCACCTCCTCGGCGTCCGCGAACCGGTTGGTGATCGCCTGCAGCGCGTCCTCCAGCACCCGGCGGGTGGACAGCACCACCGACTGTGGCGAGGCCCACGCGCCCAGCTGGGACCCCCGTGGCCGGGTCGCCCAGTAGGCGGCGGTCTCCTCCCTGCTGACCTGCTCGACGGAACCGCGCAGGTGCACCTGCCGCTGCAACCCGTACCAGGGGAACGTCACCGACGCCCGCCGGTTGGACCGCAGGTCACGACTCTTGGCCGAGGTGTAGTTGGTGTAGAAGACCAGGCCCCGCTCGTCGATGCCCTTGCAGAGCACGGTGCGGGTGGAGGGGGCGGCGTCGGCGGAGTCGGTGCTCACCGTGGCCAGGACCATCGCGTTCGGCTCGGGCAGCCCCGCGGCGGTGGCGTCGGCCAACCAGGCCTCTAGTTGGGCGTCCCAGGTCCGGGCCAGGTCCGCGACGTCCAGCGACGGCTCGGGCGAGATTTCCGATGTGGTGTGCAGCGCATCCTCCGGCGGTCGCGGTTCCAGTCATCCTGCACTGTGACACCGTGATCGACATGGTGAATCCCCCGCTCGTGGTGCCGGACCGGGTCGAGGTGGTGGCCTCGGTCACCGGCGAGGGCTCCGCGAACCGCACCGGCAGCCGCTTCGGTTTCCTGGCCACCGACCTCGGCATCCTCTGGGACGACGGCTCGGGCAACGTGCTCGCCGCGTTCGGCGACACCTACGGCGTGGGCTGGTCGGGTCCGGGCGCCGGGCGGCGCTCGGCCGACCACCGGCGCAACGTGCTGCTGCGCACCAGCGCCGCGGCCGGCCCGTGCGACCCGGCGGGCGGCTTACGGCTGGACCAAGCGGTGCAGGACACCGCGGGACACGCGGCGGAGATCCTGCCGAAGGACCACCGGCCGCTGATCGAGTCCACCGTCATCCCGACCTCGGGCATCGCGGTGGACGGCGTGCAGTACCTGCACTACATGTCGGTGGCCCGCTGGCGGCGCAAGGGTTGGCGGACCAACTACGGCGGCATCGCCACCTCCACCGACGGCGGGTTGACCTGGGAGAAGCCACGCAAGGCCCGCTGGCGCAACTCGCTGCTGGCACGGCGGTCATTCCAGCTGGGCGCGTTCGCCCGCGACCGGCACTGGGTGTACCTGTTCGGCACGCCGAACGGCCGGTTCGGCGACATCCACCTGGCCCGGGTGGAGCCACGTCGGGTCACCGACCCCGGCCGCTACCAGTACTGGACGGGCTCGGAGTGGACCAGCCGCCCCCGAACCGCCGCACCGGTGGCGGCCGGGCCGGCCGGGGAGCTGTCGGTGGGTTTCCACACCGGGCTGGGCTGCTGGTTGATGGTGCACCTGGACGATCCGGCCGGCCGGATAGTGCTGCGCTCGGCCGACGTGGTGACCGGGCCGTGGAGCGACGGGCAGACCCTGATCTCGGGCACCGAGCACCCCGCGCTCTACGGCGGCTACCTGCACCCGCACGCGCTGCACGGCGACTCGATCTGCTTCACGATGTCGCAGTGGGGGCCGTACAACGTGTACCTGGTGCGGGCGCGGCTGTCCCGACGCTGAGCCGGTCGGGGTCGGCCGGGGCAGCGGGTGGGACGATTTTTCACCCGCCGGCGCCGGTGATCCAGCACACGAGCCGTTGCGGCGGCACCGGTGTCGGGGCAGGGTTTGCCGCAACCGCGTGACGCGGGCCACCTGGGCGCCTGTCGGCTCGGGGCGACCGCCCTGACCTGCGACGCTGGTGGTTCACGGGTGGTTCCCCACAAGGGTGTCGGGTACAACGAGGAGGACCAGTGTCCACAGCAGCCGACTTGGCCGCAAACACGGCGGCGACCAGCCCTTCGGCGTCGGGGCCACCGCCTCCGCCCCCGGGCTTCAAGTCCGGGTTGGAGGGCCACGTCGCCTTCCGCACCCAGATCGCCGAGCCGGACAAGGACGGCGGCGCGCTGCGCTACCGCGGCGTCGACATCGAGGACCTGGTCGGCCACGTCACCTTCGGCAACGTGTGGGCGCTACTGGTCGACGGCCGTTTCGGTCCCGGGCTACCGCCTGCGGAGCCGTTCCCGATCCCGGTGCACACCGGTGACGTGCGGGTGGACGTGCAGGCCGCGCTGGCCATGCTGGCGCCCTACTGGGGCTACCGCCCGGTGCTGGACATCAGCGACGAGGACGCCCGCGACGAGCTGGCCCGCGCGTCGGTGATGGCGCTGTCCTACGTGGCACAGTCCGCGCGGGGCATCGGGGTGCCGGCGGTGCCGCAGCGGCGGATCGACGAGTGCTCCACGATCACCGAGCGGTTCATGACCCGCTGGCGCGGCGAGCCCGACCCGGCGCACATCAAGGCTATCGACGCCTACTGGGTGTCCGCCGCCGAGCACGGGATGAACGCCTCCACCTTCACCGCCCGGGTGATCGCCTCCACCGGCGCCGACGTGGCCGCGGCGCTGTCCGGCGCGATCGGCGCGATGTCCGGCCCGCTGCACGGCGGCGCCCCGGCCCGGGTCCTGCCGATGATCGCCGAGGTCGAGCAGTCCGGCGACCCGACGGGGCTGGTCAGCGGCATCCTGGACCGCAAGGAGAAGCTGATGGGCTTCGGCCACCGGGTGTACCGGGCCGAGGACCCCCGGGCCCGCGTGCTGCGGCGCACCTGCCAGGAGCTGAACGCACCGCGCTACGAGGCGGCGGCCGCTCTGGAACAGGCCGCGCTCTCGATCCTGCGCGAGCGGCGCCCGGACCACCCCATCGAGACGAACGTCGAGTTCTGGGCGGCGGTGATCCTGGACTTCGCCGAGGTGCCGGGCCACATGATGCCGGCCATGTTCACCAGTGGCCGTACCGCAGGCTGGTCGGCCCACGTCATGGAGCAGAAGCGGGAGTCCAAGTTGGTCCGCCCGTCCGCGCAGTACATCGGCCCCGGGCCCCGCCGCCCCGAGGAAGTCGAAGGCTGGGACGAGATCGCCCACGACTGAGCCTCGCGCCGGCGAGTCACGCACTTCGCGCCGGCGAGTCACGCACTTCGCGCCGTGCGTGACCACGCCGCTCGAAGGCCTCGCGTAGCCGTACGCACAGGTCGTGGTGATCGCGCAGGTCGGCGGCCTGGGCGACCACTACGATCCAGCCACGTCGACGCAGGTCCGCTAGCCGAGCCGAGTCCTCGCGCTCACGGTCGACATGCACGGCATACCCCTGGTACTCCAGCACGATCCGATGACGAGGCCACGCCAGGTCCAGCCGGTACACCACTGCACCCCAAGGGGAGTGCAACGGCCAGTTCGCCTCCGGCCACGGGAATCCCATCTCGACGACGGTCAGCCTCAACCACGACTCCGCCGGCGACTCCGCCCGGCCGGTGGCCATCGCCAGCAGCTCCCGACCCCGCCGCGTACCCCGGGGGTCGGAGCGCTCGGAGATCCGTTCACCGATGCCGGCCCGCCACCGTTCCCGCGACGCCTCGGGTTGCAGCGAGAGCGCCTGGTCACAGACCGCCAACCCGTCACGGGCGGACGCCCGGCACAACATCTCGGCAACGACCCGGTCCAGAGCCAGCACCGGTAGGCCACCGATCGCCACGACATCGCGCTGGTAGCCGCCGCTGTGGCAGACGACCAGCCCGAGCCGGGGGCGCGGATGCGACGAGTAGGGCATCAGCACATGCGTGCGCGGGGTGGCGGCGGCGGCGCATCCGTGCAGTTCGGCGGCCGTCGGACCAGCCAGCGCGCTGCGTGGACCGAACGCCAGTACAGCCGCGGCGCTCCTGGTCAACAGCTCGTCCTGTCTGTGCGAATCGACTACGACCCGCGACCACGAGGTCGCCAGGGTCCGGTTCCGTAGAGCGCGGCGCATCGCGGCCGGGCCGATCTGACTCAGGACGTCCGCACGCAGGTAGGCGCCGTGCAGGCCACCTTTGAGAGGTTTCACAACCCCCAGCCTGAGGCTCGTCGGTGGACGCGTGCCGGTCTCCTCGCGCGTCTGTGGATGGCTCACCCCGATGTGGACAACTCGACCCACCCCGAAGTCGGAAGCAGGACGACACGCCGCCCGCGTACAGCGTGACTCGCCGGCACGAGATGCGGGACTCACCGGACCGGATCGCGTGACTCGCCGACACAAGGTGCGGGACTCGCGGGCTAGGGTGCGGGGGTGGGCGCTGATGTGCATTTCTACTTCGATCCGGTGTGCCCGTTCGCCTGGATGACCAGCAAGTGGGTGCGCATGGTGCGCGAGCAGCGGGACTACAGCATCGAGTGGAAGTTCATCTCGTTGCGGCTGATCAACGCGCACATCGACTACGAGTCGCACTTCCCGCGGGGCTACGAGGAGGGCCACACGTCCGGGCTGCGGATGCTGCGGGTGGCGGCGGCCGCCCGGGCTGCGCACGGCAACGAGGCGGTGGATGCACTGTACGCCGAGCTCGGCGTTCACGTCTTCGAGACCACTCGGTGGGGACCGACCACCTCGCCCGCCGGCACCGCCGAGGTGATCGCACCGCTGCTGGCGACCGCCGGGCTGCCGCCGGCGCTCGTCGATGCGCTGGACGACCGGTCCTGGGACGAGCTGATCCAGGCCGAGTCCGACGAAGCGCTGGCGTTGACCGGCAAGGACGTCGGCACCCCGATCCTGCAGTTCGAACCGCCGAACGGCGTGGCGTTCTTCGGTCCGGTGATCAGCCGGTTGCCGTCGCCGGAGGACGCGACGCGGCTGTGGGACCACGTGATCGGGCTGTCCCGGTTCGGCGGGTTCGCCGAGCTCAAACGCAGCCTGCGTGAGCAGCTGCAGCTACCCGCTTTCGGCGTGAGTCCAGAACAGACCGGCGTCCAGGAGGACTGGCACGCGGGCAGCCGCCGCCTGAAGCGCTAGCCCGCGCGATGCTGGTCACCCGGGCGCGCCCGGCCCGGCGGGAGTTGACAGACTGGAACCCGTGACTGCGTCTGACACCTCGAATGCGATACCCGCCGACCTCAAGCCGTCCGACGGTCGCTTCGGCTGCGGCCCGTCCAAGGTGCGCCCCGAGCAGCTGGCCGCGCTGGCCGCCGCGCCGATGGGCACCAGCCACCGACAGAAACCGGTGAAGTCGCTGGTCGGCAGGGTGCGCGCCGGCCTGGCCGAGCTGTTCTCGCTGCCCGAGGGCTATCAGGTGGTGCTGGGCAACGGCGGCACCACCGCGTTCTGGGACGCGGCCGCGGCCGGCCTGGTGCGCGAGCGCTCGTTGCACCTGAGCTACGGCGAGTTCTCCGCGAAGTTCGCCGGCGTGACCAGGGGCGCGCCGTTCCTGGCCGATCCGGTGGTGGTGTCGGCGGATCCGGGCAGCGCGCCGGCGCCGACCAGCGACCCGAGCGTCGACCTGATCGCCTGGGCGCACAACGAGACCTCCACCGGCGTCGCGGTACCGGTGGTCCGCCCGGCGGACGCCACCGACGGACAGCTGGTCGCGATCGACGCCACCTCGGGCGCGGGCGGCCTGCCGGTCGACCTGCGCGACACCGACGTCTACTACTTCGCCCCGCAGAAGTGCTTCGCCGCCGACGGCGGGCTCTGGCTGGCCATCATGAGCCCGGCCGCGCTGGAGCGGGTCGCCGCGATCGGCGCGCTGCCACCCGAGCAGCGCTGGATTCCGGAGTTCCTGTCGTTGTCCCCCGCGGTGGACAACTCCGCCAAGGACCAGACCTACAACACCCCGGCGGTGGCCACCCTCGCCATGCTGGCCGAGCAGGTCGACTGGATGCTCGGGATCGGCGGTCTGGACGGCTGCGTGGCCCGGACCAAGGACTCCTCGACCCGGCTCTACGAGTGGGCCGAGAAGTCGCCGTTCGCCACCCCGTTCGTGACCGACCCGGCGCACCGTTCCCAGGTGGTCGGCACGATCGACTTCGACGACTCGATCGACGCCAAGGCGCTGGCCGGCGTGCTGCGGGAGAACGGCATCGTGGATACCGAGTCCTACCGCAAGCTGGGCCGCAACCAGTTGCGGATCGGCATGTTCCCGGCCATCGACCCTGCCGACGTCAGCGCGCTGACCGCCTGCATCGACTGGGTGGTGGAGAACCAGAGCTGAGCCGGGTCAGCGCTTCGGAGCCCGCCAGCTGCCCCGGGCCGTGCGGAGCGTCTCGCCGAGCTCGCCGCTGAATCGCCCGAGCCGGAGCCCGAGCACGGTCGCGGGCCCGCCGGCCGGATCACCGAAGTCACCGCCGGCTGCAGCTCCAGGCGCAGCTGGTGGGTCCCCAGCTCCACTGCCTTGATCGACCACGACCAGTTCGCCACGCCGCTGGGGGTGCAGCGGCGCTGGACGAAGTCCCGCTCGTCGACCTCGACGCCGGTCCCGACCGGCACCGGGCGAGCGATCACCGCGCACTGGACGGCGATCGTTTACGCGTGGAGCGGGGCGTTCACCACAGGCGTTCACGACCACCCGGTGCGGAAGGCGTCAAGTTCACGGCGTTCCCGCTTGGTCGGTCGCCCGGCACCCCGGTCGCGGCGGGCCACCGGCAGGATCGGCGTCGGGGGTGGCGGTGGGGTGTGGTCGAGGTAGCAGGTGGCCGCCTCCGGCGCGCCGACCCGCTTCTGGATCACCCGCACCACCTCCACCTCCTTGACGAGCTGGTGTACCCGCACCCGGATCCGGTCCCCGGGACCGACCGTGGTCGCGGGCTTGGCCGGGACGTCGTTGACCCGCACGTGCCCGCCCCGGCAGGCGGCCGCCGCGTCCGGGCGGGTCTTGGTCAGCCGCACCGCCCACAACCAGCGGTCCACCCGGGTGGATTCCATCCTCCGATGATGCACCCACTGCCGTTCGCCTGGATGCTCTAGGCTCATCGGTGCTGGCAGCGGTGCGGTCGGCGCGCCTCCGCGATCGGGTGGAAGCGGGCCACTACCGTCACCCGGACGAGCGTAGGGGCGAGCGGAGGGGTCGATGCGCGCGCTGCGGGTCGTGGGGTTCGACGGGGTGGGCGACCAGGGCGTCGTGATCCTCGAAGACCCGGACCGGCGCGAACGCTTCACCGTTCCGGCCGACGAGCGGCTGCGTGCCGCCGCGCGCGGAGACGTCCAAGGGCTCGGAAAGCTGTCGACCGACATGGAGAGCCAGTTGCGACCACGCGAGATCCAGGCCCGGATCCGGGCCGGCGCCTCGGTCGAACAGGTGGCGGAAGCCGCCGGGGTGCCGATGGAGAAGATCGAACGGTTCGCCTACCCGGTGCTGCTCGAACGCTCCCGAATGTCGGATCTCGCCCAGCAGGCCCACCCGGTCCGGGACGACGGTCCGGACGTGCGCACCCTGGGCGAGGTGGTCGCGCACACCTTCGCGCTGCGGGGCCAGCTGTACGGCGAGGCGGAATGGGACGCCTGGCGCGGCGAGGACAACAAGTGGGTCGTCACGCTGAGCTGGAAGGTCGGCCGCTCGGACATCACCGCGCGCTGGGCCTACCACCCCGGGGCGCACGGCGGCACGGTCACCGCGCTGGACGAGCACGCCACCGACCTGGGCGACGGTCAGCTCTCGCGGCCACCGCGCCGGGTCGGACCGGTGATCGACTTCAGCAAGCCGGAACCCGAGGCGGACACCACGGCCGACGCCGACCCGCGCGGCGCCACCGAGCACCGCCCGGCGGCCGAGTCCGGGGCCTCCCGGTCCGGCGGCGGCCGGGCCAGCGGGCCCGGCGGCTCCCGGGCGAGCCGCTCCGGCGCCCGGGCCGAGGCCCCCGCGCAGGCCCCGGCCGCCGAACCGGCCGGCCCGGAGCCCGATGTCGAGCAGGCCGAGGTCGACGCCGACGAACGCCCGGCCGCCGGCGCAGCCAAGCGCGGCCGCAAGGGCAAGCCCGTCATGCCGTCCTGGGAGGACGTGCTGCTCGGGGTCAAGTCACAGCGCAACTAGCCCCTCGCTGGGCGCCGGGCGGTGCCGCCGCGTGGAAGGCGATCGCCGCCGCAGTGGCCACGTTCAGCGAGTCGACCTGCCCCGCCATCGGAATCCGCACCCACAGGTCGGCCGCGGCCAGCGCGGCGTCGCTGAGCCCGGGGCCCTCCGCACCCAGCAGCAACGCCACCGGCGAGTCGGCCAGGCCGGCCCGGGACAGCGGCACCGCCTCGGCGCGCGGGGTCAGCGCGACGACCCGCCGCCCGCCGCGACGCAGCAGGTCCAGCCCGGCCGGCCACGGCGGGTCGGGCGGCAGCGGCGCGAACGGCACCCGCAGCACGTGGCCCATCGAGACCCGCACGCTGCGCCGGTAGAGCGGGTCGGCGCAGCGTGGCCCGAGCAGCACTGCGGCCACGCCGAGCGCCGCGGCGTTGCGGAACAGCGCGCCGAGGTTCTCGTGGTCGTTGACCCCCTCCAGGACGGCGAGTGGGCCGGTGCCGACGCTCGGTTCGTTGCGCTGGTCGGCCGGCCCGGCGGGGTCGGCCAGGGCGGCTGCATCGGGCGGGGCCGCCCGGTCGGCGACCGCGAGCACCCCACGGTTGAGGTGGAAGCCGACGACCCCGGCCATCAGCTCGGCGGTGACCGCATACACCGGCACGTTGATCTCCGCCAGGTCTCCGGACAGCTCGTCGAGCCGGCGCGGCACCCCGAGCACCGCGCGCACCGGGTACCGCGACTCCAGCAGCCGGCGAACCACGAGCACGCCCTCGGCGATCACCAGGCCGCGCCCGCCGGGTCGGTCCGGGCGGCGGTCGGCCTCGGTGAGGTCCCGGAAGTCGTCCAGCCGGGAGTCCCCCGGTTCGTGCACCTCGAACGTCCGCGCCACGCGGGCATGGTCGCAGGTGAGGCGGGCGAGGGAGTTCCCGGTCCGCGGCCGCAGCGGTCCCCGTGGAGATCACAGGGAACCGGCCGGTTCTCATCCGGTCAGCCGTAGCAATCACCCGTTCGGTGTGACACGGTGGGGTGCCCCGAATCCGACTGCCTGCTCGGAACCTGTGAGTCATTGGAGGACGAGTGGGCCAAGATGTGGCCCGAAGATCATTTACCCGTCAGGACCGGCAGCAGTACCGCGGCAAGGTGCACCGGTGTCTCAACGCCCTGGCCACCATGCTGCGCGAAGGCCCTTTCACCTGGGACGACGAGGCGACCACCGGTCTGGAGGTCGAGCTCAACCTGATCGACCACCACCTCGCTCCGGCGATGCGCAACTCGGCGGTCCTCGACGGGGTGGACCGGCCGGAGCTGCAGCCCGAACTCGGCCAGTGGAACGTCGAGCTGAACATGCCACCGCGCCCGCTCGGCGGTGAGCAGGGCCGGTACCTGGAGAACAGCCTGCTCGACCTGCTCGCCGCCGTGGAGAAGCAGGCCGAGGCCGCCAACGCCCGGGTCCTGGCGATCGGCATCCTGCCCACGCTGGAAGCCGAGCACCTGGTCACCGACCGGATCTCCCCGAGCACCCGGTACGCGGCGCTCAACGAGCAGATGCTGGCCGCGCGTGGGGAACCGTTCCGGCTGGACATCACCGGGGTCGCCCCGAACGGCCGGCCGGGTGAGCAACTGCGGATGGACTTCGACTCGATCCTGCCGGAGGCCGCCGCGACGTCCTTGCAGCTGCACCTGCAGTGCCCGCCCAGCCAGTTCGCGGCAGCCTGGAACGCCGCCCAGTGCATTGCCGGGGTTCAGCTGGCGGTGGGCGCCAACTCGCCGTTCCTGCTGGGGCACCGGCTGTGGGCGGAGACCCGGGTTCCACTGTTCCTGCAGGCCACCGACGTGCGCTCGATCGAGCTGCGCAACCAGGGTGTCCGCCCCCGGGTCTGGTTCGGCGAGCGGTGGATCAGCTCGATCTTCGACCTGTTCGAGGAGAACGTGCGGTACTTCCCGGGGCTGTTGCCGGTCGAGGAACGCCAGGATCCGTTGGCCGAGCTGGCCGAGGGGCGGGTCCCGATCCTGGAGGAGCTGCGGCTGCACAACGGCACCATCTGGCGGTGGAACCGGCCGGTGTACGACGTCACGGACGGGACACCGCATCTGCGGGTGGAGAACCGGGTGCTGCCCGCGGGCCCGAGTGTGATCGACATGGTCGCCAACGCGATGTTCTTCTACGGCCTGCTGCGCCGGCTCACCGAGCATGACGAACCGCTGTGGACCCGGCTGCCGTTCTCGGCGGCCGAGGAGAACTTCCGGCTGGCCGCGCGCGACGGGCTGGACGCGTCGCTGTACTGGCCCGACCGGGGATGGGTGCGACCGGACACGCTGGTGCTCCGGGAGCTGTTGCCGATGGCCGCCGAGGGGCTGGCCGCCTGGGGCGTGTCCGACGCGGTCTCCGCCCGGTACCTCGAGGTCATCGAGCAGCGCTGCCATACCGGGCTCACCGGAGCCGCGTGGCAGGTCCGGGCGGTGGATGCGCTGGAGCGACGCGGCGCCGACCGCCGCGGCGCGATCCGCGGGATGCTCGCCCGCTACCTGGACGGCACGACCGCCAACGCCCCGGTGCACACCTGGCCGGTCCCGGGCTGACGGTCGCCGCCGGCCGACCGGGCCGACGTTCCGCCGTCCTGCGTTCCTACCCTCGGCCGTCCGCCGACCCTCCCCGGGATGTCCCCGACGAACGTTCGCGATCGCGAATGGTTTTGCTCGTTTCGCCTCGGCCGGGCGGCCCTGCTTCGTAGGGTCCGTTCGTCGCCGGTCCGGTGGGCTCCAGGCGCAGCCCCCGCGACCTCCACTGCCGGACCGGCGAACCCAGCTAGCCCGAGGAGACCGATGTTCCGACGCAGGCGCGAAGCGTCCCCCGCCCCGGCCGACATCCCGTGGTGGCCCGCCGAGGACGACCTCGACCAGCGCGGGACCGGCGAGGCGCCGCCGCTGGCCGCGCACGACCCGTTCGGCGGTTGGCCCGCCTACTCCGACGGCGGCACCGACCCGGTCGACCCGATCCTCGGCCAACGGTCCACCGGGTGGCCGGTGTCGGAGCCCTTCGCCGGGCCGGACACCGGTGGTCACACCAGGCGCTCGATCGCCGAACCGGCCACCCGGTTCCCGGCACCCGCACCGACCGCCCCGCGCCCCGAGACCTCCCTCCCCGAGACCTCCGTCCCCGAGACACCCCGCCCCGAGACACCGCGACCCGAGACAGCGCGACCCGCCGGCCCGGGCCCCACCTCCGACCACACCCCGGACCGCGCCGCGAACGGCCCCGGCCGCGCGGAGACCGACTGGCTGCCGCTGCTGACCCACCCCATCGGTGGCCAGCGCTTCCAGCCCGACGTGGAGACCCGGTCGGTGGCCACCGTCGACGACGACCCTCAGGACGCCGACCGGGCGCGACCCGACGGTGCCTCCCCCGCGTCGCGGCCGGCGGCCGTGGAGCTGCCCGAGCCGCGCCCGACCCCGACCGGGCCCGCCGACGGTCGCCGCCGCCCCGGCCACCGCCCGGCCACCGCGCACCGGCGGCAGGCCGCGGCGCGCACCGGCACGCCTCCGACGGCCGAGCCGGACCCCGAGCCGGCGACCGGCCGGCCGGCCGACGAGCAGGCCGAACCGGGTTCCGGTACGTGGTCGGACCCGGTCGAGGCGCCGGAGCCGGGCGAGGCATCCTCGCTGGCCGGCGCGTTCGCCGCCGACTACCTGTCCTGGGACCAGGACAACCCGCGACGGCGCGGCGACGTGCTCGCCCAGTACCTGCCCTCGGACGTGGACGGCGACGCCGCCCTGCTGGGCTGGTCGGGCCGTGGCCGTCAGCGGGCCGAGTTCTCTCTGCCCGGCGGTGTGCGACCCGACGGCGAGGGCCGGGTGATGGTCGACGTCCGGGTGCGGGTCACCCCGTACCGGCAGGTCGGACCGACCGGGGAACCCTCCCCCTCCGGCACGCTCGAGGTGGCCGGGGTGCCGGCCGTCGCCCCGGCGCCGACCGCGCGGGGCTGGAAGAGCCTCGACTCGCACTGGGTGCGGATGACCGTGCCGGTGACCAGGGACCGGGGCCGGCTGGTGGTCGACACCTGGGACGAGCAGCTCGGGCAGGAGCCCCGGCCCTCCGCCGGCGCGGCGGACGACTCCGGCGCCGACCCGTCCACCGCCGAGGACGCCGACACCGACCCCGGCCGGAACCCCGGCACCGGTTCGGACAGCGAGGGAGACCGATGAGCACGCCACGCGCACCGCGGATCGCCGGAGTCGCCGGCGGGGTGGGCACCACGACCCTGGCCACCGCCCTGCGCGGCTACGACCGGGGCACCGACGCCGGCCGGGGGGTGGACGTGCTGGTCTGCCGCGCGACGGGTCAGTCGCTGCACCGGGCCGCGACGACGGTCTCCCGGCTGGTGGCCAACGGCCTGCCCCGTCCGGTGCTGGTGGTCTGCGGTGACCAGCCCGGTCCGGTGCGGGGCCCTTCCAGGGCCCGGCTGCGGATGATCGAGCCGCAGGTGGCCGCGCTGGTGGTGCTGCCCTATGTCGGGCACTGGCGGGAGCTGACCGACCCGTTGAGCGAGGCCGCACAGCTCGCCGAGACGACGGCCGACCAGTTGCCCAGACAGTTGCGGGCCTACGGCGAGGCGCTGGCCGCGCTGACCGCCAGCCTGCTGCGTTCCGGGCTGCTGCACACCGCGCGGGGAGCCCGCCCGCTCGACAACGCACCGACCATGCCGGTCGGCACGGTGCCGTCCGTCTCCGGCACCGAGCCGGTCGCCCGGTCGATGCCCGACCTCGGCCGGGCACTGCTGGACCTGCCCCTGGGGCAAGTCGCCGCGTACGGAGGAGCCCGATGACCGCGAACCCGCCGACCTCCGTGCCGAACCCTCCGCCGCAGGCCCCGCCCGGCATCGAGGAGCTGGCCGATCAACTGATCGGGTGGCTGAAGTGGGGAGTGCTGTCCGCCGGGATGATCGGCATCCTGATCTGTGCAGGCATGATCATAGTCGGACGTCGACACCGTGGCGGGCTGGCCCAGGAGGGCCTGATCGGCTCGCTCTGGGTGATGGGTGGGCTGGCGCTGGCTTCGCTGGCCGCCGTGCTGGTGGGTACCTTCGCCGGGCTCGGCACCCCGTGAGCGTCTCCGGTCCCGGGGCGCGCCCCGGGCAGGGGCTGCTGCTGGCCGCCGAGAGCGAGCCCGGTCCGTCCTTCACCGCGATCGTGGAGTCGGCGGCGCGGGCGGCCGCCGGGCTGGTCGGTGACGCGGCCAACTGGTGGACCGTGCCGAGCACGTCGCTGCGGCAACCCGCGGTGCTCGGCGCGCAGGATGCGCTGCAGCCGCTGCTGCTGCTGGCGCTCACCGCGTCGGTGCTGGTCCAGTCGATCCGGATCATCGTCAGCCGGCGGGGCGAGCCGCTGATCGCGGTGGCCGGCGGGCTGCTGCGGTTCGCGGTGGCCGGCGCGCTCGGGGTCACCGTGCTGCAGAGCGCTCTGTGGGCCGGCGACTCGCTGGCCGCGAACCTGGTCGGGATGGGCGCGGGCGCTGGTGGTGGCGCCGACGCCGGCACGACGACCGACTTCGGAGCCACCATGCGCGAGGCGCTGACCGCCCGCGCCGACGGGCTCGCCGAGCCGTTCCTGCTGCTGCTGCTGTCCGTGGTGGTCCTGGTGCTGGCCGCCGCCCAGTGGATGGCGATGGCCCTGCGGCAGGTGGCGCTGCTCGCGGTGGCCGCCACCCTGCCGCTAGCCGCGGCCGGGTCGCTGACCACCGCCACCCGAGGCTGGCTGTCCCGGCTGCTGCCGTGGGGGCTGGCGCTGGTGGCCTACAAGCCGGCCGCCGCCCTGATCTACGCCGTCGGCCAGCAGTACCTCGTGCAGATCGCCTCGTCGCCCGGTTCCGGGGTCAGCGTGGTGATGGCCGGCATCGTGGTGCTCGCCCTGGGCGTGGCCGCGCTGCCGGTGTCGCTGCGGCTGATGTCGTTCACCTCGGTGCGGGTGACCGGGGCGGGCTACTGCGGCGAGGCGATGGCCGGCGCGGTCGGCGCGGTCCGGCTGGTCAGCCGCTCCTCCACCTCGCCGTCGGTGCAGCTGGCCACCTTCATGGAGAACGCCGGGCCGGGCAGCACCCTGCGCCGGACCACGGGCGCGGTGTCCGCCCAGCCCGGCGCGGCCGGCGCCGGGCCCGGCCCCGACCCGACCCGCCGGGGCACGCCGCCGACCGACGGGCGAGCCGGGTGGGCCGCCGAGGCGTCGCTGCTCGATCCGACGCCGACCCGCCCGATCGCCCGACTGCCCCGGGCCGCCACCACCCCCCGAGGAGCCGGACAATGATCGACCCAGGGCGGATCGACCCAGGGATCGACCCAGGGAGGACCGAACCCCGGTTGTACGGGCACTGGCGCCCGGAACGCGGCTGGGGGGTCGGCGACCTGGGACCCGGCCGGACGGTCACCGTGTTCGCGGCGGTGCTGGCCCCGCTGCTGGTCGCCTCCTTCGCCCCGCGCGCGGCGCTGGCCCTCGGACTGCTCGCCACGCTGGTCGTGCTGGGGGTGACCGTCCGGATCGGCGGCTCCACCGCCGCCGAGGCGCTGACCAGGCGGGCGCGCTTCGCGAACGGCCGGGCGAAGGGCTGGACCGAGCTGTCCGGCGGGTTGATCACCGAGCACCCGCGCCGGCACGACCTGCCCGGCCCGTTGGCCCCGCTGGTCGCACTGGACACCGACGACGGCCGCGGCGGACGCCAGACGCTGGTGTTCGACCGGCACACCGGCACCCTGTCCACCGTGCTGCGCTGCGCGCCGGCCGGGCTGGACCTGGCCGACCGGGCCAGCGCGGACGAATGGGTGGCCTGCTGGGGCGCCTGGCTGGCCGACCTCGGGCACCGCCCGGTGATCCGGCACATCGCGGTCACCGTCGACAGCGCCGCCAGCACTACCGCCGACATGGAGTACGTCAAGTCCAGGATCTCCCCGGACGCCCCGCCGATGGCCCGGCAGCTGATGCGTGAGCTGGTCGAACTGACCCCGGCCTCCTCGGCGCACACCGACACCCGGGTCACCATCACCCTCGACCCGGCCCGGGCGGCCCCCCGGCCGACGGACCTGCTGAGCTCGGTCGCCGAGGTCACCCGGTGGCTGCCGGGGCTGGAGGCCGGGCTGACCTCCTGCGGGGTCGGCGTGCTGGGCCGGGAGACCGTCTCCGGGTTGACCGCCCGGGTGCGCTCGGCCTTCGACCCGATCTCCCGCGACGAGATCGCCCGCCAGGGCGAGGCGCACCAGCTGCGGAGCTGGGCGCAGGCCGGGCCGGTGGCCGCAACCGAGACCTGGGAGGCCTACCGGCACGACTCCGGCGTCTCGGTGTCCTGGGCGCTGCTCGAGGCACCGCGGCAGGCGGTGAGCGCCCGGGTGCTGGTGCCGCTGCTGGCCCCGGGCCCGTACTCCCGCCGGGTCAGCCTGCTGTACCTGCCCTGCCCGGCCGACCAGGCCGCCGCCCGGGTGGAGAGCGAGATCACCGCCGGTCAGATGCGCAAGGCCTGGTCGCAGCGCACCCGCCGGGACGAGACCCAGCGCGAGCGCGACGACCGCGACCGCGCGATGCAGGCCGCCCGCGAGGAGGCCGAGGGCGCCGGCGTCGGCCGGTTGACGGTCTACGTCACCACCACGGTCACCGACCCCGGCCAGCTACCGGCGGCGATCGCCGACGTCGAGCAGCGGGCCGGCGCGGCCAAGCTGCGACTGCGCCGGATGTGGGGCTCGCAGCAGGCCGGGTTCGCGGCCAGCCTCGGGCTGGGCCTGAACCCGAACGAGCTGGCCGCCCGGGGACGGAGCCGGTGATGGGCGTCTCCCGGGATTCCTCGAACGCCTCCCAGCGCCGCGCCGGCGGTGGCCCCCGCCCGGTCCCCCGGGCCTGGGGTTGGCCGGTCGCCGGCGGCGGCCGCGCGCCGCACGTCGAGGGCGGCGAGCTGTACGCCGGCACCAGCAGCCAGCTGTGCGGGCTGTTCCCGTTCGCGGTCAGCTCGGGCACCTCGGTGCGCGGGGTACCGATCGGCCGACACCTGCTGACCGCCGAGCCGGTCGGGCTGGACCCGGCCGAGTGGCTGCGCCAGGGGCTGGTGTCCAACACCGGGGTGTGGGTACAGGGCCAGCCCGGCATCGGCAAGTCGGCGATCATCAAGCGGATGATCACCGGGCTGGTTGCCTTCGGCGGCGTCGCGGTGGTGCCCGGCGACGTCAAGGGCGAGTACTCCGGGCTGGTGGAGGCCCTGGGCGGGTCGGTCTGGCGGGTCGGGCGCGGGTTGCACTCGTTGAACCCGCTGGACGCCGGGCCGCTGCGCGGCGAGCTGGCGGCGGCCTCCGGGGCGGCCCGCGAGGCGCTCGCCGAGTCGGTCCGGGTGCGCCGGCTGACGCTGCTGGAGGCGCTGGTCAGCATCGTGCGCCGGGGCGAGGTGGACGTCACCGAACGACGGCTGCTGGGCGCGGCGCTGGACCTCGCGGTGGACGCCGGCGACTCCGGGCGGGCCCCGGCCCAGCCGGTGATCCCCGACGTGCTGCGGGTGCTCGGCGAGGGCGGCGACGTGCTGCGCTCGATCGTGGCCGCCGGCGACGACACCGGCTACCGCCGCTCGGTCCGCGAGGTGGTCAACACCCTCGCGCTGCTGTGCGACGGCACCCTGCGGGGCATCTTCGACCGGCCGTCCACGGTCGGCTCGGGGCTGGACTCGCCGGCGCTGTCGCTGGACCTGTCCGCGCTGGGCGGTGACAACGCGGACGACGACGACGCACTGGCCGCCGGGATGCTGTGCTCCTGGGCCTGGTCGTCGGCGGTGGTGGACGGCACGGTCGGGGCCCGCGCGCAGGGCCTGCCCCGCAACGTGGCGGTGGTGCAGGACGAGCTCTGGCGGGCGCTGCGGGTGGCCCCCGGGCTGGTCGAGCGCTCCGACCGGATCACCCGGCTGAACCGCCACCGCGGGGTGATCTCGTTCCAGGTGACGCACTCGATGGACGACCTGCAGGCGCTGCCCTCGGAGACCGACCGGGCCAAGGCGCGGGGCATGGTGGCCCGCAACGCGATCCTGGTGCTCGGCGGGATGCCCGAGCAGGAGCTGGCCGCGCTACGCCGGATCACCCCGATGTCCGAGGGCGAGGCCGCGCTGGTCACCTCGTGGGCGGCATCGCCGACCTGGATGGGCGGCGCGCTGCACCCGGGCCGGGGCAAGTACCTGATCAAGTCCGGCGAGCGGATCGGCCTGCCGGTCTCGCTGCACCTGACCCCCACCGAGCAGGCCCTCTACGAGACCGACCACGCGTTCGCCGCCGCCCAGCACCCGACGGTCGAGGCGGCCGGCCCGGGCACGGAGGGGACCGACCCGCCGGCCCGCGGGCGCCGGCTCGCCGCGTCGAGCCTGGTGACGAGCGCGCCGACGGCGGGGCGGCCGGGCTGAGCGATGCGTGGCGGCGGGGGGTGGTGGCGTGGGCTGAGCGCGGCGGGAGCCGCGCTGCTCGCGCTGCTCGGGCTGCTGGTGATCGGGGCCGCCGAGGACGACGCGGGCGGCCCGTCGCTGTCCGGGGTGGACGCCACGAAGATCCCCGAGCTGGCCCGACGGATGCTGCCGGTGATCAACGACGTGCTGGACCGGCAGTGCCCCGAGCTACCCGCCGTGTGGGTGGTCGCCGAGATCCAGGCCGAGTCCAGCTGGAACCCGCACGCGCGCAGCGAGGACAGCAACGGCGGCGCGACCGGGCTCTACCAGATCAACGCCCGCAACTGGGCCTCGGCCGGCGGCCGCTCGGGCGACATCACCGTGCCGGAGGCCCACCTGCGGGTGGGCATCCCGTGGGTGTGCACGAACCTGCGGGCGGTCACCGGTCACCTCACGGCCACCGGCAAGCCGACCGACCCGCTGGAAGCCATGCTGGTCTGCCACATCGCCGGCTGCGGCCGGGTGACCGGCAGCGCCAGCGGGGTACCCGAACCCGGTGAGGCCGGCTGCGGCCCGACCTGCGCCGGACTGGTCAAGCGCTACATCGCCAACGTGCGGCGGTTCGTCGAGCAGTACAGCACCCCGCCGGGCACGGTCGGCGGCCGCACACCGCCGCCACCGGTCCTCGCCCGACCCACCCCAGGCGGCGCGGGACCGGCCGCGGCAAGTCCGGCGGCCGGCGGCGGGCAGGCCGCACAGGCGGCGGTCGGCGGACCGGGCGCCGGGGGCGGCGTGGTCACCGTCGGGGGCATCACCACACCCGCGCTGCCGCCGGCTCCGGCCGCGTTCGCCCGCGCGGTCACCGGGTGCAAGCAGGCCGACCCGACCGGTTCGGGGTGTCTGACCGCGACCACCCTGCACGGTCTGGAATCGCTGGTCGAGGCCTTCGGCGCCGTCGAGCAGGGGCCCACGCTCCGGTCGGCGGGCTGCTGGGACCCGCACGCCTGGAACCCGGCCAGCGACCACGCCAAGGGCAAGGCCTGCGACCTGTTCACCGGTACGCCCGGCAGGTTCGCCGAGGGCGCCGCGCTGGAGGAGGGCTGGCGGGTGGCCAACTGGTACCGGGTGAACGCCGCCGGGCTGCGGGTCAAGTACCTGATCTGGCAGGGCCGGTACTGGGACCCGAGCGCCCGCGACGCCGGTGGCTGGGGCACCCGCTACACCGGCGGCGGGGTCTACAACGTCAAGAACGCCACCGGCGGGCACTACGACCACATCCACGTGAGCTACCGGGACTGATCATGACGACATCACGCAACCCTCTGGTGCTCGGGCTGGCCGCTCTGCTGCTGGTGGTCGGGGTTCTGTACCTGGTGAACGCCGGCGGTACGGACGACACCGACACCTCCGGGGCCGGGTTCAGCGCGGCGGAGCGGCAGGCACTCGGCGCGGCACCGGTGGACCGGGGCACCGCCGGCGGCGCCGCCGATCCGACCGTCGATCTACGCGATCCGGCGGCCGTCGCGTCGGCCTACGTCGCCGCCGGCTACAGCCTGCGGGCCGACGACGCCGGACGCACCAACCGCCGCGCGGGTCCCTCCGCCGCCCCCGGCACCCCGCCTGCCGAGGTCGGGGTGCTCGTGGTCAGCCCGCCGCCGCCGGGGCAGGGCACCACGGCGACCCCGGGACAGGTGACGCTGCTCGGCGCGGACGAGACCGACACGCGGCGGGGTTACCTGGTCGGCTACCGCTCCACGACCGTCGGCCCGGGCCCGACCGCCGGCGGACCGGACGAGCCGCGCAGCCGCTACCTGCTGATGATCCGACAGCTCGACGGCCGGTGGCTGGTGGCCGCCGACAGCGCCGAGGCACAGGTCGGCGAGCCGTGAGGAGCAGGCGATGAGCCGGCGGCCGACCGACCCGGGACAGCGGGCACCCGCGCCGGTCACCAGACGCGGCACCGGGCGGCGCGGGGTGAGCATCCTGCCCTGGGACGGCGCCCCGCCGGCGGACCACCCGGCGCCGCCCCGGGCGTCCCGGCCGCCTGCCCGACGCACCTGGGTGCCGCCGGCCGGGCTGGTGTCGTGGCGAGGGGGTCACCGAGGCCGGGGCCTCGGCCTGGCTGCCGCCGACCCGACGCCAGCGCGCACCCGTCACCCACCGCCCGGCACCGCCCGTCCCACCCGCACCGCCCTTCCCCACCGCGCCGCCCGTCCGGCCCGCGCCACCTTTCCCCACCGCGCCGCCCGTCCGGCCCGCGCCACCCGCCCGATCCGCACCCGGCCCGACCGCCCGGCCGCACCCAGGCCTCGGCTGGCGGGCGCGGCTGTACACCGGCACCGGCGGCCGGGTGAACCTCGGACCGGGGCCGGCCGAACGGGACAGGCTCGACCGGCTGCGCCGCGTCCGCCGACCGCTGCCCGGGCCGTACCGGCTGGCGGTGACCTCGATCAAGGGCGGGATCGGGAAGACCACCGTGGCGGCGGTTCTGGGGCTGACCCGCATCTGGCCGGCGGCGGCGTGATCGTGCCGTCCCGGCTGGCCCCGGCCACCCGGGACGTTTTCCTCGAACTGGCCGCCGTCATCGCGGACGGGTTCGGTGGAGGATGACCGGGAGTCGCCGGGCAGTGCACCGAGCGTTACATCGACCGGGCTGTCGAAACCCCGTGTTTACACAACCGGAACCTGTTCCGGCGAAGCTTTGCGGTCATGTCCCCTGACCGCGACCGCGCCGTCGGGCTGACCGGAGCACGGTTCGGACGCGTCGCCCGCGACGTCGAACCGGACGAGCCGACCGGGCCGGAGCACACCGAACCGGAACCGGAGGCACCGGAGCAGGCCACGCCGGAACCCAGCGACCAGGCCGCCGAGCCCGAGGCGGCCTGGGATGAGGACGTGGACGGCCCGCCGCGCCCGACCGGCGCGCGGTTCGCCCGGCAGCCGCGCAAGCGTGGCCGTTCGGCCAAGGCCGCCCGACGGGCCGCCGAGACCGGCCGGGCCCCTAGCACCGAACCGTCCCCCACCCCGCCCACCACGCCTGCGGTGCCCGCGGTGCCCGGCACACCGCCCGGCGCGGTCGATCCGGCGGCGGCCCATCAGGCCACCTGGCCGGCGTACCGCCCGCCCGCCCGCGCCGGAACGGAGCCGGACGAGCCCGAACTCGACGAACCGGACGGTCCCGACACTTCGGTGCGGGTGCGGCCCTACATCCACACCGGTGGACGCACCCGCTCCCGGCTACCGTTGCCGATCGAGTCGCTGGTCACCGCGACCCCCGGCGGGTCCCACCAGAACCTGCACGGTGCCCACCGCTCGGTGGTGGAGTTATGTCGGACCACCCAGTCGGTCGCCGAGGTGTCGGCCAAGCTGGGCGTACCGCTCGGCGTGGCCCGGGTTCTGGTGGACGACCTGGCGGCCGCGCGGGCGGTCACCGTGTACGGCGAAACCGTCGGCGACAATCCCGACTTCGCCCTGATGGAGCGGGTGCTGGCCGGGTTGCGCCGGCTGTAGTCCCCGCCCGCGAGAGTCCCCGCCCGCGAGAGTCCCCGCCCGCGAGCATGACCGGCGCTGGCCGACCGATCCCCCGGAACCACCGATCCCCCGGAACCACCGAGGCCCCACCCGACGAATCGGGCGGGGCCTCGATAGTTCCCGAACTGACGCGCCGCTCCCACCACGAAGCGACGTGCATTAAGTTAGCCTATCCTTTCTTCAACCGCAAGAGATCGTCACCCGATCCGGGGTCCGCGAGGCCATGGAGCTGCGCAGCCACCAGGTCACCGCCAGCACCGCGAGCACCGTCGAAGCCCCGCCGACCACGGTCGGGGCCCGGCCGCCGAAGTGCTCGCCCAGCAGCCCGAGCAGCGGCGCACCCAGCGGCGTGCCCCCCAGGAACAGCAGGATGTACAGGCCCATCACCCGGCCGCGCATGGTGGGCGGCACCGACATCTGCACGCTGGCGTTCGCCGCGGTGGTGAAGACCAGCACCGCCATCCCGGTGGGTACCAGCAGGACGGCGGTGGCCACCAGGTTCGGCATCAGGCCGGCGGCGGTCTGCAGCACGCCGAAGGCCAGCGCCGCGCCGATCACCACCCGCAGCCGCGGCCGGCCCACCCGGCGGGCTCCCACGGTGGCCCCGACCAGGGCGCCCACCGCCAGCACCGCGGTGACCAGCCCGTACGCCTCGGGACCCGCGCCGAACACGTTGCGGGTCAGCAGCGGCAGCGTGAGGTAGAAGTTGATGCCCAGGGTGGCCACCACGAACACCAGCGCCAACACCCCGGCCAGCACCGGCTGGCCGCGCACGTAGCGCAGCCCCTCCCGCAGCTGACCGGGCCGACGGGGCACCGCCGCCGAGCGGAACAGCCGCGTCGGGTCCATCGCGGCCAACCCGGCGAGCACCGCCACGAAACTGGCCGCGTTGAGCAGGAACACCCACCCGGTGCCGGCACCCGAGATCAGCAGCCCGGCCACCGCCGGGCCGACGATCCGGCCGGTGTTGAACGTCATCGAGTTCAGCCCGACCGCGTTGCTCACCTGGTCCGCGCCGACCATCTCCGAGACGAACGCCTGGCGCACCGGCACGTCCAGCGCGGAGAACGTGCCCAGCACGAAGCACATCAGGTACACCTGCCACAGCGCGACGACGCCGGTGACCTCCAGCAGGCCGAGGACCAGGGCGGACAGTGCCATCCCGGTCTGCACCACGAACAGCATCCGGCGCTTGTCGTAGCGGTCGGCCAGCACGCCGCCCCACAGCGACAGCAACAGGGTGGGCGCGAACTGCAGCGCGGTGGCCACGCCCAGCGCCACCG
>JAJCYC010000161.1 GCA_029263115.1 Pseudonocardia sp. | reverse complement strand
GGCGCCCGGTTCGACTCCGAGGGCTACATCTACCAGTACCTGTTCGACGAGGGGCTCTACACCGGCTGGAGCTGGAGCCAGAAGTTCCCCGGCCAGCCCGAGATCGAGCAGTGGCTGCACTACGTCACCGACCGGCTGGACCTGCGCCGCGACATCCGGTTCGGCACCCGGATCACCGCCGCGCAGTACGACGAGGACCGCGGCCGCTGGCGGGTGCACACCGACCGGGGCGACGTGGTGGACACCCAGTTCTTCGTCTCCTGCGCCGGCATGCTCTCCGCGCCGCTGCGCAACATCGAGGGCACCGACTCCTTCCGCGGCGAGCTGGTGTTCAGCTCGACCTACCCGGCCGGCGGGCTGGACCTGGCCGGCAAGCGGGTCGGTGTGGTCGGCGTCGGCGCCACCGGCATCCAGATCATCCAGACCATCGCCGCCGAGGTCGGTCAGCTGACCGTGTTCGCCCGCACCCCGCAGTACGTGCTGCCGATGAAGAACCCGACGTACACCCCGGCCGACCAGGACCGATACCACGGCCGCTTCGCGGAGCTGCGCTCGACGATCCCGCACACGTTCACCGGGTTCGAGTACGACTTCGAGCACGCCTGGGCCGACTGCACGCCCGAACGGCGCGAGGAGATCCTGGAGGAGATCTACCAGGACGGGTCGCTGAAGCTGTGGCTGGCCGGGTTCGGCGAGATCTTCTTCGAGGAGGAGATCAGCGAGGCCGTCTCGGAGTTCGTCCGGAACAAGATGCGCGATCGACTCAAGGGCGACCAGCACCTGATCGACACCCTGGTGCCGACCGACTACGGGTTCGGCACGCACCGGGTGCCGTTGGAGCGCGGCTACCTGGAGGTCTACCACGAGAAGCACGTCGAGCTGGTCAACGTGCGCGGCAACCCGATCACCCGGATCCGGCCCGAGGGCATCGAGCTCGTCGACGGCACGGTGCACGAGTTCGACGTGATCATCCTGGCCACCGGGTTCGACGCCGGCACCGGCGCGCTCAGCCGCATCGACATCCGCGGCCGAGAGGGGCGCTCGCTGGCCGACGAGTGGTCCCGCGACATCCGCACCACGATGGGCCTGGCCAAGCACGGCTACCCGAACCTGCTGACCACCGCGGCCCCGCTGGCCCCGTCGGCGGCGCTGTGCAACATGACCACCTGCCTGCAGCAGCAGACCGAGTGGATCACCGACGCGATCCGGGACCTGAAGGCCGAGGGCAAGTCGGTGATCGAACCGACCGCGGCCGGCGAGGACGCCTGGGTCGCCCACCACGAGGAACTGGCCGGCGCCACCCTCGTCCCGAAGACCACCTCGTGGTACCTCGGTTCGAACGTGCCGGGCAAGCCGCGCCGGCTGCTGTCCTACATCGGCGGGGTCGGCACCTACCGGCAGAAGTGCGAGCAGGAGGCGGCCAACGGCTACCCCACGTTCTCCCGGCACTGACCCGGCCCGGGCCGCCGGTGCGGCTGGACCACCGGGTCAGCGGGGCATCCGGCGCCATACCGCCCGGGGCAGTAGCCGCAAGCCCGCGAACAGCCAGCGCAGCGCCGGCGGCACCCAGACCTCGCCCCGGCCGGCCAGCAGCGCGCGCACCGTCGCCCCGGCGACCCGTTCGGGCGTGCTGGCGAACGGCGCGGGACGCATGCCCTCGGTCATCCGTCCGATCACGAACCCCGGCCGGACCAGCAACAGCCGCACCCCGCTGCCGGCCAACGCATCGGCCAGGCCACTGGCGAAGCCGTCCAGCCCCGCCTTCGCCGAGCCGTACACGTAGTTCGCCCGCCGCACCCGCACGCCGGCCACCGAGGAGAACACCACGATCCGACCGTGCCCCTGGCCGCGCAACAGCACCGCCAGCTCGGTGAGCATCCCGACATGCGCGGTGTAGTCGGTGTGCACCACGCCCAGCGCGTGCACGGCGTCCGTCTCCGCCCGGGCCTGGTCGCCGAGCACCCCAAACGCCAACACCACCACATCCAGCGGGCCGACCAGCCGGGTCGCCGCCTCGAGCACCGCCCGGTGCCCGACCAGGTCGTCGGCGTCGAACTCCACCCGGTGCACCTCGGTGGCGCCCGCGGCCCGCACCAGCCGCTCGGACTCGTTCAACTGCTCGCTGCGCCGGGCCGCCAGCACCACCGGGGCCACTCCGCGCGCCACCAACCGGGTCACCACCGCCAGCCCGATCTCGCTGCGGGCGCCGAGCAGCAGGATCGCCCCGTTACCGGTGTCGCTCAAGCTGAGGTCCGGGTCAGCTTGCGCCAGATCCAGCTCTCCGGGACCCGCCGCCCGGTGAGGACGTACTCGCGGACCGCATCGACCACCAGCGTCGTGTCGAGCCAGCGGCGCGCGGCGTACCAGCCTGCGAACAACACCTCGTCCTCGCCGGAGAGCACGAAGTCCCCGTCGGGCGCGAGAAAGCACTCTTCACCGCGTTGCACGATCAGGGCCACGGCCTGCAACGGTTCGTCGCGGTCGTGCGGGCTGCGCAGCAGGTCGGCAAGGCGCAGCTGGCCGGACGCGAGCCGGTCGCGCAGCGCCGGGGCCTCCTTGGGGCTCAGCCGGACCTTCCACATGGTGGGCAGGTTTGTGCCGCACAGGCCGGTCAACCGATCTAGGAGGGCCGCGGCCCACGCGTCCCCCATCTGCGGCATCTCACGCAGGAACCGCCACAGCAGCGGCGTGGACAGCTGCGCGTACACCTCGCGCGCGATGACGTCGGCGGGCACCAGCAGCACGTCGACATTCATCGCGGCGAACAACGACGCGCTCGCGGACCGGTTCTGCCTGGCTGCGACGAACAGGGCGGGGTTGGCCCGCCGAGCCGCCGCGACCAGCGACAGGTTGGTCGTGTCGCTGTCGGTGCCCGCGACGAACCCGACGGCGTGCACGAGGTCCGCCCGGGCGAGCACGCTGGGGTCCGAGCCGTCCGCGACGACGACGGCGGCGTCCTCGTCCGCGCTCACCCTCGGATCGATGGGGGTGACCCGGGATCCCCCGGCCCGCAACTCGGCGGTGACCTCCCGTCCGAGCCGACCGTATCCGCAGACGACCCAGGCGCCTTCCATGGGCGGTTCGCCCCGTGGCGGCAGCTCCGCGCCCGGCCCGCTCTCCAGCCAGGTCATGAGCTGGTAGGCGGCCGGCGCCTTCAGCGAGATGCGAAGGTGCTCGCTGAAGCAATCGAAGGGGTTGACCACGGTGGGGTGTCCGAACGCCCGCATCCGTGCGGCCAGCACCCTCGACGTGGTGTGCGCGATGACCGGGAGGCCGGGTCGCAACAACGCCGCCGCCATCACCACGGCGAGGTTCGTCTCCTCGTCGTCGGTGAGCGCCACAACGGCTTCGCACGAGGGGTGGGCGAGGCCGGCGACCCCCAGACACCCGGGGTCGCGCGCATCGGCGACCAGAGCCGGCACATCGGCGTAGTACGAGCCGAGCTCGAGACGGTTGATCTGGTCCTCGTCCGAGTCCAGGACGACGAACCGCCGGCCCAACGCATCGAGCCAGTGACCCAGGAGGTCTCCGGTGCGCCCGTACCCGGCCAGCAGCAGAAACGGCTCGCGCAGCCGGGCGACCTTACGCCTGAAGTGCTGCAGGGCCAGCGCCTGGCGGAACGCCCGGTCCTGCACGAGTGCGAGCAGCGAGCCGATGGCGTAGGCCCAGCCGACCACCGTCACGTAGATGGAGATGGTCAGCCACATCCGCTGGTTGTAGGTGAACGGGTAGGGGATCTCACCGAAACCGATGGTCGACGCGGTGTAGCTCATGATGTAGAAGGCGTCGAAGAAGCCCATGTTCCACGGCCGACCCTGCTCGTCCTGCCCGGGGATGAGGGTCAACCCGAGCACGGTGATGGCGAAGATGACGATCAGGACGATCAATGGCGCCCGCATCCGCCGCATGACCAGGAAGACGGTCGCGGACGCCTGGGCGGCGGAGGCTGCCGCGGCGTACCGACCCGGGCGGGACACCTCGCGGTCGTCGTTCCGCCCGATCAGCTGAAACCAGATCGCCAGCAGGGGGTTCGCCACGACGACCTCCGATCATCGACGGTGGAAGGAGACCGTCTCGATGACGAGCAGCACGACCGACACGATGTTCGCGACCAGCGCGCCCCCGGAGAGCGAGACGACGCTTGCGGTGGCTGCCGGGGTGAGGCCCTCGGCCGAGACGTAGACCGCGTACCCGAAGACCAGGGCGGCGGCGATGAGCTGCAGGTCGGCGACGAGGCTCGTCGCGAGGTGCACCGCGCCGATCTGAGTCCGGTCGCCGAACTTCAGCACCGTTGCGATCAGGTTCACCACCACGGCGGCGAACAGCTCGTAGCGGTTGTGCAGGGCGGGATCGGCGATGTCCCCGATGAAGAAGCCGAAGTTGAGGGTCGCGGCGAGCACCACGAAGAACCCGAAAACGACCTTCTCCAGGTTCATCCGGCCTCCTCGCCGCCCCGCGCTCGCCGAAACGCTAGCGGATCACGACGCCGGCTGCCGGTCAGCGGGTCGATGCCGGCGTCGACCGCCACCCGCGGCGCACTGTTGGGGAGCTGTCTGAGGTACCGGGCCACCGCCGCGCCCCGGGAGCTCACCCGCAGCTTGCGCAGCACGCCACGCATGTGTGTCTTCACGGTGTCCTCCGACAGTGACAGCCGTCGGGCGATCACCCGGTTGGTGGCGCCATCGGCGACGTGCTCGAGCACCTCGTACTCCCGGGCGGTCAGGAAGCGCTCCTCCCCGAGCACGCCGCCGGCGCCGGGGTCGGGCCTGACGACGGACGCGCGCTCGGGCACAAGTGGAAGGTCGACCACCGGTGACTCGGCGGGCTTGAGGGCTTCGGCCGCGCGCTCCAGCTCCCCCAGTGCCCGCCCGACCGCTCGGCCACCCGCTCGGTCCAGCTCGCGCACTGGTACTGCACGGCCAGTTCGGCGGTGAAGGCCTGGATGCAGCGCCGATCGTCCTCGTCGACCGATCGCGGCTGGCCGACCCGGTCGGCATGCATGAATCCGATCGTGCGGCCGTCGGCGAGGATAGGTGCGACCACGTAGGCGGGGCTCCGCGCGACCTCGATGATCGGCTTAGACGCTCGGGTCTGCACCAGGTGCTCATCGACCAGGGACGCGGTACGACGCCGGACCACATCGGTCTCCGCCAGCATGTTGGCCAGCGGGACCTCCGCGTCGCTGTCGACATAGGCCAGGAACTCCGTCGCCCTGGGATCCAGGTCGTGGCGGGTGTGCAGCGTCAGCGGCACCCAGCACGGCCCCCGCACGGCCGAGATCATCGCCCGGGTGAACCCGCACGCCTCGACGAGCTCACGGGCCGCGGTCGTCCGCAGGAGCTCGGTCGACCGGACGGCGGAGAGACGACCCAGCGCGGCGAGGATCCGACCACGGCGCCCGGCGAGACCGGCGACTGCCGGTGGGCGGTCCGGGTCGATGGCCGGCGCCAGGCGCTGTTCCCCATGCTCGTCCGGCACGGAGCTATGGTGCCAGTCAAGCCTGGAGCCGGTGGTCGGGATTGAACCGACGGCCGTCCGCTTACAAGGCGGGCGCTCTACCACTGAGCTACACCGGCGTGCGCGGGTGTGGGCCCGCGACGGTCCCATCATCGCATCATCGGCTCTAGGGTGGACGGTATGGCACGGCTGATCGCGGAGGAGCTGCTGCTGCTCGCGTACACCCCTGAGGGCACCGCGCACGGCGGCTCGGCCGAGCTGGACTGCGCGCTCGGTGGGGCGCTGCTGGTGGAGCTGGTGCTGGGCGGCCACGCCGAAGTCGACGACAAGTGGATCATGGCTCGGGGCAAGGCGCGCCCGCCGCCGCACCCGCGGCTGGCCGAGGCACTCAACCAGCTGGCCAGCACCCGCCGCCGGCCGCAGACATGGGTCACCCGGCTGTCCAGGGGGATTCGCCGCCGGCTGCTCGCCGATCTGGTCAGCGACGGGGTGCTCGCCGACGAGCCGTACCGCCGGCTCGGCCTGATCACCCGCCACCGCTTCCCGGAACGCGCCCCCGCGCCGAGGCAGGACGCGGTGAGCCGGCTCGGCGCCACCGTGCTCGACGGCCACCGCCCGGACCCCCGGACCGCCGCGCTGGCCGGCATGGTGGCCGCCGCGAAGCTGGAGCGGCGGATCTTCCCGGACGCCGACCGCCGCGAGGTCCGGCAGCGGCTGCGCGAGATCGTCGACGAGCCGTGGGCCGGGGACGCGGTGCGCAAGGCCATCCAGCAGGTGCACGCCGCCACCGCCGCGGCCAGCATCGTCGCCTCGAGTTCGGCCTCCGGCTCCGACGGAGGCAGGGGCGGCGGGGTGTGAGCGACTGCTGGTGGCCCTGGCGCTGGCCGTCGGGCCGGCGCTGGCCGTCGGAGTCACCCTCGGCGAGTGGCTGGCCAGCCCGCCGCGGGGCCGGCGCTCCGCCACGGCGGCGCGCGGGGCGCCGGGCCAGTAACCTCAGGCCTTGTGGACCATGCCGGCGCAGCGGACTTCATCGTGGTGGCCAACCGGCTGCCGGTCGACCTGGTGGTATCCCCGGACGGCACCCGCACCTGGAAACAGAGCCCCGGCGGTCTGGTCACCGCGCTGGAGCCGATGCTGCGCTCCCGCGAGGGCGCCTGGGTGGGTTGGCCGGGCGTGCCCGACACCGATGTGGAGCCCCTGGAGAACGACGGGCTGCTGCTGCACCCGGTGCGGCTGGCCGCCGACGAGGTGGCCGACTACTACGAGGGCTTCTCCAACGCCACCCTGTGGCCGCTCTACCACGACGTGGTCGAGCGCCCGGTGTACGACCGGAACTGGTGGAACGCCTACGTCCGGATCAACGAGCGGTTCGCCGACGAGGTGGCCAAGATCGCCGCGCCCGGGGCCTGCGTGTGGGTGCAGGACTACCAGCTGCAACTGGTGCCGGCGATGCTGCGCGAGCTGCGCCCGGACCTGCGGATCGGGTTCTTCCTGCACATCCCGTTCCCGCCGACGGAGCTGTTCATGCAGCTTCCGTGGCGCACCCAGATCGTGCAGGGCCTGCTCGGCGCCGACCTGGTCGGCTTCCACACCCCCGGTGGGGTGCGCAACTTCCGCTGGCTGACCGCGCGGCTGGCCGGCGCCCAGTCGACGAGCGGCGGGCGCGGCGAGGTCCGGTACGGCGGCCGGACGATCACCGTCGGCGCGTTCCCGATCTCGATCGACTCCGGATCGCTGGACCGGTTGTCGCGCTCGCGCGCGGTCCGGGAGCGGGCCGCGCAGATCCGCGCCGAGCTGGGCTCGCCGAAGCGGGTGGTGCTGGGGGTCGACCGACTGGACTACACCAAGGGCATCAACCAGCGGCTGGTCGCGTTCCACGAGCTGCTGACCGCCGGGCGGATCAGCGCCGAGGACACCGTGATGATCCAGCTGGCCACCCCCAGTCGGGAACGGGTGGAGCACTACCAGCGGCTGCGCGCGGACATCGAGCAGACCGTCGGGCGGATCAACGGCGAGTTCGCCCGGGTCGGCTACCCGCCGGTGCACTACCTGCACCGCTCGCTGCCCCGCGACGAGCTCGCCGCGTTCTTCGTGGCCGCCGACGTCATGCTGGTCACCCCGCTGCGCGACGGGATGAACCTGGTCGCCAAGGAGTACGTGGCCTGCCGCAACGACCTGTCCGGCGCGCTGGTGCTGTCGGAGTTCACCGGCGCCGCGATCGAGCTCAAGGAGTCGTTCCTGGTCAACCCGCACGACGTGGACGGGTTGGGGAACACCCTGTTCGAGGCGCTCACCGTAGACTCCGAGGACGGTCGGCGGCGGATGCGGGCGCTGCGCCGCCAGGTGCTGACCCACGACGTCGACCGGTGGGCCCGGTCGTTCCTGTCCACGCTGGGCATGCCGGACGCCACCGCGGGCGAGAACCACGACGGCGGACAGTCGGCGGCCCGCGCCGGCCACAACTAGCGCCCGGAGAACGCTAGAGCCCGGAGAACCAGCGCTCGATCGCGCGGGCCGGGCCGCTGGTGGCGCCCACGGACAGCTCGGTGGGCAGCACCACCGACTTCGGCTCCACCCGGTCGCCCCGCTCGAGCAGTAGCTCGCCTGCGGCGAGGCCCTTGGCCCGGACCGGCTGGACCACGGTGGTCAACCCGGCCGCGAGTGCCTCCGGGACGCCGTCGAAGCCGGTGACACTGAGGTTGTCCGGCACCGTCCAGCCCCGCTCGGCGGCCAGCCGCAGCGCCCCGAGCGCGAGGATGTCGGAGGTGCACGCGACGGCGGTCAGCCCGGGATGGTGGGTGAGCAGCTGGTCGGCGCCGGCCGCCCCGGCGGCCATGGTGTGCTCGAAGCGCTCCATGACCGGCACCTGCGACCACTCCACCCCGGCCTCGGCGAACCCCTCGCGCAGGCCGGCCAGCCGCTCACGCTGCACCCCGAACGCGGCCCGACCCTGCCGTTCGGGGTCGACGAAGCCGTCGAACGCGGTGTTGCTCAGCCGCATGGTGATCACCCCGACCCGGCGGTGCCCCAGCTCGACGAGGTGGCGGGCCAGGGTCCGCATGCCGCCGCGGTCGTCCACCCCGACCCGGTCGACCCCGGGGGTGTTCATCGGCTGGTCGGCCACCACGGTGGGCAGCGGGCGGCGCAGCACCGCCTCGAAGTGCGGGTCGCCCTCGGGCACCGAGTAGACGACGAACCCGTCGACGCTGGCCTGGTGCACCGCGCCGAGATCGGCGTGCCGCGCGCTGGCCGGGATGAGCAGCAACCCCTGCCCGGCGTTCTCACACGCCTGAGCCAGCCCCTCGAGGAATCCCAGGGCGGCCGGGTCGCGGAAGGCGAACGCCAGCTCCTCGGTCAGCAGCAGGCCGACCGCGCGGGCCTGCCGGGTGCGCAGCGAGCGGGCCACCGGGTCGGGACCGGGATACCCCAACCGCCGCGCGGTCTCCAGCACCCGGTCGCGCAGTTGCGTGGAGAGCTGGTCGGGCCGGTTGTAGGCGTTGGACACGGTGGTGCGGGAGACCCCGAGCTCGGCCGCCAGCGAGGCCAACGTGGCCGGTCGCCGGACGCGCGAGCTGCGGGTCATCCGATGACGGTAACGGTTCAGAAGGGCCTGTGGTAGCAGTGCATGATCGGATGCGTGGGCGGGGACACACCAAACAAATGACAATGGTTTCCAGTATCAGGTAACGTGTCACTCGTTCGTGTAGCGCACCGGCCCATCTCCACCGCCCGACTGGAGCCCTGAACGATGAACTCCCGATCCACGTCCGCCCTGCTGGCCACTCTGACCGCCGCCACCCTGGCCCTGGCCGGCTGCGGCCAGCCGGCCGGTACCTCCGCACCGGCCGAGTCACCGGCGGCCCCCGGGCAGCTCTCGGTGGTCACCACCACCAACGTCTACGGCGCGGTGGCCAGCGCGGTCGGCGGCGACCGGGTGAGCGTCACCTCGATCATCAACAGCCCGGACGCCGACCCGCACGAGTACGAGAGCACCGCGCGCGACGCGGCGGCGGTGGGCGGGGCGAAGGTGCTGGTGGCCAACGGCGGCGGCTACGACGGATTCGCCGGCAAGCTGGTCGAGGCGGCCACCACCAAGCCGGTGCTGATCGACGTCGTCGCGCTGTCCGGCCTGCAGCCCGCCGAGGCGGCCGGGGAGGAACACGCCGGAGAGGAGCACGCCGACGAGGAGCCGGCCGCCGGGCAGGAGAACGCCGACGAGCACGGCGCCTTCAACGAGCACGTCTGGTACCACCTGCCGACCATGGCCAAGCTCGCCGACCGGCTGGCCACCGAGCTGGGCAACGCCGACCCGGCCGATGCGGGGGAGTACTCCGCCAACGCCAGCACGTTCAAGGCCCGGCTGGACGAGCTGAACGGCAAGCTCACCGCGATGAAGACCGCGCACCCCGGCGCCCGGGTGGCGGTCACCGAGCCGGTGCCCGGTTACCTGGTCGAGGCCGCCGGCCTGGTCAACGCCACCCCGGAGGAGTTCAGCGAGGCCGCCGAGGAGGGCAACGACCCACCCGCCGCGGTCCTGAACCGGACCCTGGATCTGTTCCGGGCCGACCCGGTCGCCGCGCTGCTGCTCAACCCGCAGGCCGAGAACGCCGCGACCAGGCAGCTCCAGGACGCCGCCGGGGCCGCCGGGGTGCCGGTGGTCACCATGACCGAGACCCTGCCGGCCGGGGCGAGCGACTACGTGGGCTGGATGGGCGGGCAGATCGACCAGCTGGCCGGTGCACTGGACAAGCGGTGATCTCGACCTCCCACCGCGCCACCCCACATTCCGAGGCATCGCAACCCCGGCCGGAGGAACCGGCCCCGGCGGTGGAGCTGGGCGGGGCGCGGTTGGCGTTCGGTGAGCGGGTGCTCTGGGACGGGTTGGACCTGCGGGTGAGCCCCGGTGAGTTCATCGCGGTGCTCGGCCCGAACGGCTCGGGCAAAACCACCCTGCTGAAGGTGCTGCTCGGCCAACGCCGGCTCACCGCCGGCACCGTCCGCGTCGCCGGCCTGGCACCGGGCGGGCGGGCCACCCGGATCGGCTACGTCCCTCAGCAGCGGGCGATGGAAGCCGACCAGGCGCTGCGCGGCCGCGACCTGGTCGGCCTCGGCCTGGACGGGCACCGGTTCGGCCTGAGACTCGGGCCCGGACACCGCCGCCGCGACCGGGCCGACCGGATCGACGCCGCGCTGGCCGCCGTCGACGCGTCCGGCTACGCCGACGTCCCGGTCGGACTGCTGTCCGGAGGTGAGCAGCAGCGGCTGCGGGTGGCGCAGGCACTGGTCGACGACCCCGCGGTGCTGCTGTGCGACGAGCCGCTGCTCTCGCTCGATCTGGCCCACCAGCGGGTGGTCAGCGGGCTGATCGACGGTCGGCGCCGGGAGGCCGGCAGCGCGGTGCTGTTCGTCACCCACGAGATCAACCCGATCCTGCCGATGGTGGACCGG
>JAJCYC010000160.1 GCA_029263115.1 Pseudonocardia sp. | reverse complement strand
GTTCGAGCTGGCCGCTGTGGCGACCGAGGTGGAGGCCGCCCAGGCGATGCTGGACCGTGCGGTGGGCGAGCACGTCCAGGGCGAGCTGTCGGCCGTGGATGCGGCCAAGACGAAGCTGTTCAGCACCGAGGTGCAGGCCCGGTCGGTGGACCGCTGCCTGCAGCTGTTCGGTGGTTACGGCTACATGAACGAGTACCCGATAGCGCGGCTCTATGCCGACGCCCGGGTCACCCGGATCTACGGCGGCACCAGCGAGGTCCTCAAGACGATCGTGAGCAAGTCGCTGGGACTCTGAGCGCCGTGCACGACCCGTGGACGGCATCGCCCCCAACCGGCGCACCCCTGACCGCCGTGCTCCGGATGTCCGCTCATAGGTAGCGTTGGGGCCGTGTGGATGCGAGGGCGCTGGGCGGCCGCCGGACTGGTGGTGGCCGCGCTGGTGCCGGTCGCCGGCTGTGGTGACCAGCCGTCGCGGGCCGGCAGCGGCGTACCGGGTGCGGAAGATCCCGCCGAGAGGTGCGCGGTGGCGGTGCCCGGCCCGGCGGCGCTGGTGTGCGAGATCGACGGTGGCGAGGCGGTGTTGCGGGACGCCGCCGCCACCCCGGAGCGGATCACCGACGCCGGCAGCCGGGTCCAGGCCGCGTACCGGACGCTCGGCGAGCATCCGGAGTGGGACGCCGTGGTGCTGGCCGGTGTCGAACCCGGGTTGCGTACGCACACCGAGCACGCCGCCCTGGCCAGCCGCGAGTTGGCGTCGATGCACGGTGCCCCCCGGCCGACGTTGCCCGCGTGGCGGATCGTCGAGCCACCGCCGGCCGAGCGGCTGCGGGCGCACTACGACGAGGCCCAGCGGCGGTTCGGGGTGCCCTGGCAGGTACTCGCCGCGGTGAATCTGGTGGAGACCCGGATGGGGCGGATCGTCGGGTTGTCCAGCGCCGGCGCCCAGGGCCCGATGCAGTTCATGCCGCGAACCTGGGCGGCCTACGGGCTGGGCGGCCAGGTGTGGGAAACCCGGGACGCGGTGCTGGGGGCGGCCAACTACCTGGCGGCCAACGGTGCCTCGGTCGCCGGCCTCGGTGGCGACGTAGGCGCGTCGGAGAAGCTGGACCGGGCGCTGCATCGCTATAACAACGACGTCCGGTACGTGCGCGCCATCCGCCACTACGCCGCCATGATGGCCGCCGAGCCCCGGGCGTTCGTGGGCCTGCACGCCTGGCCGGTCGACTACCGCACCACCGAGGGGGTCATTCCGCTAACGCCGGGCTACGCATCGCGGCGGCAGATCCCGGTCGCCGAGTATCTCGCCACCCGGCCGCGCTGAGCGCTCCTCGCCGCGTACCGCGGACGCGTCGGGATATGCGGCGGCCGCAACCATCCGGTGAGATCAACAGCATCGTCGACAGATCGGGTTTCGTCTGATGGCATGTCGTCCTGGTGGTCCCCGCGGCGCTGCGACATGCTCCGGCCAGACCTGAGGAACCGAGGATGGGAAAGCCTGTTGCGCATCGACTTCCACACCCATGTGGTCCCGGAGCTGCCGGACTTCGGCCAGGCGCACGGCGACCCGCGCTGGCCGGGGTTCGAGATCGACGGCAAGGTCGGCCGGTTGACCCGGGACGGCAAGGTGGTGCGGACGGTACCTCCTTCCTCCTGGTCGCCCGAGGCGCGGATCGAGGACATGGACGCAGCCGGTATCGACCGGCAGGTGCTCTCGCCGCTGCCGCCGTTGGTGTGCGACTGGGCGGAGCCGTCGCTGGCCGCGGCCTGGGCGGACGCGCTGAACGAGTCGCTGGCCGGCATGGTGCGCGCGCATCCGACCCGGTTCCACGGGCTGGGCACGGTGCCGCTGCACGACCCCGAGGGCGCGCTCGCCGTGCTGGAGCGGGCCCACGAGTTCGGCCTGCAGGGAGTCGAGATCGGCACCACCGCCGGTGAGCTGGAGCTGGACCACCCCGACCTGCGGGAGTTCTTCGCCGAGGCGGCGCGGCTGGGCATGGTCATGTTCGTGCACCCGCTGCTCCTGGGGGCCGAATCCACCTGGACCACCCGGATCACCGGTACCGAGGTCACGTTCGGGCTGGGCATGCCCAGCGACACCGCGATCGCGGCGGCCAAGCTGGTGTTCGGCGGGGTGGTGGCGGACTCGCCCGAGCTGCGGATCTGCCTGGCCCACGGCGGCGGCACCTTCGTGTGGGCGTTGACCCGGCTGCGGCGGCTGTGGGACGCCGGGCACGGCCGGCCGGTCGCCGACCTGGTGCGCAACCTGTTCGTCGACTCCGTGGTCTACGAGCCGGCGAACGTCGCCTACCTGCGCGACGTGCTCGGTGCGGACAAGATCGTGTTCGGCACGGACTATCCGCTGCCGGCGCAGGACGACCTGCGCGGCGGCGTGCTGGCGAGGCTGTCCGACAACGAGGCCGAACAGGTGTGGGGCAGCAATGCGACCCGGTTGCTGACGTGTTGTTGAGCCGAACAAGCACACCATGTTCGGGCACGGCATCCACATGTGCCGGGGTGCGCCGCTGGCCCGGCCGGAGGCCGAGGAGCGTTCCGGGCGCTGTCGGTGGCGCCGCCGGAGCAGGTGCTAGCGCCCGGGTGCGGCGAAACCGCGCAGCAAGGTGTCGCCGAACGCCCGGCCCACCTCTGCGCCGGCCAGCCGCCCGCCCGGCACGAACCAACGGTGCATCCAGTTGACCGCGCCGAGCACGGCGAACTTCAGCATCTGCGGGTCGATCTCCGAGCGGAACTCGCCGGACTCGACCCCCTCGCGGGCGATCTTGAGCAGTGCGGTCTCGTACCGGTCGGAGCAGTCGCGTAGGTGCCGCTCGGCGTCCGTCCCGTCGTCGGCCAGCCGGCGCATGTCCTCCTGGACGTAGAGGTGCAGGTAGGGGTAATGCCGCTCGTAGGACGCGGCCAGCGACGAGATCACCCCGACCAGTCGCTCGGTGGGCGAGCCCCTGGCGGCGGCCGCAGCCTCGACATCGGCCACGTTGGCCTCGACGGCCTGGCGGACCAGGGCGTGGAAGATCTCCTGCTTGCTGGCGAAGTAGTAGTAGACGTTGGCCCGGTCGCTGCCCAGGACCGCCGCGATGTCACTGATGCTGGCCACCTGGTAGCCCTTGGTCCGGAATACCTGGGCGGCCGCCGCGAGCACCTGGGTGCGGCGCTCCAGCCAACGGGCGCTGCCCTCCCGGCGGGCCAGGGCGCGCCGCCGGCCGATGCCGCTGGACTCGTCGGCAACCGGTTCGGACACGGCCCCCACCCTACCGATCCGTGGCGTCGATCCAAGGCATACGGACCGGTCGGTAGGTTCGTTCGGTGACCCGGAGGTGCACACTGTGGCGCGGCGGCGTTCGTCCTGGCCGACGCGCGGGTCCGCTCGGGGTCGGTGCGGGTCACCGACGATGGCGAGGTCTGGGTCGACGTCGGCTGAGCGTCCTGCGCCGGCGAGGTGGGGTCGGGCGGGACTCCCGGTGAGCCACGGGTCATCATGGTCGGGTGCGTGCCCACCCCGTCCCGGACCTGCTGCGAGCCCGGCTGGACGCGGGCACCGGCCCGCGCGACCGCGACGACGACCACCGTCTCGTGCTCGTGGTGGAGGGCGGCGGGAGCCGGGCGACCTACTCCAGCGGCATGGTGCTGGCGCTGGAGGAGCTGGGGATGGCCCGGTGCTTCGACGCGGTCTACGGTGCCTCGGCCGGGTCGCTGTCGGGCAGTTGGCTGGTCGCGGGCAGCGCCGCCGAATGCTGCGCGGGCTGGTGGCGGCCGGGTCTGGTGGACCGGGTGACCAGCCTGACCCGCGGCCTGCGCGGCCGGCCGGTGATCGACGTGGAGTACCTGGTGCACACCGTGGGCGAGGAGATGATCCCGGTGGACTGGGCGGCGGTGGTCGATGCCGAGGTGCCGCTGCACCCGATGGCCACCGACGTGGAGACCGGCGAGTCGGTCGACCTGCATCCGACGATCACCGACAAGCTGTCGTTGCAGCTCGCGCTCCGGGCCAGCGCCTGCGTGCCGCTGCTGGCCGGGCTGCCGATCGAGATCGGCGGGCGGCGGTTCGTCGACGCGGCGGTCGCCGAGCCGCTGCCGTTCCACACCGCCCTGGCCCAGGGGTCCACCCAGGTGTTGATCCTGCGCACCCGCCGGGCCGACCAGGAGGCGATCGACGCCACCCGCCTGGAACGGGCTCTGGTCGGGCGCCTCGGCGCGACCCGGGTACCCGGCCTGGTCCAGGTACTGGGCTCCCGGCTGGAGCGCCGGCGGGCCGACGACGTGCGGCTGGCCCGGGAGACCGCCTCGCCCGGCACCGAGGGGCCGCACCTGTTCGAGGTGCGCCCGCCGGACGGGGCGGACACGGTCAGCCCGCTGGAGACCGACCCGGACCGGCTGCGCCGCGCGGTGATGGTCGGTCGCGACGCGCTGCTCTCCGCGCTGGATGCCGCGGGCGAGCCCGGGCTGAGCGCATAGCGGGCGATTGCCCGGCGCCCGGCGGGTCGACGAAGGTGGGGCGTCGGGTCGCTCCCGGGCGGCCTGTCGGTGATGTGCCGAATTCGGCACGTCACCGAGCGGACCGCCGGTGGAGAGACCGCCGGCAGCCAGCGGGTCGGGGCTCGGGCCCGGCCGCGCCGACCCGCGTCGGAGTCCGCCGACCTGCTCAGACCGCGCGGAACGCCCGCATCTCGTCCGCCCGGGCACGGTGGGTGATCTCGGCGTCCGGGGCGGCGTAGTCGAACGCGTGCGGGGCGCCCGGCACCAGGTGGAACTCCACCGGGACCCCGGCGGCGGTGAGCCGCGCGACATAGGCGATGTCCTCGTCGCGGAAAATGTCCATATCGCCGACCAGCAGGTACGTCGGCGGAAGCCCGGAGAGGTCCTCGGCCCGAGCCGGGGCCGCGTACGGCGACACGTCCGCCGTGCCCACCGCGGCGCCGAGCAGCGCGCCCCACCCGGTGGCGTTGTCGTCGTAGGACCAGATCAGCGCGTCCGGCACCCGCTCGGGCGCGGTGGTGTTGCGGTCGTCCAGCATCGGGTAGATCAGGATCTGCCGGGCCAGCGCCGGACCGCTGCGGTCGCGGGACAGCAGTGCGGTGGCCGCAGCCAACCCGCCGCCCGCGCTGTCGCCGGCGACGGCGATCCGTGCCGGATCGTAGCCCAGCTCGGCGGCGTGCTTGGCCGCCCACTGCACCGCCGCGTAGCAGTCCTCCACCGGTGTGGGGTGCGGGTGTTCGGGCGCCAACCGGTAGTCGACCGCCAGTACCGACACCCCGGAACCGGAGACCAGGAAGCGGACCAGCGGGTCGTACAGCTCCACGCTGCCCATGATCATGCCGCCGCCGTGCAGGTAGACGACCAGCCCGCCACCGGCGCCACCGGCCTTGGTGTAGAGCCGCATCGGCACCCGCGCGCCGTCCGCGGCGTCGGCGTGGTGCTCGGCGACCGTGACGTCCTCGACAGCCGGCAGCGCGGCGAAGAACTGCCCGAGCAGACCCTGGACCGCGGTGCGGCGGGTCTCGACGTCACCGGCCGGCGGCGGGGCCATCCCGGCCATCGCCGCAGCCAGCGGTGCCAGCGCCTGCCCGACCTCCGGGTCGATCGTCCACGCCACAGCGGACCTCCTCGTCAGCTCCACGTCGTCGGGGTGCCGGCGCGCGCCAGGTCACCACGGGACCGTGATCACACCGTATCGGTGCTGTCGGGATCGCGCCCGGGTACCCGAGCGGCGTCCTCCGGCTCGTCGGGGTTCACCGGCTCGTCGGGGTTCGGCGGGAACAGCGGGGGCAGCAGCCGCAACATCAGCGTCGACCAGACGACGTGGGTGATGGCCGGAGCGAGCACCCCGCCGGTGGCCCGCCGCTGCAGGGCGAACAGCGTGCCCATCACCACCGACGCCAGCACCAGGGCCGGATTGCGGGTGGCGGTGGTGGCCACCGCCCAGGCCGCGGTGGACCAGGCGACCGGGCGGCGCCCGCCGAACGCCTCGTAGAGCGCGCCGCGGAAGTAGATCTCCTCGGCCACCCCGTTGGCCAGGGTGGTGCCCAGCACCAGCGCGGGAGCGCCGTGGTGTGCGTAGGCGAGGATCCGGGTGATCGCCCGGTTCAGGAACGGGATGTGCCGGGCCACCAGCGCGCAGCCGTAGAAGATGGCGAACGAGCCGACGCCGAGGCCGACCGCGCCGGCCACCGGCCGGGCGCCGGCCGGGCCCCGGCCCAGGTGCAGCGGCCCGGAGGCCAGACCACCCGCGGTGTAGATACCCGCGACGCCGAGCGTCATGCCGTAGAACCGCGACGACCCCGGCTCGGTGGTCAGCGACGTGCCGAGCAGCCCGGCCCCGGCCAGCGCCGACACCGCGACGACCTGCCGGCGGTGGCGTAGGCCCTCGGCCCGTGCCGCGGGGAGCGGGCCCTCGGGGCCCGGTGTCGCACCGATCGAACCGGACCTGCCCCGAGCCCCCATGCGGTCGATGATTCCACAGCGGCCCCGGGCCGCCGGGTACGTGGTGCCGGTGGATGCCCTCGTTGCCGAGACCTGTCTCGGCGTTGGACCGGCTCCGGGCATGACAGGAGCCCGCCCTCCCGAGGGGAGGACGGGCTCCTGAGAAGACCTCGGTGAATCAGATGGCGCGCACGCCGGTGGCTTGGGGCCCCTTGGCGCCCTGGCCGACCGTGAACTCCACCCGCTGACCCTCGTCGAGGCTGCGGAAGCCCCCGGCGTCGATCTCCGAGTAGTGCACGAACACGTCTGAGCCGCCGTCATCCTGAGAGATGAAGCCGAAGCCCTTTTCGCTGTTGAACCACTTCACAGTTCCCTGTGCCACGCGATCTGCTCCTAGCAGGTTGTGGGTGCTCGCACTGCGCGAGACCCTGGCCGAGCCCGGCCCCGCT
>JAJCYC010000159.1 GCA_029263115.1 Pseudonocardia sp. | reverse complement strand
CGGATCACGGCCTGGGACGGCACCACGGAGCACCACGCAGCCCAGCTGAACCGCATCCCGACCCCCTCCAGGAGCCCGCATGACCCGCCTACCGAGCAGATCTCAGTCCCGAACCGGCTGTTCGACACCGGCCACCTAGGTGTTCTCCTCGGCGGGCACTCGGTCGTAGGTCACCGTTACCTGCCGGTCCGGCGCGCCCGCGCCTGAGACCGTCAGTGGCTGCGTCGAACCGGGGTCGGCCGAGTTCACCGCCGCCACCAGCTCGTCCGCCTGGCCGCCGGCGATCAGCTCGTCGGCGATCCGGTTGGCCTGGTTGACCGGCGCCCGGTTCGGAGGCCTGCACCGGACGGTTCAGCGAGCTGGCGATGCGGCTGGTCACGGTCCCGGCCAGGCCCCGACGATCCCGCCGACACCCCCACCGACCAGCGCAACCGCAGCCAGCCCGGCGGTGGTCCGCCGCGGTCGCCGGCCGGGCGGGCCACCAGGGGCAGACCCGCCCCCGCCGGCCGGCGGGGGCGAGCCGGGGTGGTCGGAGGGACGGGGCGGTGTCGATGCCACTGATCATGACTGCACGGTCGGCCGCGAGCCTGAGTGCAGGCTGTGCGGTTGCCGAGAAGTTCCGGTCAGCGTGGCGGCGGCCCCGCCGCGTCGCCGATCCGCACCTCGATCTCGCCGCCCAGCCGGTACCCGGGCACGAGGTCCAGCTGGTCGCCGCTCCAGAACCGTCCGGGGTCGTAGAAGTTGGGCTTCCGCTCCTCGGGCAGCAGGCCCATCATCTGGTAGGTCACCGCCACCACCTCGGCGCAGTACGCCGTCTCCAGCCGGACCTGCGCCGCGGCTTCGGGTGCCGGTGCGTCGGGTGCCGCGGCGCCGGCCCGGCCGCGTCGGCGCTGGAACCGGCTCCGCAGCCAGCGCCCGGCCAGCCGTCCGGTGGTCGGGAACGGGGTGCCGTCCAGCCGGGCGACCGCACGCAGCAGCCCGTCCTCCATCTCCGGGCTCACCGGGGTGTCCAGCTGGCGCAGCCACCCGCGCTGGCCGTACTTCGTCGCCCACTGCAGCACCGCGTCGCGCAGGTCGTGCAGCTGCACCCCGCGTTGGTGGGTGCCGGTCCACATGTCCGGCAGCGATCGGCCCAGCTCGGCGTGCCACATCAGCGGCGGCAGGTCGTCCAGCACGATCGACATCCCGACGTGGTTGACCGGTGAGTTGGTGGTCACCCGGATCGTCCGGTCGGCCGCCGAGCTGCCGCGGAACAGCCAGATGTCGCCGGTCCGGGTGAGTTCCACGGCGGCGTCCAGGTCGATCGGGGTACCGGGCACGACGGACAGGGTAGATCGCCCTACCCTGGCGTGCATGAGGTGGTGGAAGGTGGCCGGTCTGGCCGGGGTCGCAGGGGTGGCGGCCACCGGGGTGGTGCTGGCCCGATCGCAGCGCCAGCGTCGGGCATACACCCCCGACGAGGTGCGCGAGCGGCTGCGCCGCCGGGCCGAGGCGGCCGGCGTGGCCGACGGCCCGGTCCGCGACCCGACGTCCTGACCCGAGGCCCTGATCCGCCGTCGGCCGGGCGCCCGAGCCGTCGGCTAACCGACCGGTTCGGGCTGGCGCAGCGTGCGCCACCAGTCGCGGTGCACCGGTGGCGGGTCGAGCGCGGTGAAGCGCTCGCCGGGCATCGGCACGGTGACCCGGGCCTCGCTGCCGCGGGCCGCGGCGAGCAGCCGGTGCACCGGCTCGTCCCACCCGTGGAAGGCGAGGTTGAACGTGGCCCAGTGGATCGGCACCAGCAGCCCGCCACCCAGGTCACCGTGCGCCCGCACGGCCTCCTCCGGGTTCATGTGGATGTCCGGCCAGCTCTCGCTGTAGGCGCCGATCGGCAGCAGCGTCAGGTTGAACGGCCCGTGCCGCGCGCCGATCTCGGCGAACACCGGGGTGTAGCCGGTGTCGCCGCCGAAGAACACGCCGTGCTGCGGCCCGGTGATCACCCAGGACGACCACAGCGTGGTGTTGCGGGTCAGCCCCCGCCCGGAGAAGTGCCGGGCCTCGGTGCAGGTGAAGGTCAGCTCGCGGATCCGGGTGCGCTCGCCCCAGTCGAGCTCGACCACCCGCTCCGGCGGCACCCCCCAGGAGCGCAGGTGCGCGCCCACCCCGAGCGGCACCACGAACGGCGCGTTGCCATGGGCGACCAGTGCGTGCACGGTCGCCAGGTCGAGGTGGTCGTAGTGGTCGTGCGAGATCACCACCGCGTCCAGCGCGGGCAGCGCCTCGACCGGGGTGGGCGGCGGGTGCAGCCGCTTCGGCCCCAGCAGCGTCGACGGCGAGGCTCGCTCGCTCCACACCGGGTCGAGCAGCACCCGCCGTCCGTCCACCTCGATCAGCGTGCTGGCGTGGCCGTACCAGGTGACGGCGAGCTGGTCGGCCACCGTGGGATGGGTCGGCACCACCAGCGGCAGCGGCCCGACCGGGCGCCCGGTGTCGCCCCGGGTCAGCACCGCGCGGACCAGGGCGGGCAGGCCGACCGGCTCGACCGGGCGGGCCGGGTGGGTGTTGCGGAAGGTGCCCTCGACACACCGGGATGAGCGCCGGGTAACCGCGGTGATGGACCGCCGGGACGCGCCGAGCGCCGCCGGCAGGCCCCAGACCGCCCGGGTGACCGCCCCGGCGAGTAGTCCGACCCCGGCGGACGCGGCGCCGAGCAGTGCGGCCCGCAGCACGGTCGAGGTGGTCGAGCCGATGGCGCCGACCCGGTCCACCGCCCCGTGCACGGTCCGGTCGACGGCTTGCTGGACGGTCCTGCTGGCGGCTAGCACCCCGCCCAGGGTACGGATCGACCGACGTCGGCCGCGCCCGCCGGTGCCGCAGTGACGTGTGACCGCCGGTTGCGGGGCAGCGCCCGGCTCCCCGGGCGGCGCCTCGCGGCGGCTCCGGTCGAGGGGGCGTTCGGGCTGACCCTGGACGAGCTGACCGCGCGTGCGTCCGTCACCCGGTGGGCTTCCCCGAAGTGTGGTCCATGTGGGTGTCTTGTGACCGTACGGAAGTGACTTGCGGCGAACGGCCGTAACTACGCTGCGGACGGATCGCGAAGCACCACGTTCGTGGATGACCACTCGTCGCAGGACGGAAATTCACCGGAAAGGATGGGTAACCTTTTCATGGAGGCTCGGTCGTCGTTGCTGATCGACCGTTGGTGGTCGGCAAGATTAGGACGAAATCAGGCACGTCTGTTTTCGAACGCGCATCGCTACCCGTAGTTGAGGGTATCGGTGTTGAGCGTGTCCGAATGCGGGCTAGCTTGTGCCCGGTCAGCCCCGGCCCCGAAACCGCGGCTGACTGACCCCGCGGCGGCCACCGGCCCCGCAAACCGATGACCCCGCATTCGAGACCCAAGGAGCCACCATGCTGAAGAAGGCCGGAATCGTCGTGGTCGCCACCGCCGCCGCACTGCTCGCAGCCAGCCCGCACGCCTTCGCCGCCGACGACGACAACGACGACGACAACGGCGGCGGCCTGATCAACGTCTCCGACCTCGGCGTCCAGGTGCCCGTGCAGCTGTGCGGCAACGACATCGCCGCCGGTGTCCTCGGCGTGCTGGCCAGCGACCTGGACAACGAGAGCGACGACGAGACCGACTGCGAGCAGGACAACGAGATCGACGACTGAGCATCAGGTCTCCTCCTGCGAGGTGACTTCCCGGAAGCCGACTACTCGTCCGTCAGATCGGTGAACACCGGCGCGCGCTTGTCCAGTCGCGCGCGCACCGCCTCAACCTGGTTCGGACTACCCATGATCTTGTTCATCGCCGCCCGCTCGGCGGCCAGTCCGTCGCCGATGGACAGGTGCCAGGAGTCGTCGAGCAGCGCTTTGGCGGTGCGCACCGCGTCCGGGTTGCGCCCGGCGATCTCCCGGGCCAGCGTGATC
>JAJCYC010000158.1 GCA_029263115.1 Pseudonocardia sp. | reverse complement strand
TACGGCCGGATGGGTGCCCGCCGGGTGCCCCGGCGCGCGGACCGGGCGGCGGTGACCGATGCGCTCGACCGGGTGGGGCTGGGCGAACTGGCCCGACGCCAGATCGGGGCGCTGTCCGGGGGTCAGCGCAAGCGGGCGTTTCTGGCCAGGGCGATCGCCCAGGACGCCCGACTGTTGCTGCTGGACGAGCCGTTCGCCGGGGTGGACAAGGGCACCGAGGAGTCGATCACGGCGCTGTTGCACGGACTGCGCGACGAGGGTCGCACCGTTCTGGTGTCCACCCACGACCTGGCCGGGGTCGCCGAGCTGTGCGACGAGGTGGTGCTACTGCAGCGACGGATACTCGCGCACGGAACGCCGCGCGAGGTGCTCACCCCCGAGGTACTGGCCGGTACCTTCGCGCTGCGCGACGGCGGCCGGTTCGGAGCCCCGTGATGCTCACCGCAGTGCTCGGCGGGGCGGTGGACTGGCTGGTCGGGCCGCTCCAGTTCGGATTCATGCGGCGGGCGTTGCTGGTCGCGGTGGTCGCGGGGGTGGTCGGTGCCGTGCTGTCCTGTTGGCTGACGCTGATCGGCTGGTCGTTGCTCGGTGACGCGGTCTCGCACGCGGTGCTGCCCGGGGTGGTGCTGTCCTACCTGATCGGGATCCCGTTCGCGATCGGGGCGTTCGTGTTCGGCTGTGGGGCGGTCGGCCTGATCGGGGTGGTCCGGCGCACCTCGCGGGTGAAGGAGGACGCCGCGATCGGGGTGGTGTTCACCTGGCTGTTCGCCCTGGGCATCGTGCTGGTGTCGGTCACCCCCAGCCAGATCGACCTGATGCACATCCTCTTCGGCAACCTGCTCGGCGTGTCGGACTCCGACATCGCCCAGGTGCTGGTGATGGGCGCGCTCACCCTCGGGGTGGTCTGGTATAAGCACCGGGACCTGACGTTGTTCGCGTTCGACCCGACGCACGCGCACGCGATCGGGCTGCGGCCGCGCCGGCTGGAGTCGTTGCTGCTCGGTCTGCTCGCGCTCACCGTGGTGATCGCGCTGCAGGCGGTCGGCGTGGTGCTCGTGGTGGCGATGCTGATCATCCCCGGGGCCACCGCCTACCTGCTGACAGATCGTTTCGAGCACATGCTGCTGATCGCCTCGCTGGTGTCGGTGGCGTGCACGGTGTTCGGCACCTACCTCAGCTTCCACGCCGACCTGTCCACCGGCGGGTCCATCGTGGTCTCCCAGGGCACGCTGTTCGCGCTCGCCTACCTGTTCGCGCCCCGGCACGGGGTGATCGGGCGCCGGATGCGGCGGACCCACCGGGCCGAACCGGTGCCGATCCGCTGATCCGGCGCGTCGTCACCGGGGCTGGTGCGGGCGCTCCCGGTCCGACCAGCGCGGATTGTCCTCGTCGCGGCGGTACACCGGGATCGCCGGCGACACCGAGAAACGCAGCCGGCTCGCCTCACCGACCACCTCGCCGTCGCAGGCCACCGCCTGCGGGGCCGGCAGCCGCACGTTCAGCTCACGCACCATGCTCTCGCCGTACACCCGGCTGTGCCCGAACGCCGCCAGCAGCAGCGCGCACACCGCCCGCAGCCGGGACAGCCGCACGTCCGCCCGAAGCCACCGCACGTCGAGCAGCGCGGAGTCCAGCCGGGACCGCCAGGCCGGCACCGCGCCGCGTGGCTGGTAAGGGCCGTTGCCGACGAACAGGAACCACACCGAGTGCGCCCGGCCGTCCATCTCCAGCCGGACCGGCTCGGCCCGGCGCAGGGTGACCACCAGCGCCGCCGCGAAGGCCGGCCACTTGCCCCAGCGTGGCTGCCACTTCTCCCGGAGCCGCACCAGGTCCGGGTAGCTGCCCAGGCTGGCGGTGTTGAGCAGGTGATGGGAGCGCGCGAGGGCCGGGTCGTCCGGATCGAGCTCCACGGTTGCGACGTCGACCGCGACCGCCTCGCCGGCGCCGGTGGCGTCCACCACCTCGCGCAGGTCGTAGACCCCGATGTCGCGGGCGAAGTGGTTGAGCGTGCCGGTCGGGATCACCACCAGCGGCAGATCGTGGAGCAACGCCACGGTGGCCACCGCGCCGACCGTGCCGTCGCCGCCGGCCACCCCGACCGCGGCGGCCCGCTCCGGGCGCGCGGCCAGTTCGGCCTCCAGCTGCTCCACCACGTCCCGGCCGGCCTCGGTACGCAGCACCGTGGCCGCGGGCAGAGCCGCGGCCACGTCGTCGGTCGGGTCGTAGTTCGGGTCCCCGGAGACCGGGTTGACCATCACCACCAGACCCTTGCCCTCGACCAGGCAGGGCACCTCCCGGATGGTACGGGCCAGCGCCTCGTCCGACTCCCGGATCGGCCACCACCGCCGGGTCGCCCCGGCCACGGCGGCGCCCACTGCGGCGCCGGCGACGACGTCGGAGGCCCAGTGCACCCCGACGTGGACCCGCGAGTACGCCACCGTGGCCGCGATCGGGGCCACCACCATCGCGGTGCGCGGGCTCTCCAGCGCGAGCGCGGTGGTGAACGCGGCCGCTGACGCGGCGTGTCCGGACGGGAAGGACGAGGAGGTGGGCCGCCGGATCAGCCGGCGCTCCTCCGGCAGCAACTCCGCGGCCGGACGCCGCCGGGGGAACAGCTGCTTGAGCACCGTGTTGGCGGTGAAGCTGGCGCCGGTGATGGACACCACGCCGCGCAGCGCGGCCCGCCGGGTGACCCCGGAGCGCACTGCGAGCACCGCCGCGACCAGGAACCACAGCACGCTGTGGTCGGCCGACCGGGTCAACATCTTCAAGCCCGTGTCGACCCCGCCGACCGGCAGCCTGGCCACCGCGCCGCTGATCGCCCGGTCGGATCGGCCCACGGTGCGGAACTTCCGACGCAACCACCTACTCACAGGATCGACACTACGGGGCCCCGAACGCCTACGCTGATGCGCATGCACCGGCGGATCTTCGGGGTCGAGACCGAATTCGGCGTCACCTGTACGTTCCACGGCCAGCGTCGGCTGTCGCCGGACGAGGTGGCCCGCTACCTGTTCCGTCGGGTGGTGTCGTGGGGGCGTTCGTCGAACGTGTTCCTGCGCAACGGCTCCCGGCTCTACCTGGACGTGGGCAGTCACCCGGAGTACGCGACCGCCGAGTGCGACTCGCTGACCCAGTTGGTGGCCCACGACAAGGCCGGCGAGCGGATCCTGGAGGACCTGCTGGTCGACGCCGAGCGGCGGCTGGTCGACGAGGGCATCGGCGGCGACATCTACCTGTTCAAGAACAACACCGACTCGGCGGGCAACTCCTACGGCTGCCACGAGAACTACCTGGTCGCCCGGGCCGGTGAATTCTCCAGGATCGCCGACGTGCTGTTGCCCTTTCTGGTCACCCGTCAGCTGATCTGCGGTGCCGGGAAGGTCCTGCAGACCCCGCGGGGCGCGGTGTACTGCCTCTCCCAGCGCGCCGAGCACATCTGGGAGGGGGTGTCCTCGGCCACCACCCGGTCCCGGCCGATCATCAACACCCGGGACGAGCCGCACGCCGACGCCGAGCGCTACCGCCGGCTGCACGTGATCGTCGGGGACTCGAACATGTCCGAGGTGACCACGCTGCTCAAGGTCGGCTCCGCCGCCCTGGTGCTGGACATGATCGAGCAGGGCGTGCAGTTCCGGGACTTCACCCTGGACAACCCGATACGGGCCATCCGGGAGATCAGCCACGACCTGACCGGCCGGCGCCCGGTTCGGCTGGCCGGGGGCCGGGAGGCCAGCGCGTTGGACATCCAGCGCGAGTACTACGCGCGGGCGGTGGAGTACGCCGCGGCGCACGACGACGGCAACCGCACCACCCAGCGGGTGCTGGAACTGTGGGGCCGCACCCTGGACGCGGTGGAGAGCCAGCAGCTGAACCTGATCGACCGGGAGATCGACTGGGCGATCAAGCACCGGCTGGTCGAGCGCTACCGGCTGCGCCACGACATGGAACTGTCCAATGCCCGGATCGCCCAGCTCGACCTGGCCTACCACGACATCCGCCGCGGTCGGGGCCTGTTCGACATGCTGCAGCGCAAGTCGATGGTGGACCGGGTCACCGACGACGGCGAGATCGAGGCCGCCAAGGACACCCCGCCGCAGTCGACCCGCGCCAAGCTGCGCGGTGACTTCATCGCCGCCGCCCAAGCCGCCGGGCGAGACTTCACCGTCGACTGGGTGCACCTCAAGCTCAACGACCAGGCCCAGCGCACCGTGCTGTGCAAGGACCCGTTCCGCTCGGTCGACGAGCGGGTGGACCGCCTGATCGCCCGCCTGTAGGCCGTCCACTGCGGACCGAGAGGTATCGTGACCTCCCTCGATCGCCGGGAGGACACGGTGCAGATCGCCGCCGACGCCGTCGTCGCGCTCGTCGCGCTCGTGCACGTCTACATCCTCGTGCTCGAGATGTTCCTGT
>JAJCYC010000157.1 GCA_029263115.1 Pseudonocardia sp. | reverse complement strand
GGACACCCCGAACATCGGCAACCTGTCGGGAATCTCGACCGATCGTCGAAGAATGCACACCGTCGTGTGAACCTGGCACCACCAGCACAACCTCGCGACCAGGCGATCTTGCTGAGTGGCGAACCCGGTGGAGTAGGAACTCAGGCGGGCGCACCATGACCGGCGGATTGGGGCTCGTGCTGCTGGCGGGCGCGCTGGTCGGGGTCTCGGTCGCTCTGGTCGTCGCCGCATGTAGCCGGAGCCATCCGGTGCTTGTCGACGCCCTCGCCGCACTCGACGAGCGCCGGGTCCGGCCCGCACACGTGGAGCCGGCGAGCCCGCGGGAGCGGTTGCTGCTCCCGCTCCTGCGCCGGTTGCCCGTTGCTGTGCCGGACAGCGATCTGGACCTCCTCGGGATCGGGCGTGACCGGTTCCTGGTCGGCGCCGCGGCCTCGGCCGTGACCCTCGCCGCGGCTGGTCCAGCCCTGGCCGGCGTCCTGGCATTGCTCGACACCGGAATCCCCGTCGTCGTGCCGACCGGGTTCACCCTCGTCGGGCTGCTGATCGGCTGGACCGGTCACGCCCGCCGCACCCGCGACCGTGCGGAGGACGCCCGCGACCAGCTGCGATCCGCGCTGGTCGCCTACCTGCAGCAGGTCAGCCTGCTCCGGCGGGGTGGCGCCGGGGTGTCGACCGCGCTGACATTGCCGGGCCAGCTGCTCGCCGACAGCTGGGCCCTGCGGCGCCTACGCGACGAGCTCGAGCTCGCCCAACGGGCCGGTGAGATGCCGTGGGAAGGGCTGCGGCGGTTCGGCGAGCGCGTCGACATCGACGAGCTGACCGATCTCTCGGCCATCGCCGCCACCGCCGGGCAGGACGGGGCCGCAGTCGTCGGCACCCTGCTCGCCCGCGCGGAGAGTCTCGGCGACGAGCTCCGGTCCGACGAACACGCCGACGCCCACCGGGCGAGCGGCCAGATGAGCACACCCGGGGCGCTGCAGGTCTTCCTCATCGCCATGTGGGTGCTGTTTCCCGCAGGAACCGCGCTGCTCGGCAGCGTCTGACACATCGGAGGTCAGCATGATCAAGCAACTCACCACGTGGTTGCACCGTTGCGCCTGGGCGATCCGTGCGCGGTTGGAGCCCCTCGACGAGCGCGGCGGCGGCCGCAACACCGACGAGGGATTTCACATCTCGGCCGGGGCCGTGATCGCCGGAACGATCGCCGCAGGCGTGACTGCGTACATCGCAAACAAGCTCGGCGCGCTGAGGTAGGCGAACAAGCCGTGGACGAGCGAGGTGGGGCCACCAGCGTCGAGATGGCGCTGCTGTGGGGTGTGCTGACCGTGCTGATCCTCGCGGGCGTGCAGGTCGCCCTGCTGTTCTACGCCGGCCAGCTCGCCCTGACCGCCGCGCAGGACGGCCTGCGGTCCGGCCGCTACTACTCCACCGAGTCGGTGACCGACGCCGCCCGTCGCGACGCCGAGGACTTTCTCTCCCGCGCGGGCGGCACCACGCTGACCGACGTCTCGGTCACGGCCACCGTGGACGACGGCGCGGGCTTGCTGCGGGTCCGGGTGACCGGTACCGCACTGTCCCTGGTCCCCGGGGTTCCGCTCGCGATCTCGAAGGAAGCCGTCGGCGGGCTCGAACGGATCACGCCATGATCGTCGACGTTCACGGTGAACGGGGCGGCAGCGCGTCGGTCGAGGCCGCGGTATTGGCCGTCGTGTTCGGCCTGCTCATCGCCTTCGCCATCGCCGGCGGCCGGCTCGTCGCAGCCGAGGCAGCCACCGATCACGCCGCACGGTCCGCGGCCCGGCTGGCGTCCTTGCAGCGCGACGCCGTCACCGCGACCACCGTCGCGCGCGACGCGGCCGCGCTCGGCCTGGCCGAGCAGGGCTTGCGGTGCACGTCTGTTGACGTCGCCGTCGACACGAGCGGGTTCACCCGACCGTTCGGCACGGCCGCATCGGTGAACGCGACGGTCCGATGCACGATCAGCTGGGCCGATCTCGGACTCCCCGGAGCTCCCGGCACCCGCACCGTGGAGTCGACCTTCACCAGTCCTCTGGATACATGGCGGGAACGAATCAGATGATCATCAAAGTCGATCGAGAACGGGGCGGCGGCGCGGTCAGCGCGCCGATGGCCATCGCCGCGCTCGCTCTCCTGGCGGCCATCGGGCTGGGCATCGACGGGGTGCGCGCAGCACAAGGTCTCGGCACCGCGGACGCGGTCGCCGAGGAGGCCGCCCGGGCCGCGGGGCAGGCCGTGGACGTCAACGAGCTGCGACGTGGGTCAGCGGTGGTCGACCCGGCCGCGGCAGTGGCGGCGGCTCAGGCGCACCTCGCCGCCGCCGGGGTCGACGGGACGGTCACGGTCGCGGCACCGCAGCGGATCCGCGTCGAGGCCCGGATCACCCAGCCCACCGTTCTGCTGGGTCTTGTCGGTCGCGCCGAGATCACCAGCAGCGGCGCCGCAGAGGCGGTGCTGGTCGCGGTGCCTCCCGACGGAGACCCGCCGTGAGGCTCCTGTCTCGGGTCGTGTCCGCGCTCGCAGCGACCGCCGCCGCAGCCGGCATCGTGTTCGGCGTCCCGATCGCATTCGTGCTACTCATCCCGCCTCTCATCGGCCGCGTACTGCCGGAGGGGATGTCGGTCGTCGACTTGTTCCTGCGCCCGGACGACGGCACCCTGCTGATGGCGTTCCTCGCGCTCGTCGGCGTCTGCGCGTGGGTCGTGCTGGCCGTGTCGATCGTCGGCGAGCTGGTTGCTGCGCTCGCGCACCGGTCGGCGCCGCGGATCAACCTGCCCGGTTTCGAGCTCGGCCGCAGCATCGCCTCCGCGCTCGTCGCGATGATGCTCGGAGCGGGCCCCGCCATGGCCGTCCCGACGGCCGCAGCCACCTCGTCCGGGCTCGTCCAGTACGACGTCACCACCGACCGGATCTCCGTCGCAGTGGCCAGGTCCGACCCGGAGCCAACAGGTCCGGTGCACGTCGTCATGGCCCGGGACACGCTGTGGCGGATCGCGGAGACGGCATTGGGAGATCCGTTGCGATGGCGGGAGATCTACGACCTCAATGCCGGCCGTGAGCAGACCGACGGCGACCGCTTGACCGAAGCGTCTGTGCTGGGCGTGGGCTGGCGACTCGTCCTGCCCGCCGACGCGCGGGAGGTCATCCGGGTCGAGCCCGGCGACACCCTGACCGGGCTCGCCACGGAGCACCTCGGTGATCCCGGACGCGCCGATGAACTCTTCGCAGCGAACACCGCCACCCCCCAACCCACCGGTGGTGTGCTCGCCGATCCTGATCTGATCCACCCAGGATGGACCCTCGCGCTGCCCGAGACACCGCCGCCGCACGCCGACCCGCCCCTGCCCGCCGTCCCGATGCCCGAGACGGCCTCACCCCCTGACGAGGGGACTTCGACTCCGCCGGTCGTGCCCGCCGAGCCCGACAATGACGCGGGCCTGGCCTCCGACACGCCACTGCACACGCAGATCCCAGACCCGGGCATCACCGCCTCGACCGGCGGCGAGGAAGCCGGTCCGGATCTCGGCATCGCTGCGTTGGGGGTGTCTTCACTGGTCGTGGGCGGGATGCTCACCGCTCTCGCGGTCCGGCGGCGCCGGCAGCTACGTCATCGGCCGAGTAGGCACCGTATCGCCGTCCCTGCTGACGAACCCGGCCGCGTCGAGTGGTCGGCCCAGCACGTCGCGCCGACCTCGTCGACCGTCCATTTCGATCTGGTCCTGCGGTCGCTGGCCCACCCCGGCCGCGGGGACATCCCGGTCCCGGTGCTGTGTTCCGCGCGGCTGACGTGCGCCGACGCGTTGGTCACCCTCGCGGATTCGACATCGCTCCCGGCCCCGTTTGTCGCGGTCGGCGAGCACGACCAGTGGCGCCTCGACGCCGACGAGCCGCTCCCCGTCCCCGCCGACGAGGCCGCCGGGTGCTGCGCGCCGTTCCCGACGCTGGTGTCGGTGGCCACCGACGACGACCGCACCCTGCTCATCGACCTGGAGCAGCGCGGCGTCCTGCGGATCGGAGGTGACCCCGCGCGGTGCGTCGCGCTGCTGCGCCACATCGCCGCGGAGCTGGCCACCAGTCACACCGCCGAGGACACCGAGGTGCTGCTCGTCGGGCTCGGCGACGAGCTGCCCGCACTCAACCCGGAGCAGCTACTCGTCGTCCCCGACCTGACCACAGCGCTCACCGAGATCGAGCACCGGACCGCATCCGTGGGCGCCGAGCTGCAACGGCTGGGGATCACCTCTGTCGTCGAGGGCAGGTTGCGCGATGTCGCTGCAGACTCCTGGCTCCCCACCGTGTTGCTGGTCGGGACCGAACCCGATCAGGACGAACGGGTCCGACTCGACGCCCTCGCTGCGGCCGATCCCGGATCCAGCGCCGTGGCGGTCGTCGTGTTCGACCCGCCTGGTGCGGAGCTGCGCATCGGGGACGACGGTCTGCTCGATCTGCCCGACATCGACGACGGCCCGTGGCAGGCCGCCCAGCTCACCGAGAACGCCGGCACCCACCTGGCTGCCATCCTCGGCTCCACCGCTGAACCGCCAACTCCGGTCGGCCCGGCCAGCAACCCCGAGCCCTGGGCATCGGGGATGCAGGACGACGGCTCGGTCGATGCTCCGGAGGACGTCGACGGCGGAGCGGACGCGGGGATCCCGGAACCCCGCCAACCCGGGCCGTCGGCCGATCCCGGCGCCGCCCGCCTACTCGCCATCGTCGATCACCAGGACCCGCACCTCGACGACGACCTCACCGCCTGGCTCGACACCGGGCAGCCGTCGGTGCCGATGATCGCGATCCTGGGCGAGCCCGCCGTCCGGGCCCCCGGCCCGTTCCCGACAGCCCGACCGAGCTGGTTCGCCGAGGTGCTGGTCTACCTGGCGCTGCACCCATTGGGGGTCACCACCGCGAAGGCCGTCACCGACCTGTGGGCCGACGGGCGGCGAATCAGCCCGGGCACGATCCGGCACGCCCTCTACGGTGCCCGCCGCTGGGCCGGTCAAGGCTTCGGCGGTGACCCGGAGGCGACGTTCGTCAGCGGCATGCAGAACGACAGCAGCTACCGGCTGCGCGGGCACCTGCTCGACTGGGACCTGTTCCGGCGGCTCCGCAAACGCGCTCAGGCCCGCCACTCGGCAGGCCATGCAGGCGCGGTCGCCGACTACGTGGCGGCGCTGGCCCTGATCCGTGGCCCGGTGTTCAGCAGTCTGCGCCTCGGCGGGTACGCCTGGCTCAACAACCACGACCAGCGCCACGACCTGCAGATCCCCGGGTTCATCGTCGACACCGCACACGAACTCGTCGACATCGCTCTCGCCGCGCAGGACACCGCGCTGGCCCGCCGGGCTGCCGAGCAGGCCCGGATGGTCGACATCGACGTCGCGTTCGATCGCCCTCTCGTCGACCTCATGCGCATCGCCCATGCCGAGGACAACCGCGCCGAACTCGAGATGTACGCGACCTTGCTGCTCGACGCGCGCGGCTTCGACGTGCCCGAGGAGCTGGCGCCGGACAGCTTCGCCGTGCTCCACGACTTGCTACCGGCCGGGCTCCGGCGTCCGCGCTCATGACGAACGGCGTCGTCGCCGCGACGACTGCTGCGGCCACCTTGGGCCCGCTCACGCTTGTGCTGGCCCGGCACAGGATGCGCACGATGTGGCAGCCCAGGCCCGCCGAGACCGCGGCCCTCACCGCAGCGATCGGTGTTGCGGTCGCGCTCGCAGTGCACGGGTCGCGGCCAGCGGCGGTGCTGCTGCCACTGGTACTACTAGGTCCCGCCGCGGCCGTCGTCGATGCGTACGAGGGCCGGTTGCCCGATCTGCTCACCGGGCCGCTGCTCGGCGCGACCCTGCTGACCGCTGCCGTGTCGGGTCCGGATGGTGTTCGCGGCATCGCCGTCGCAGCCGTCGTCACGGTCCTCGCCGCGCTGGCAACGGTGATGGTCACCGACGCGCTGGGCTGGGGTGATGTCAAGCTGATCCCGACCCTGGCCATCGTCCTCGGCCACCAGGGTGCCCTGCTCGCAGGGCTTGTCGCGGTGGTGCTCCTGGTGGGTGTGACGGCTGCCGTGGTGAGCGTGCAGGACCGGCGCGCCATCGTGCCCTACGGCCCGGCGCTGGTGTTCGGCACGATCGGCGCAGCCGGTCTCTGAATCATGAACCGTCGCGGCGCCGACCGCACTACGGCCCGCCGCATCCGACGACCAGCCGCTGCAGCCGCTCGCGCCGCGGGGCCGGGTGGCCGCGCGACGTGTGGCGCGTCGAGGTCGACGCCGTGGAACCGGCCCCGGATCGCCGTGTCGGTGCGACGGTCCGTCCCGCGCAACGCCCGCGCGACAGCCCGATCGGTGTCCTGCGCCGGGTCGAGCTGCTCGACGAACGCGGCCAGATCGACCTGCTGGGGCAGCGTCGGAACCGGGGCCGCTACCCCGCTCACAGCCCAGGGCGCGATTTCCGCGACCGGCCTGGTCAGCAGGTGCACGCGCAGCGCGTCGGCGATGTCTCGGGTGCCGACCGCAGCGCCGACCGGGCCGATGCCCGGCACGTGTCCCACCACCGCCCACCCCTGTCCGCCGCTACCGGCGAGGGAGACGACATCGGCCGATCGCGGCCCGGAGCTGATCAGCTCACGGGCCGTCGTGTACGAGGCCATGTCGAGCGGCCGGGGAAGCTGGCCGGTCGGGGTCGGTTCGGTGGCGCCGACAGCGGCGTCGAGTGCCGTGGCCGCTGCGGTCAGGTCCCGCACCGCGGTGGCGCGGGCCGCCCGGCCGCCGCGCCCGCGGGCAGAGGCGCGGTGCCGGGCAAGCCGATCAGCGATGAACGTGGCGATCTGCGCGAGCTGGTAGGTTTCGTAGCCACCCAACGTCGGCAGCGGGTAGTCGGGGATCGTACCTCAGGCCCTCCTCAGTTCACGTCCGGCGACACGGATCTTGTGCGCCGGAACCGCTGCTGCAGCGCGTTCGGGAGGCGTGAACCGACGCAGTCCGCGGGGGGCGGCGAACAGACGGGCGGCGTCGCGCGCGGCCTGCTCGCGTGCGCTCACGGCTCGGGCGGGGAGGAACGTGGCGGCGACGAGCTCCTCGGCCTTGCGGAACGCCATCATCGTCGAGCTGTACGCGCCCACATCGCGCACGTCGAACATCATCCGGCCGAGCGCCACTCGCAGGTAGCTGGCCCGTCCTGGCGGACGCTCCATGCGAGCGAACACAACAGGGCTACCAGAGAGCTCGACCATGACCGAGGGGTCCGCGACGCCACGAACCCCCTCAACCCGCTTCGGGTCACCTTCCCAGGGAAGCAGACGCGCGGTACTGGCGATCGTGTTCCAGGCCCGGGCGACCGCGGACACCGTCCCGGCGTCATGCATATAGACCAGCGCCCCACCGACCCGGACGCTCACCGCGGCCCCGTCGGTGCCCGACCGGTGCGCAACTACCGACGTGTCCTGCAGACCCACCAACGCAACGACGACGCTGACGGCCTGGCGAGCGCGTGGCATCCGATCCCCCTCCGACCGCGAACCCAGGCGCGACCGGTTCAGTCGCGCGGCTGGGCGGAGCGTCGCTGCACCGGACGGTCGATACGTGGTCGGCGTGCTGCGGATCCGTGGTCGACCAGGACATCCCGGGTGCCCGGTCCCGTCGACTTCGCGGCGGCCCACCGGCCGACGACGTCCGCCGCTGCCCGCGCCGCCGCGGCCTGGTGCTCGCGATCACGCTCGCGCTGCCACGCCGCGATCTCGCGCAGCAACGCTGCCATCGCCACGGCCAACGCCACCATCGCTGCTCCGGGCTCGTCCGAGACCCCGAGCATCCCGCGCCGCCGGACCAACTGCCGGGCGACCCGGCGCAGCCCCGCCCCCGATGGGCCCGGCGCGGCCACAGCAGTTCGCGGCGGTCGCGCAGCCCGATCGAACGCCTCCGCGGCCCCACCCAGCTCACCCGACCAGCCCGCCATCGCGGTCAGAACGTCCCGCGTTGCGTGCGCGATGCCGTCCGCGTCCTCGACGCCGTGACCGCGCCGCGCCGCGCCCACCGCAGCACGGGCACCCTCCACCCGCCGCCGCGCGGCATCCACCGGAACCGCCGCGTCAGAACCCTGCGCCGCCTCCTCCCAGCCCCGCACCAACCGCGGCAACGACAGGTCCGGGGCCAGCTTGCTGCCGCTGTAGAACACCACTCCGCCGGCCGCGCTCACATCACCGCGACGGGCCACCTTGTACCCGAGCGGATCCCCCGACGGCCCCCGCCGCAGCTCCACCAGGTATCCGGCGCCTTCCAGCGCGGAGACGAACCCGGCGATGTCGCTGGACGCCACGGCCGCGGTGCGCACCGCCCGCGCCAGCTCGACCCGCGCCGGCTCCCGCCCCTGCCGTCGCGCCTTCTCCAACTCCCCACGACTCGGCGCCCGCGCCGCCGTCCCGTCCGCCGAGGCCGTCACCGTCAACCCTAGCCGCCGCTCGATCCGCTGCGCCGCCTCCCTCAACCGCGGGTAGTCCCGGCGGGGCCAGATCCGCCGGCAGGTGTCCTGCCGCACCAGCACCACCGCGATATGGATGTGGTCATCGGCGTGCCGGATCGCGACCCACCGCGGCCCGCCCGCGTCATCCCGGGCCGCGACCCCGGCCCCGTCGAGCAGCTCCCGAGCTACCTCAGCCCACTCGGCGTCCGACAACACCCTGTCGCCGCCCGCCACCCGGGCCGAGCAGTGCCACACGTACCCCCGCTTGCCCTCGTCGTCGTGTTCCGGCAAGCCGGCCGCCACCGCGGGTGCGCGAAGCGCCCGGATCAGCGGCCCGAGATCCCGGCCGGACTCGCCATCACCGAGTTGGGGCGGCTGCCACGCAGCGTCCCGCCCGTCCCAACTCGCCACGACCCGCGGACGCACGTGCTCCTGCGCGCGGCCCGGCCCCATCAGGTACGCGATCAACCCGCCGACCCTCCACCCGTGCACCACCTTCGTGATCATCGATGTGCCCGGTCGAGCTCGGCGACGACCACATCGACGGCGGCGTCAAGCCGGAGAAGCATCTCCATCACATCCTCGTGCCGGGCACCGGCCGCCCTCGCGGCACGCTCAACGGAAACTGCGTCCGCGTGCAACCGCAGCAGATCAGGCAGCCCGACCACGGCACCCGAGCCGCCCGTCGCGACGCCGAGCACGGTCTGACCGACCCAGGCGCCCACCGCCAGACCAGCCAACGCGGCACGCTCCCGGACTACGACCAGCTCGGCATCGGAGAAGCGCACGACGATCTGACAGTGCCGCGGACCTTCGGCCCGCACCCGACGACGCGCCGATTCGCGACCCTTCTCAGTTCGCTCCACGACCGCCGATTGCACCGACCAAGCGCTGCGGAGCCGTTGTCGCCACGTTCGGCCCTCGGCGCACGCGACCTCTTCTACGATGCCCTTGCATTTGTCAACGCCGGGCGAAAATTGACCCCCTTCCACCGGCGACACGGGGTCAGTTTTCAGGCGGCGTCGACAGCATTGCGAACTTCGCGGCCACGCCGCTACTCGGAACGCCCCCGTTCCGCATCGACAACGCATCGACCGCCCTGAGGATGCATCGCAAGCACTCATATCTCGCTGCCCAGTTGGCTTCTGAGTTCAATCGCATCGGATGCGAACTCGACACGGTTGCGGCAAGCGATTGACCTGGGCCCGCGGTTCCTACCTGGGCACGTCACCGCCCAGGCTCATGGAGATCATGCCCGATGACCTGCGGACTTGACCGCAGCCCGCAACAGGTGCGAGATTCCCGCATCTAACGCGAGGGCATGGTGGCTGGGTGGCAGGCAGGGACGGGCTCGGGCCGGGTGCCGCGGAGCTGGTGCTGGTCGCCCACGGGGTGGCGCTGCTGCACCCCGAGGAGCAGGTCCTGGCCGCGATGCTGCAGGGCTGGGGCAACCAGCAGCTCGCCCGCCGGCTGGGCACGGCCACGGTGACCGGCCGGGAGCGACAGGTCCGGGCGTTCGCCGCGCACGCCCAGACCTGGCCGTGGTTGTGGACCGCGCAGCTGCTCGACGACTGGATGACCGACCTGCGGGCGGTGCGCGGGCTGCGGGCGTCGTCGCTGCGCGGCTACCAGATCGCGGTGCGGCTGTTCTGCGCCTACCTCACCGATCCGGCCTACGGCTGGGCCGGGGAGTGCGAGCGCCGATTCGGCACCCACCCGGTGCAGGTCGTGCACGACTGGAACACCGCGGTCCACGTCCAGGACGCCGAGTCCGACCCGTCGCGCCGCGCGTTCACCCGCGACGAGCTGCAGACCTTCTTCGACCACGCCGATGACCAGGTCGAGCGGATCCGCGCCGCGGGCCGCAAGGGCTGGCTGGCCGCGTTCCGCGACGCCACCCTATTCAAGGTCGCCTACGCGTTCGGGTTGCGCCGCAACGAGACCCGGATGCTCGACGTCGCCGACTTCGGGCCGAACCCGCGCGCGGTCGAGTTCGGCGAGTACGGGGTCTGCTACGTCCGCCACGGCAAGGCGATGGCCGGCTCCCCACCGAAACGCCGCAGCGTGCTCGCGGTCTGGCCGTGGAGCAGCGAGATCCTCGACGAGTGGATCACCACCGTGCGCCCGCTCACCGGCGCGCGCGGTGGCGCGCTCTGGCCCACCGAACGCGCCGACCGGGTCGGGCTCTCCCCGATCAACCACCGCTTCGCCGCCTACCGCGCCGAGCTCGGCCTGCCCGCCGGGCTGGACTTCCACTCGCTGCGCCGCTCCTACGTCACGCACTTGATCGAGGACGGCTGGGACGCGCTGTTCGTGCAGCACCAGGCCGGGCACGAGCACGCCTCCACGACCGCGATCTACACCTGCGTGTCCTCGGACTTCCGCACCCGCACCCTGCGCACCGCGCTCGACGCCACCCTCGCCGCCGCGCTCCAGCCAATCAGCCACGCACGCGAACACGAGAACGACGGACGGGGAGGGCTGTGATGAGACGACGGGTCAGCTACCAGTGGCGGCTGCGCGAGCTGATGGCCGGCCACGGCATGTTCTCCACCACCGAGCTGGTCCCGCTGCTGGCCGAGCGCGGCGTCGAGCTGTCGGCCTCCCAGGTCCACCGCCTGGTCACCGGCACCCCGGAACGGCTGTCCATGATGCTGCTCGCCGCGCTCTGCGACATCTTCGACACCACCCCCACAGACCTGATCCACACCGCCGCCGAGAACGCCGCCCCGCGCGCCGCGACCGCCGACGAGCAGCGAGACCCGGCCGCGGCACGGTCGGACACCCACCCGGCCATCCGACCGACCCGAGCCCGGATCCGCCCCGACAAGTGAGCCCCCGCCCGCGCCCGGACAAGGGCACCCGGACCCGCAGCCGCGCCACCTTCACCGCCAAGCTGCGCGGGCTGCTCGACGACGGGACCGGGCACACCCACCCCGCCCTGACCGGGCTGCTGCAGCACCTGGCCGCGATGCCCGAACCCTCTCGCGGCATCTGCTGGATCAACAACAACCCGCACGTCACCGCCACGCTGCGCGGTCTCGCCCGCGGCGACATCGCGCTCACCCACCAGGGCCTGCACGCCCTGCCGAGCTGGCGGACCACCGCGCACCTGCGCGACCTGCTCATGGCCACCGGCGCCCTGCCCGTGATCGACCGGCAGATCCCGATGTTCGAGCAATGGGCCCTCGCTCGCCTCGCCGGTGTCGCCAACCCCGACCACGCTCGGCTGCTACGCCAGTTCCTGCGCTGGCAACAACTCCCCGCCCTGCACGCCACCGCCCGCCGCCACCCGCTCTCGGCCGGCAGCCGCAACAGCGCCGCCGGAGCATGGAACAACGCCCACCGCTTCCTGCTCTGGCTCGCCGACCACGACCGGCGCCTGACCGACACCAGGCAAGCCGATCTGGACATGTTCCACGTCGAGCACCCGCATCCCGAGCTGCGCCGATTCCTCACCTGGGCCATCGGCGCCCAGCACATGCCGCGGCTGAAGATCCCCACCATCGCGAGCACCGGACGCAACCCGATCAGCCAACCCGAGCGGCTCGAACTGATCCGCCACGCGCTCACCGACACCACCATCGAGCTCCGCACCCGGGTCGCGGCGCTGCTCCTGCTGCTGTTCGCCCAGCCCGTCAGCACCCTGCTGCGCCTGACCATCGACGACGTCATCCACCACGACGACGGGCAGCTCGCGCTCCGGCTGGGTCACCCCGCCACACCCGTCCCCGAGCCGTTCGCCGAGCTGCTCCGCCAGCTCCTCACCGCCCGCACGAACATGAACACGGCCGCCAACCCCGGCAGTCGGTGGCTGTTCCCCGGCGGCCGCGCCGGGCAACCCCTCACCGCCGGCACCCTCGGTCACCAGCTCCAAGCCCTCGGCATCCAGACCAACCGGTCCCGGACGGCGGCGCTGCGCGAGCTCACCCTCCAAGCCCCCGCACCGGTCGTCGCCGACGCCCTGGGCTACGGCGCCGACACCGCGCACCGACACCACCACGCCGCCGCCGGCGCCTGGAACCGCTACACCGGCACCCGGCCCTGAGGACGAACACGACACAGACGAATCCGACAGGTCACCAGTCCGCGGGTTCAGCCTGGATGAACTGCCGTCAGTACGAACCCGACGCCGTTGGGATCCCGGATGATCGTACTGGCGGCCTTTCGTCCGGGCTCGTGGTGACCGTGCTCGATCGCCTGCGGGCTCGACCGCAGCCGGCGATAGGTGCAAGATCCCGCGTCTGATGCGCGGCCGGTTCGCCGGGTCACCCCGCACGCGCTGCAGCGTGGAGCGGGTGCCGGCAAGTCGAGCCGGATCGTCGTCCACCGCATCCGATCGCTGACCGTCACCGCGCGGTGGTGGTGATCCCGGCCGCTGCCCTGGACGTCGATCGTGCTGGGCCCCGGGCGTCGTCTAGGGCTACACCCGGCCGGCCGGACGTCTGCCTGCTGGTGCGCGATCGCGCCGCGGCCACCGTGCCCCCGTGCGGTGTTCCGCGACCCTGCCTCGCTGCCGTTGTACCGCCGCCCACCACCAACTTGTAGCGGATCAGTCACGCCGCGCGAAGACCCAACGAGCCAGACCGATACAGGAGTTGAATGACCGTGCGCATCGACCGACTCGTCGTTGAGGGCTTCCGCTGCTTCGGCGTGCGGACCGAGATCGACCTCGACCCTGACCTCACAGCACTCGTAGGAGCGAACGGATCCGGGAAGACCGCGGCTATGCAGGCCCTGCTGCGGGTGTTCGGGTCGACGACCGCGCAGCGGCGCCTTCGACGAGGTGACTTCCACGTCCGGCAGGGCGAAAGCCCAGCCGCCGAGCGCCTACTCTCGATCGAGGTGCACCTCTCATTCCCGGAGCTGGACCAAGACGAGACGGCGGCCGAGTCGGGCGTTCCCGCGTTCTTCCAGCACGTGTGTGCGGACGTGAACGGTGACCTGCGCTGCCGTGTCCGGCTGGAGGCCACCTGGCAGGACAACGGTCTCGACGGCCTGATCGACTCCCGCATCGACGCGATCACCTCGTTCGAGGACGAGCCGTCGGACGACAACCGGTTCCCGCTCCCCCCGCATGAGCGCAGCTACCTCCAGGTCGTCTACGTCCCTGCCGTACGGGACGCCATGTCCCAGGTGGGCGCGCTCATGAAGGGCCGGCTGTGGAACGCGATCAAGTGGTCGGCAGAGCTGAAGACGGCACTCGACACGACCGGGAAGACGCTCGGCGACGTCTTCGGCGCCGAGAAGGGGCTGGAGTCGATTGTGACTGCGATGGACTCCAGGTGGAAGGAGGTCCACGCGGCCAACACCGATGCCCACCTGGGAGTCCGAGCGATCGACGTGCGGCTCGAGGAGTTCGTCCGCGGGGCGTCCTTCTTCCTGCGCCCGGACGAGGAGGGCCGCGAGCGGGACGTCGACGACCTCAGCGACGGTCAGCCCGCGTTCCGCAGCTGGGAGGCGATTCTGGACACGCACATCGACATAACCGCAGTTCAGAGCCGTGAAGGTGCCTCAGAATCCTCGAAACCCCTGGACACACGTTCGACGCGTGTTCGAACGGCCGACCAGCCGAAACGTCGAGAAGCCACGAACACGCGCGGACGCGCTACTTGCAGGCCCTTGCTCCGTGACGCCCGCCGCGTCCGGCCGTGACCTGCGAGAACATGAAGACAGCCGCTGACTTGGCCCACGTGATGACGGCGCGTCGCGGTCTAAATCCGTCGGGGAGAACCGCGCCATGCGTAGCCTCCGAGCGCAGGTTCCGCTCTCCACCGGCGACGGGTCCCGCCAGGGCCGGCGCTGTGGACAAGCCGCTGACCTGCGCAGATGCGACCGCCTGGACACACGCCTGCCGGGCGGTCAATTCGCGTATCCGCAGGTCAGGCGCAGGTTTCCGTGTCCAGGCCGTCAGTCAGCTGCGGAACCCGGGGTCAGCGGTCGCTGTTTTACCTCGCCCTCACCGCCGCCACCATCGACGTCGAGCAGGTCGCCGCCGCAGACGCCGAGCGCTTCGAGAGCGCCGGGCTGCAGCTGCCGGCGCTCACAGTCGTCGCGGTCGAGGAGCCGGAGAACAATCTCTCACCCTTCTACCTCGCCCGTATCGTCGGGCAACTGCAGGACCTCGCCGGGCGGCATCGGGTGCAGGCCGTCATCTCCAGCCACTCGGCGAGCGTGATGTCGCGGATCCGACCGAATCAGGTCCGCTTCTTCCGGTGCGACGCGGGACGGTCGTTCATCAAGCGCATCACGGTGCCGGCCGACCCCGAGGAGGAGGCCAAGTACGTCCAGGAGGCCATCATGCGCTTCCCCGAGATGTACTTCGCGAGCTTCGTGATCCTTGGTGAGGGCAGTTCGGAGCAAGCCGTGCTGCCGAGGATCGGCGACGCGCTGGGGATCCCTGTCGACCGGTCGAGCGTGGCCGTCGTCCCGCTGGGTGGGCGGCACGTCAACCACCTGTGGAGGCTGCTGACCGCGCTCGACATCCCGCACGCCACGTTGCTCGACCTTGATCGTGGGCGCCATGGTGCAGGGATCGGGCGGATCAGGGCCGCGGTCGAGGAGTTGGGCAAGTACCGGCCCGAGGCGGCGGTGCACGGCGAGGGCCCGTTGTCGGCGGAGTCGCTCGTCGGCGCTGAGCCCAGCACTCCGGAGCACGATGCGGTCCTGACGGCGTGGGTGACGCACCTGCGCGAGTACGGAATCTTCTTCTGCGAGCCGTTGGACCTGGACATGAGCATGCTGACCGCCTTTCCCGTCGAGTACCGGCGGCTGGAGCCGGGCCAGCAGGGGCCGAGCGGACGAGGTGATGCGCAGAACACAGTGCTCGGCGACGGGTACGAAGAGCGCGCGCCCGTCGCGGGACTCGACTACGACTTCTACCGCTACCTGTTCCTCGGGCGGGGCAAGCCCTCGACCCACGCCCGCGCGCTGGCCGTCATCCCGGACCAGCGACTTGCCGCGCACGCTCCGGCCGAGATCACGGCCCTCCTTCGGTACGTGCGAGGCAACATCGAGAAGGTTGGCGATGCCTGAGCCGACCGACGAGTGGACCCCGGTGGGCATCGACGACCTGGAGCCCGCCGCCATGGACGCCGTCCGTCACCCGGGCAACGCTCACGTCAAAGCCGGACCCGGGGCGGGGAAGAGCGAGTTCCTCGCCCAGCGAGCGGCCTACCTGCTGATGACCGGACAGTGCGCACCTCCGCAGCGGATCCTCGCCATCTCTTTCAAGAAGGACGCCGCCGACAACCTCGGGAAGCGGGTCCGTACCCGCGTCGGCCCGGTCGTCGGCCGCCGGTTCGTCTCCATGACCTTCGACGCTTTCGCGAAGTCGATGCTCGACCGGTTCCGGCTGTGCCTGCCGCCCGAGCACCGACCAATCGGCAACTACGAATGGATCAAGGTGCCGAACGTGCGCGGAGAGGCGGTTTTGGAAGCTCACCGACCGGCCCCAGAGGTGACGAAGGAAGCGGGTCTCGATTTCGAGTTGAGGGTTGTGGGCCCGCACCGCCTGAACGACGCCGACCGGCCCGCGGGCCACCACGACGAGGAGATTGCCGACTGGTGGTCGCGGAACGATCCGGTCCAGACGGGGCAGCTGACCTTCTTCATGATCAACCGGCTCGCGGAGCTCGCGCAGCGGGCTTCGGCCCCGCTCGGGCGTGCCGTGCGGGCCAGCTTCCCGTACGTGTTCGTCGACGAGTTCCAGGACACGACCTATGCCCAGTTCGATCTGCTCGAGTCGCTGTTCGGCGGTTCGGACGTCGTCGTGACGGCCGTGGGGGACGAGAAGCAGCGCATCATGGGCTGGGCCGGCGCTCGGCCGGACGCGTTCGTTCAGTTCGCGTCCTCGTTCGGCGCAGAGGCCTTCACCCTCCGCCTGAACCGCCGATCCTCCACGGGCTTGGTGGCGTTGCAACACGTGGTCGCCGTGAGTCTCGACAGCGAGTCACCCGCGGTGGAGTCGTCGAGCACGACGACGATCGACGGCGATCACGCGTGGATCTGGCGGTTCAGTCGGCGACGTGACGAGGCCGAGACGATCGCGGCGTGGATCCGCGATGACGTCGCCGAACGGGGAACAGTACCGGGCGACTACGCCCTCCTGGTCCGGCAGAAGTCGGAACAGGCCGAGGGCGAGATCTCGGACGCGTTCGCGGAGGTCGGGCTTCGAGTGCGGAACGACAGCAAGGACGTGGTCCCGGGAGTCCCGCTCCAGGACCTACTCGCCTCGCCCCTGACCGGGGTCGTGCTTCCGCTGCTCAGGCTGATGGCCGGCGCGCGCGACCCAGGCGCCTGGACGGCGGTCACTGAGCACCTCACTTGGCTCCGAGAGGTCGATGACGACGTCGAACGACGACAGGTCTCCGAGGATCTCGGCAGGCACGTCGACCGGTGGCGGCAGAGCGTCGCGAGGTGTCCGCCCAACGAACCGCGCGCCAGGTCGCTCGTCGACCACGCATCGGACTACCTGGGGGGTCCGGCGACCTTCCGCAGCATCCATCCCGCGTATCGCGACAAGTGGCTGCTCGACAGCACCGTCGACGCCCTCCGCCACCAGCTCGGGAGGTGCAGCAGCATGCCAACCTGGCCGGGCGTGTTCGACCACTTCGCCGGACGCGATGCCGTGTCACTACTGACCATCCACAAGAGCAAGGGGCTCGAGTACGACACCGTGATCATGCTCGGCCTTGACGACAACACGTGGTGGAGTCACCGCCGCGACGATCGAGAAGGAGCGTCGACCCTGTTCGTCGCGATCTCGCGGGCCAAACAGCGGATGCTGTTCAGCCACGCACACACGCGAGGCGCGACGGAACGAGTGTCCGATCTGTACGCCTTGCTGCATTCCGCAGACGTCCGCGAGATAATCCAGTGAGATGGCGCCGATCGTGCGGGTTGTCGACGAAGGAGTTCTCGGCACGGAGGAGGTCGGACGGCCAGGCGGCCCGATGCGGGTCCGCTCCACCGGAGCGGACCCGCCTGGAGGGGTCAGCGCGGGCTGACCTCACCGGCGAGGCAGCTGAGTTCCTGCAAGGTGTGCTGCAGCAGCGTGGCGAGCTGTTCGGTGGCGCTGATGGCGCAGCCGATGTCGGCGTTCGCGGCGGCGTAGGCGAGGTCGTCGCGGGCCCGGCAGACCTGGGACTCGAGGGCCTGCAGGCGGGTGGCGCGGGTGTCGGTCTCGGTGATCTCGCGGGTGGTGGTCATCAGGGCCTCCGGTGCTCGGTGTCGCTGGAACGCGGCTTGCCTCAGCGCGCCGGGGTGGGGGCCCGCAGGGCCGGCGGGGGTTCTGGGCTCGTCCGACTGGGTGGGAACGCCCGTCAGGGCGTCCGAGCGCAGCGAGGCCTGTCCCACCCGGTCGGATGGGTCCGGGTTCATCGCCGCTTGCCCCGCCCCGGTGTGCTGACCCTCGGGGCGATCCATCGGTGCCGTGCGCCGGAGGCACGACCCGTCACCACATGCCGGCACCATTGACGCCGGGTGCGAGGTGATCAGACCGAGCAACCACGGATCAGCCATGGGGAATCCGGCGACTCCCGACACCCGGAGGTCAACGGCCTGCCTGTTGGTGCCGCACGCGCCCTTTGCCATCAGCGGTGCCGGGGTCGACGAAGACGACGACCGCTTCGGCGACCAGCTGCGGGTCGTCGCTGAACCCGTGCTCGACGGCCAGGGCGGTGCCAAGTTCGGCAGCTCGCCGGTAGTGGTCGCCAAGGCCGCCGTCAAGGGCGAGATCTACGAACCGTCGGGCGGCGTCGTGGTCGTGGTTCGCAACGTCGGCGGGCCGCCGTCATGGAGATCGTCGTGTCGGGCGGTGCTGACGGCGGGCGGTTTAGCGCGCCGAACGCCCTGTTCGCCCGCTGCCAGTACATCGGGATGACGAGGACGGCCAAGGGCGGCCAGGACCTCGGACAGGTCGGGCTCGTGATCGTTGGACCAGCTGTAGTTCGCCAGCGCCGCGCTGACGAGCACTGTGACGGCCACCCGAACGCCGGGTGCGCGGCCGCGCCGATTGGCGCGATGAGGTGCGGGCATGGCGGGTCTCCGGGGCATGCGGTCGGGTGGGAACGCCGCCGGTGCCCCGAGCACGCCGGCGGCGGGGTCCCGCAGGGACGGCTGGTGGGGGGCTCCTCCGAGCGGGGGCAACGCCGGCAGGCGTCCGAGCGCAGCGAGGCCCGTGCCGCCGACTCGGACCGGGGCCCTGCCACCCCGATGGGCCGACGCGGCCCCGCGGCCGGTGTGCTGGCCTGTCGGCGGGCCCACCCCGACAGCCGCGGAGCTCGCGAGCGGATCATTCGTCGGCAGCGATGCGGTGAGGGATTCGATGGCGGGGTCGTCGGGCGCCGTATGCGAGCCCGTCGCTGATGTCGCGATCGACCTGCCGGGCCGTGTAGCCCTCGACCCCGAGGAAGTGGCCGGCGGCGTCGGTAAGCACGGCACGGGCCTCGTGCGCGGTGATGGCGCCGCCGCCGACCCACTGCCCGAGCCGCCGCGCGGCCCGCAGCAGCGTGCGGTGCCGTTGTCCGACCGGTGCGGCGGCCACGTTGCGCCGCTCCCCCTCGACGACCGCCCGTAGGTAAGCCTGGAGGCGCCACCCCGACTGCGCGGGCTCGTCTACGGTTCGGCGGGTCGTGGCGGGAGTGTCGGCCTCGGATCGGTCGGTGAGAGCGGCAGCCAGCCAGCCGGGCAGTGCCGCGACCGGCCGCGGCAGCTCCCGGTAGGTGCCGCCGGGCAGCTGGGAGCCGGCGGCGAGCACGAATCCGCCGTGTCCGCGGGTGTCGATCAGCGGGCCGAGCGCTGCCTGGGTGTTGCGCAGCCTCACACCGTCGGGTTGGTGGAAGTAGAAGTGCCGACCTCCCGAGGGCGACAACACCGCGTAGGTGGCCGGAAGCGGCTCCCCGGCCGCGGCGGCCAGGTTGGCAAGGACCTCGGTGCCATCGACGGCACCGGCCCACTGCCCACCAGCCGGATCGGGGCCGCCGCGGTCGAGGTCGATGACCAGCAGGCCAGCCCTGCCGGCCGGGATCCCAATGTTCCAGCCTCGGGTCGCCCACCACTCAGTAATCTGGTCGGGATCGGTGGTGGCCGCGTCCTCCCAGCCGGTGATCGCCGGGACCTTCGCGTACGGCCGTACCGGGAACACCGGCCACCCAAGACCGGCCACATGCAGCGCGGCCCATCCGAGCCGCCCGAACGGCTCCGCCGTTGCAGCCGACGGCCGAGCGTCGCGCCGACGGCCGACGTCTACTGGCGCAACTCGACCACCGTCGCGGCGCACTACCGCCGGTCGGCCGGGCTCTTGCCGGGTGCGATCGTGCATCGGGTCGTCCTCCTCGCGTCGGAGCACCAAGACGGCCCGCGGGCGCGGGCCGCGCGCCACACCGTGGCCGCGGAGCGCGGTCGTGGCGTTGCTGGCGCGTGGTCGCGCCCGTGGGCACGGTGCGATGTCGACGCGAGGAGGACCCGACGATGTCGGACTCTGCGCGTGCCCGTGGGCCCGGACCGTGGTCCAGGCCCACAGGCTGTCGCTCAGTCGGATCCGACGACTTCGAGCGCAGGACGCTCGGCATCGCGGTCGGGCGCGGAGTCGCTGTCCGCGGCCGGCGGCTCGGCGTCGGGAGCCGGGCCGGTCGTGGTGGCGCGCGGGTTGCGGACCAGGGTGGCGGTGGCGTAGCGCAGGCTCGCGGCGACATCGGCGGCCTCGACCTGGATCCGGCGGATACTGGTGCCGTCCTCGCGCTTGTAGCTGTCGTCGGCGAACTCGCCGGTGACCGCGACCGGGGTGCCCTTGTCCAGGCTCGCGGCGACGTTCTCGGCCAGGGCGTTGAAGCACACGACCCGGTGGAACACCGCGGGCAGGTCCACCCAGTTCCCGGTCTGGCGGTTGAGGCGGCGCCGGTTAGCGGCGATGGTGAACGTGGCGACCGGGACCCCGGAGCGGGAGTGGCGCAGTTCGGGCTTGCCGGTGAGGTTGCCGTGGACGGTGATCTTGTTCATGACGGTTGCTCCCTGGTGCTCGGTGGTTGGTGGATGACGCGGCCCTGGCCTCAGCGCGGCGCGGGTGGGGTCCCGTCAGGGACGGCGGGGGTTCCGGGCTCGTCCGAGCGGGGTGGGAACGCCGTCAGGCGTCCGAGCGCAGCGAGGCTCGTCCCACCCGGTCGGACCGGGCCGGGGTTCATCGCCGCTCGCCCCGCCCGCGGTGTGCTGACCTTCGGGCGTCTCCTGCCCACGCCGTGCCCCAGGACGCCACCGGCGAACACACGATCATCCCGACGACACGCGGCCGATGCACAGGCGATGCGCTCAGCCGCGGCCCGGTCAGCCCGACGTCGGTCGGCGCACCAGCCGGTGGACGATCCAGCCCTGCATCGGCGGCGACGGCGGCCGCTTCCGGTTCCCGTCGGGATGTGCGACACCGTCGACGCTGATCGACCAGTCGTCGTCGCGAGCATCGTTATGGCACCGGTGCTTGGTGCGGGTGTGCACGGTGAGTGGGGCACCAGTGGGCAGCTGCGCGGTCGCGGTGACGTCGACGACGATGATCGCGTCGTCGTCCAGCACGGTCTCGGCGTAGTGCAGGCCGATCGGGTAGGCGCCGGTATGGCGGCAGGTCTCAATGAGCAGGCCGCGGGCGGCGTTGTGGGCGCCGAGCATGCCGACGCTGCCGCGCAGCGGGATGTTGCTGGCCACGTCGGCGGGCAGTAGGTAGCTGCGGCTCCAGTCGTAGGGGGTGAAGCAGTCCAGGGACATCGCCGGTCCTCCTCTCGGTGACGAACCGGGTGGGGCCGCCCAGCGGCCCCACCCGGTCCTACGTCAGTTGGTGGACAGCTCCTCGCCGCCCGTCATGCCGTCATCGGTGACGGCGTCGAGGACCGCGCGGTTCTGCGGGCCGTCCTCAGCGCCGCGAGCGGCCTCGCCGGGGGTCGTGGTGTCGGCGGGCCCGGATCGTGCGTCGCCGTCGGTGAGGACGAGTTGTTCGACCGGGGACAGCGGGTAGCCCCAGTCCCGCAGCGCGGTGAAGTAGGCGCGGTTGTCGCGGGTCGGGTTGCGCCAGGTCTGGCGGCTGGTGGCGTCCTCGGCCGCCCCGAGCAGCACCGCGAGAATCAGCTGCGTGGCCCGGGCCGACGTGGCTGTCGCGGTGAGGGCCTCGATCGGATTCGCCCGCCCGGCGTAGACGCTCCCGGTCGGGGTGAGGCCGAGCAGCTCGCACGCGGTGGGGTGGCCGGACTCCATCGCGCGGCGCAGGTCGTGCCCGGCACGAGCGAGGGTCGTTGCGATGTAGGGCAAGGCGTCGCGCGGAGCGGCACGGCGGGCGAGCAGACCGCGCATCCAGTCACGGCGTACCGAGGTAGCGGAGGCCCAGTCTCGATTGTTCGCGAGGACCCGGCGCCGCTCGACCTTGGTGGCTGTGTCAACCAGAACTGGCCCCGGAGTTCTCCTCTGATCTGGCCCCATCCGTCGCAGGCGGGAGGCCGGGTGTTCTTCTGTGATCTGGCCCCACCCGCTGCTGTGGGAGTTGCAGCCGGGCCTGCTGGGCGGCGGC
>JAJCYC010000156.1 GCA_029263115.1 Pseudonocardia sp. | reverse complement strand
GGTGAGGCGGTCGCCGACGCGCAGCGGCCGCTCGAACACGAAGTCCGCGCCGGCCCACATGGCGTGGATGCCGGGCAGGCCGGTGACGTAGCCGCTGAACACCTTGTCCATGGCCAGCAGGGCACTCGGCGGGGCGCACTGGACGCGGCCCCGGCCGGCCGCGTACTCCGGGTCCACCCACAGCGGGTTACGGTCGCCGATCCCGTAGGCGTAGTGCCGGATGGCGTCCGGGGTCAGCTCGGTGACGTGCGGACGGTCGCTGCGGATCGGCTCCCCGATCATCCCTCGCAGCTTGGCCACGGCCTCGTCGGAGATGGTGGCGAACTCGCCGTCCACGGCTCGTGTGTCGGTGTCGGGATCGGCGGTCACGTGAACTCCCAGCAATCGGCGGTGATGTCGGTCGGACAGGGGGCGCACCCGGGTGGACGCTTCGGCGAGTCCACCCGGGACACCGGTACTGACCGAGCTGCTATCCGGTGGTTGCCGGCGTGCGGATCTCGAAGCCGCGGTACTGATCACCGGCCACGTCGTCCAGCACGCCGAGGTAGCTGGCCATACCGGCCAGGTAGAACGTCACCACGTTCGGCTTCCCGGGGATGTTCGCGCCGAAGATCCAGGAGTCGGCCTTCGGGAACACCGTCATGTGCGCGATCTCGTGGCAGGTGCGGCCCCAGTCGTCCTCGGCGTCCTTGGCCGCCTCGATCGTCCCGCCCGGCTCCACGGCCTCGGCGATGAGGCCGGTGATCCACTCGACCTGCACCTCGATGCTGGGCGGGAGGTTGGTGAACGGACCGTTCGGCCCGAGCACCATGAACAGGTTCGGGAAGTCGTGGGTGGCGATGCCCAGGTAACTGGTCGGGCCGGAGCCCCAGTGCTCGCTCATCGCCTTCCCGCCGCGGCCGCGCAGGTCCAGCACCTTGTAGGCGCCGTCCACGGCGTCGAAGCCGGTCGCGTAGATCAGCACGTCCAGCTCGTGGGTGACCCCGTCGGCGGTCCGGATGCCGCTCGGCACGATCTCCTCGAGCGGGTTCTCCCGCAGGTGCACCAGCTCGACGTTGTCCCGGTTGAACTGCTGGAAGTACCCGGAGTCGCACAGCGGACGCTTGGCGTACAGGTCGGTCGGAGTCAGCTTGCGGGCCGTCTCCGGGTCCTCGACGATCTCGGCGATCTTGGAGCGGACGAACGCCGCCGCCTCCTCGTTGGCCTGCTCGTCGCTGGCGATGTCGCAGAAGGTGCCGAACATGTAGCGGAAGCCGTTGCCCCGGTCCCAGGCGTCCTGGAAGACCCGGCGACGCTCCTCGGCGGACACGCTCATCGCCGGGACGGTGCTCTCCTCGACGTCGAACGCCACGATCGACTCGCGTACCCCCGCCCAGATCCGGTCGTAGTCACCCTTGATCCGTGCGGCCTCCTCGGGTGCGACGGGTCCGTTGGCGGCGGGCACGGAGTACTGCGGCGAGCGTTGGAAGACGGTCAGGTGACCGACGATGGGCGCGATGTCGGTGATCACCTGGATGCCGGTGGACCCGGTGCCGATGATGCCCACCCGCTTGCCGGTGAGGTCGACGCCCTCGGGCCACGCGCCGGTGTGGTAGGTCTCCCCGGTGAAGCTGCCCAGGCCGGGGAAGTCGGGGATGTTGCGGTGGGACAGCAGGCCGAGCGCGGTGACCAGGAACCGCGCGGTGACGTTCTCCCCGGTGTCCAGCCGGATCTGCCACACGCCACGGTCCTCGTCGAAGGAGGCGCCGGTCATTCCGGTGTTGAGCTGGATGTCCTTGGCCAGGTCGTGGCGCTCGACGACGTGCTCGAGGTACTTCAGCACCTGCGGCTGCTTCACGTACCTGGTGGGGATGTCCCACTCCTGCAGCAGTTCCTTGTCGAAGGAGTAGCAGTAGACGTGGGCATGGGAGTCCGACATCGCGCCGGGGTAGCGGTTCCAGTGCCACGTCCCGCCCACGCCGCTCGCCTTGTCGAACACCCGGACCGAGAGACCGAGTTCCTCGCGAAGTTTGTAGAGCATGTAGATGCCGCCGAACCCGGCGCCGACGACGACCGCGTCGTAGTCGGTCTGCGTCCGTGTCTCAGCCAAGATTTCCACTCCCTGTATCGTCGTCCCGGTCGCGTGACCGGCCATGATGCCGCTCCGGACCAGGCTAGCCGCCGGTGTGACCTACACCTTGTGGGACCCGCACCACATTCGCCGGCAGCAGGAGGCGGTCCCGGGTGGACGTGCTCGGCGCGTCCACCCGGGACACCGGCTCAGAGCAGCCCACTACCCGGTGGTTGCCGGGGTGCGGAACTCGACGCCGCGGTAGCCGTCGCTCACGATCTCGTCCAGCGCCTCGCGGTAGCCGCCCATCCCGCCCAGGTAGAAGGTGATCGCGTGCGGCTTGCCCGGGATGTTGGCGCCGAAGAACCAGGCGTTGCTCTGCGGGAGCAGGGTCGCGTTCGCGATGTCCTCACAGGTCTTGGTCCACCCGTCCTCGGCCTCCCGGGTCACCTCGACCGTCGCCGCGCCGTCCTGCTCCGCCCGGGCGATCACGTCGTAGATCCACTCGCCCTGCACCTCGATGGCGGGTGGCAGGTTGGTGAACGGGCCGTTCGGCCCCAGGACGATGAACATGTTCGGGAACGCGTTGGTGGCCATGCCCATGAAGCTGGTCGGCCCGTCGGCCCAGTGCTCCTGCATGGTCCGACCGCCTCGGCCCTTCAGATCCAGGACCTTGTAGGAGCCGTCGATGGCGTCGAATCCGGTGGCGTAGATCAGCACGTCGAGCTCGTGGGTCACCCCGTCGGCGGTGCGGATCCCGCTCGGCACGATCTCCTCGATCGGCGTCTCGCCCACGTGCACGAGGTTGACGTTGTCCCGGTTGTACTGCTGGTAGTAGCCCGAGTCGCAGAGCGGCCGCTTCGCGTACAGGTCGTGCGGCGAGAGCTTGCGTGCGGTCTCCGGGTCGGTGACGATCTCAGCGATCTTGGAGCGGACGAACTTGCAGGTCTCCTCGTTGGCCTCGGGGTCCACCAGGATGTCGCTGAACGTGCCGAACGAGAAGCGGAAGGCGTTGCCCTTGTCCCAGGCGTCCTGGAACACCCGGCGGCGCTCCTCGGCGGAGACGCTCATCGCCGGCACGTCGCTCTCCGGGACATCGAAGCCGATGATCGACTTGCGGATACGCTCCCAGATTGCGTCGTAGTTCCGCTTGATCTCGGCCTGCTCCTCGGCCGGCATCGGTCCGTTGCCCGCCGGTACCGTGTACTGCGGCGAGCGCTGGAAGACCGTGAGGTGCCCGACGATCGGGGCGATCTCGGTGATCACCTGGACGCCGGTGGATCCGGTGCCGATGATGCCGACCCGCTTGCCGGCCAACTCGACCCCCTCCGGCCAGGCGCCGGTGTGGTAGGTCTCGCCGGCGAAGCTGCCCAGCCCGGGGAACGCCGGGATGTTGCGGTGCGACAGCAGGCCGAGCGCGGTGACCAGGTAGCGGGCGGTGACCTCGGTACCGTCGTCGAACCGCACGGTCCAGACGTTGCGTTGCTCGTCGAACTCGGCGCCGGTCATGCCGGTGTTGAACTGGATGTCCTTGTACAGGTCGTGGCGCTCCGCGACGTGCTCCAGGTACTTGAGCACTTCCGGCTGCTTGACGTAGCGGTTCGGGATGTCCCAGTCCTGCAGCAGCTCCTTGTCGAAGGAGAAGCAGTACACGTGGGCGTAGGAGTCCGACATCGCCCCGGGGTACCGGTTCCAGTACCAGGTGCCGCCGACGCCGCCCGCCCTGTCGTACAGCCGAACCGACTGCCCCAGGTCGTCCCGCAGCCGCTTCAGCATGTACAGGCCACCGAACCCGGCTCCGACCACCACGCTGTCGTAATCGGTCTGAATCTCGCTCACTCGGTTTACTCCTTCGTCGACCGGTCGCGTACTCGTAGCGCTGTGCATGAGATTAATCGCGGTCGGTGATGAGCGCGCCGTGGGCAGCCCACCTCGTCCGGGCCATGTTCGGGACGCTCCGGACCCCGGACGATCCGCCCGGCGCCCGGATCCGGGTTCACCGGTCGGCGGTCAGCACCAGCGCCGACCCGTTCTCCAGCGCACCGGAGGTGACCACGCAGACCTCGTGATTCGGAACCTGTCGGTGCTCGCAGCGCCCCTGGACCTGCAGGGCGGCCTCCGCGACGGTGTTCATCCCGTGCAGGTACCCCTCGGACAGCAGGCCGCCGTGGGTGTTGACCGGCAGCGAACCGCCCGGTCGGGTGGCGCCGGAGCGGATGAAGTCGGCGGCCTCGCCGCGCTGGCAGAACCCCAGGCCTTCGAGCCCGAGCAGCACGGTGACGGTGAAGCAGTCGTAGATCTCGGCGAGGTCGACGTCGGCTGCGGTGATGCCGGCGCGGCCGTACAGCTCGTCGCGCATCGGGTGCAGGAAGTTGCGGGTGTAGTCGTCACACAGCATCTGGTCGGAGATGTCCAGACCGGGCCGGGGGAGCGCGCGGTAGCCGGCGGAGGCGATCACGGCCGGCTCGTGGCGCAGGTCTCGGGCCCGCTCGGTGGTGGTCACCAGCACCGCGCAGGCGCCGTCGACCTCGTTGGTGCAGTCGGCCGCCCGGAACGGCGCGGCGATCATGGGGGAGCGCAGGTAGGTCTCCATGTCCAGCGGCTTGCGCTGGATCGCGCGCTCGTTGACCTGCGCGTACTCGCGCTGTGCGATGGCCACTGCGGCGAGGTCGGCCTCCGACCCGCCGGTCTCGTGCAGGTAGCGGGCAGCCCACATGGCGATGTTCATGGCGTACGCGCCGTAGCCGATCGGGTAGCGGTACTGGCCGGCGCCGCCGGCGAACCGCAGGTTGCCCACCCGCATCCCGGAACGCCCGTTCAGAGCCCGGAACACCAGCACGTTCTCGGCGTAGCCGGCGGCCACCGCCATCGCGGCCTGCTGCACCATGAACGACGGCGCCTGGCCGCCCTGCTGGGCATCGACCACGAAACGCAGACCCGGCAGCGCCAGCGTGGTGGCGACAGCCTCGCTGGACACCGAGTCGTTCATCACGCTGTAGCTGACCACGCCGTCGATCTCCGACAGCGGAAGACCGGCATCCGAGGCGGCGTTCCGGTTGGCCTCGGTGGCCAGATCCAGCACGGACCGCCCGGACTGCTTGGTGAACTTCGTGTACCCCACGCCCGCGATCGCCACTGATCTCATGTGTCGCCTCCCCGGCCGACGGTAGTTCGGGCCCCGAGTCGGGTCAACCGTCGGTTCGAAGTTCGTCCCCGACGTCGAACCACGTCTTGACGCCGAAACGGTCCCCGCTGTTAGGTGGGCGTCGGAGCTCGAACGCGCGGGAGGGGCATTGCATGAGCGGGCACGATGCCGTGCTGGTCGAGCGGATAGCGCTGGGTGCGGGGTCCGCCCAGCTGGGGCTGGTCACGATGAACCGGCCGGCCGAGCTGAACCCGATCGATCTGGCCAGCGGACGCGCGCTGGGTGTGGCGTTCGAGGATCTGGTGGCCGACGAGCAGGTCCGGGTGGTGGCCGTGACCGGCGCGGGGCGGGCCTTCTCGGCCGGCGGCGACATGAAGAAGTACCAGGAACTGCAGCGCGACGCACAGGGCTTTCCCGCTTTCCTGGCCGAGATGCACGGGATCTTCATGAAGATCCCGCAGCACCCGAAGCCGTTCGTGGCGCTGGTCAACGGCATCACGGTCGCCGGAGGCATCGAGCTGATGCTGGCGTGTGACTTCGCGATCGCCTCCACCTCGGCCCGCATCGGCGACGCCCACCTGAACTTCGGCCAGATGGGCGGCGGTGGCGTGCTGGCCCTGCTGCCGCACGCGGTCGGTCCGGCTCGGGCCCGCGAGCTCGTGCTGTCCGGCCGGCTGCTGCCGCCGGAGGAGGCGTTGGACTGGGGGCTGGTCTCCAGGGTCGTACCCGACGGCGAGCTGGTGGCCGCCGCGATCGCGTTCGCCACCGACGTCGCTGAGAAGTCTCCGCTGGCGGTCGGGAACGCCAAGCGGGTGCTCAACGCCGCCTACTGGGAGGGCACCGGGTTGTCTGCCGGCATGCGCCTGGAGCGCGAGGCCACCTCTCGTTACTGTCTGACCAGCCATGACGCGCACGAGGGGCTCAGCGCGTTCGCCGACAAGCGTCGACCTGCATTCACCGGGCGTTGAGGGGCAGCCGAGATGACCAGCACCGAGACCGACCGGCCGGGCGTGCTCGCCCCCACCGGGCCCACCCCCGACCAGGACAGCGCGCCGTACTGGGAGGGGCTGCGAGAGCGCCGGGTCCGGGTACAGGCCTGCGTGGAGTGTGGCCGCCGCAGATTCCCGCCGGTACCCGGCTGCCCGTACTGTGCGCACCCGGAGTCGCGGTGGGAGGACGCCGCGGGCACCGGAGTGGTCTACTCCGCGATCGTGGTGCACCGGACGCTGGACCCGGAGTTCGCCGCCGACGTCCCGTACCCGATCGCCACGGTCGACCTGGATGGTGGTGGCCGGCTGCTGGCCCGGACCGAGGGCGAGGTCGAGCTGGACGCCCGGGTGCATCCGGTGTTCGTCGACCACGGCGACTGGACCGAGCTGCGGTTCGCCTCGACCTGAGCCGGTCGCGAGCTTCGGTGCCCCCGCCCGCCGAGGAGTCACCCGGGTGAGCGGAACAGCCGCAGCACGTTGCCGGCCACGGCTTCGGCCATCTGGTCGAAGTCCCGCCTGCGGCGGCTCCGGAACCAGATCGGCACGTGGTTGATGGCCCCGTAGAGGTTGTGCAAGGCGATGTCTCCGTCGCCGACGTAGGCACCGCCGAACTCGCCGGCGGCGATTCCCCGGCGGACCACCGAGCGGAATATCTCGTCGTGCTGCTCGCGCACCCTGCGGGTCCGGCCGCGGTAGGGCTCGGGCAGCTCCACCGGTTGCAGGAACAGCCGCGCCATCTCCGGTCGTGACCAGGTGGTCAGCTCGAGCTGGGCGGTCACCAGCAGCCTCAGCTGCTCGCTCGCGGGGCCGGCGTGGTCGGCGACCAGATCGAGCAGCTGTTCGTTCATGCTGCTACCCAGCTGCTCGAGGCACGAGCTCACCAGCTCGTCGCGGCTCGGGAAGTAGTGGTAGAGCGACGCCTTGGTCAGATCCACCCGCTCGGCCACTTCGTCGAGCACGAACCCCTGATACCCGCGCTCCGCGAGCACCTCGGCGGCGGCGGTCAGGATGTCGCGCACCCTGCGGTCCCGGCGGCGGGCGACCCGACCAGGGGGGGCCTGGGTGGTCTCCGACTCGACCGTCTCCGGGTCCGCGACCGCGGGATCCGCGACCGTCGTCTCCGCCGCCGTGCCGAGGAACGAGTCGTCTGTGGACATCGGCACATCACCCCCGACGGCTCCCGGTCACTTCCGAAGAATCCCGGCCCACCGAGGAATCACCTTCGGGTACCGGGGTCTGGAGCCTACCAAAGGTTCACTTTCCGACGGGCGCGCCGATATTCGACCGTGTGATTGACCTCCGACTCCCAGTGCGAATAGCGTGTTGGACGAACGAGCGGGGAGGCAACCGAATGGCGGCGCACGCCCAGCGCGGGTCGACGGTCGCTACCGGCGGAGCCGGGTCGAAGATTACCGACGCGGACACCGTCATCGCCTCGCTCCCCGGGTCTGTGCGGGTGTTGGCGCTCGGCGGGATGGGTGTGGAGAACCGGGCCTGCACGCTGGTGCGGGCCGCGGTCCGGGCCGGCCTGCGTGCGGAGGTGCTCACCTCGGCGCCGGTCGCCTCGTGGGACGCGGACGTCCTGCTGCTGGCCGGGCTGGTCGAGCGGTTGCGCATCCCGCACGTCTCGCTGGGCGATGCCGGGCTGGCCCCCGGGGTCCGGGTCGCGGCCGACGCCGGGCTGGTCTTCGAGGACGTGGACGAGGCGTTGCTGATCGGGGCGCTGCTCGCCGGGGCGGAGGACACGCCCTTCCACGTGTTGCACAAGGTGGGGCCCAACGACGTCATCGACGACAACCCGCTGGTCGGGCGGCTCGGGGAGCTGCACACCACCCCGGCGTGCCAGCCGGACGTGGTATTTCTGCACGCCGCCCTGGCCGATGCGCAGGGCAACCTCGCCTATCTCGGCAGCCGGTTCGCCGACCTGTTGCTGGCCGAGGCCGGCCAGCGGGTGTACGCCCAGGTCGACGCGATCGTGCCCACCGCGGTGATCCGGCGGGTCGGGGTCTCCATCCCCGGGCACCTGGTCGACGGGGTGGTGCCGGCCCCGTTCGGTGCCCACCCCACCGGCAGCTCCGGGTGCTACGTGGCCGACTTCGACCACCTCAGGCGCTACGCCGGGGCCGTCGCGGCCGGGCAGGGTGCGGGCTACCTGGCCACCCACTGCGGACCCTCGGATCCTCAGGGGTACGCCGACCTGGTGGGCGCACCGAGGCTCCGCGAGCTCGAGGTGGAGGCGCTGCGATGACCGGCACCGGAGGCGCTGCGATGACCGGCACCGGAGGCGCTGCGATGACCGGCACCGGAGGCGGGGTCGTGGCCGACGAGCTCGGAGCGTCACCCGCGCGACCGTCGGCGCGGGAACGGATGGCTGTGCTGTTGTCCCGTGAGCTCCGCGACGGCTGGACCTTCGCCGTCGGCGCCCGCTCGACGCTCCCCACCGCCGCCGGCATGCTCGCCCAGGCCACCCACGCCCCGAGCCTCACGGTGTTGTGCGGCGGGATCTACGTCAACCCACGTCGGCTGGTGCCCTTCGCCGCAGGCTACGACTGTCACCCGGACTCGGTCGGCGATTTCATCGACGTCTACCAGCTGACCGAACGTGGGGTCGACGCGATCTGCTACAGCGGAATGCAGATCGACCGGTTCGGAAACCTCAACCTGCACTGGGTCGACCGACCGGACGGCAGCCGGTTCCGAGGGCCGGGCATCGCCAACACCTCGTTCGGTCACACCGCGGGCCGCACCCTGCTGTGGGTCGAGCGGCACGAGCCGCGGATCCTGGTCCCGGAGGTCGACTTCGCCTCGGTGGTGGGCCTGCGTCGTCGTGGACGAACCCGCGCCGAGCTCGGGCTGCCGAACCTCGGCCCCGCGTTGCTGGTCACCCCGTCGGTCCTGTTCGAGGCGCGTGACGGGGAGCTCGCCCCGCGGGTGGTCCACGGGGACCACGACTGGTCCCGGGTGCGGGCCGCGACGGGCTGGGAGCTGCCGGAACAATCGCCACCGCCGGCGACGGACCCGACCGCGCACGAGATGTCGGTGCTGCGCGGAGTGGTCGATCCGATGGGCCTGCTGCGCGACCGAGACGACCGTTGATGAGAGACCGCCATCTATCAAAGGGGGCCCAATGAAGACCCGTGCCGCGATCCTGCGTGGAAGTCCCGGAAGATTCGAATCAGCCGTGCTGGACCTCGACGAGCCGAGGGCGGGCGAGGTTCTGGTGAAGATGGCCGCCACCGGGCTGTGCCACTCCGACGACCACATGCAGACCGGCCACATGAAGATGAAGACCTACCCGGCGGTGGGTGGCCACGAGGGCGCCGGGGTGATCCAACAGGTCGGCCCGGAGGTACACGGGTTGCAGGAGGGCGACCATGTGGTGCTGGCCTGCATGACCGCCTGCGGGCGGTGCAAGTTCTGCTCGATGGGTATGCAGAACCTGTGCGACCT
>JAJCYC010000155.1 GCA_029263115.1 Pseudonocardia sp. | reverse complement strand
GGGGCGGCCCGGGCGCGCATGCGCTGGGGGTGGGCCGCGGGGGGCCCCGACGAGGTCATCTGCGTGCGCGGCGGGGTCGCCGGGCCGCCGCGCCCGCGCGGGTCGATCCCGCCGCTGTCCGGCGGGGCCCCCGGCGCATCCAGCAGTGCGTCCCCGTCTCCGCCGTCCGCCGGGAGGTCCGGGGACGCCGAGAAGGCCGGGGACGCCGAGAAGTCCGGCACGGACGCGAGCGGGGACGGCTCCGTCGACCCGGCCGGTACCGCGACGGTCGGACCGGGCAGCCCGGACCAGGGCAACTGCACCCAGGAGATCACCGACGGGCCGAGCCTGGAGAAGGCGATCGACACCGCCAAGCCGGGCGACAAGATCTGCGTCACCGCCGATGACGTCGGTATCCGGCTGGAGATCAGCAAGGGTGGCAGCGCCGGCTCACCGATCCAGATCGTGGGCAACGGCCGGACCGCCACCAAGGGCATCTCCGTCGAGGCCGACCACGTGGTGGTCGACGGGTTCACCGCCGACCGGCCGGAGGCGCCGGGCATCGAGATCACCGGCAACGGCGTCACCGTGCGCAACAACACCATCACCAAGCCGGTCGGTGGCGACGGGGACGGTCTCCGGTTCTTCGGCAACGACATCAACATCCTCAACAACAGCATCGGCCAGACCGGCGACTGCGGTGGCTGCCACGCGGACTGCATGCAGACGTTCACCAGTGGCCGACCCTCGAGCGAGAACGTGCGGATCGAGGGCAACAAGTGCGAGAAGATCGCCAATATCTGCCTGATGGCCGAAGGTCCCGGTGACGTCGGTGACGGTGGCGGGGGGGACGGCACCTCGGCCAACTGGACGCTGAGCAACAACTCGTGCGAGTTCGGCGCCGCCCAAGGCTACATGATCGAGGCCGTGCAGAACGTCACCATGACCGACAACGAGTTCATCGGCGAGGCCGACAAGGCGATCGGCCTGGACATCGGTTCCACCGGCGCGAAGGTCGCCGGCAACAAGCTCATCGGGATCGAGAACGAGGTCGGTATGGACAGCTCGTCCAAGGAGGGTTACGAGGGGCCGGACCCGGGCACCGGGCCCTGACCCCACCCGGCGGAGTGCGCCAGACGCCGCCCGGCTGATCGGGTTCGCCCGGTGTGACCGGCTACGAAACATGGATGTAACGCGACGTTCCTAGGCTCCGTCCATGGATCGTCAGCAGGAGTTCGTCCTCCGCACCCTGGAAGAGCGCGACATCCGCTTCGTGCGGCTGTGGTTCACCGATGTGCTCGGCTATCTCAAGTCGGTGGCGATCGCCCCGGCGGAGCTGGAGGGGGCCTTCTCGGAGGGCATCGGGTTCGACGGGTCGGCGATCGAGGGCTTCGCCCGGGTGTACGAGTCCGACATGGTCATCAAGCCCGACCCGGGCACGTTCCAGGTCCTGCCCTGGGAGAACGACGGCGGCCAGCACTACTCCGCGCGGATGTTCTGCGAGATCAACATGCCGGACGGATCGCCCTCCTGGGCCGACCCCCGGCACGTGCTGCGTCGTGCGCTGAGCCGGGCCGCCGAGGCGGGCTTCACCTGCTACGTCCACCCTGAGATCGAGTTCTACCTGCTCAAGAACCTACCCAGTGACGGCACCCCGCCGGAGCCCGCCGACTCCGGTGGCTACTTCGACCAGTCCAGCCACGACGCCGCGCCGCACTTCCGGCGCAATGCCATCGAGACGCTGGAGTCGATGGGGATCTCGGTGGAGTTCAGTCACCACGAGGGCGCACCGGGCCAGCAGGAGATCGACCTGCGCTACGCCGACGCGCTCACCATGGCCGACAACATCATGACCTTCCGCTACGTGGTGAAGGAGGTCGCGCTGACCCAGGGGGTGCGGGCCTCCTTCATGCCCAAGCCCTTCACCCAGCACCCGGGTTCGGCGATGCACACCCACTTCAGCCTGTTCGAGGGCGACCGCAACGCCTTCCACGACCCGTCCGACCCCTACGAGCTCTCGGCCACCGGCAAGGCGTTCGTGGCCGGTGTGCTGCGACACGCCCGGGAGATCACCGCGGTGACCAACCAGTGGGTGAACTCCTACAAGCGGTTGGTCGTCGGCGGTGAGGCTCCCACCACCGTGTGCTGGGGGCACGCCAACCGTTCGGCGCTGGTCCGGGTGCCGATGTATTCGCCGGGACGGTCGTCGTCGCGTCGGGTGGAGATCCGCTCGCTGGACAGCGCGTGCAACCCGTACCTGGCGTTCGCGGCGGTCCTCGGTGCCGGGCTGACCGGCGTGCAGAAGGGCTACGAGCTCGCCGAGCCCGCTGGGGACGACGTGTGGTCGCTGACCGAGATCGAGCGCCGGGCGATGGGCTACGACACGCTGCCGCAGAACCTCACCGAGGCGCTCGGCGTCATGGAGCACTCCGAACTGGTCGCGGAGATCCTCGGCGAGCACGTGTTCGACTTCTTCCTGCGCAACAAGCGCGCGGAGTGGGACGCCTACCGGCGCAACGTGACGCCCTACGAGCTGGCCACGTACCTGCCGGTGCTCTGAGCCCGGGCAGGGCGTAGGTTCGGGGGCCATGAGCAACTCGGCACGTCCATCCGGTCCCTACGACTTCCTGCCCGAGGTACCGGCGTTCACGCTGACCAGCACCGACATCGCCGACGGGCAGACGCTGCCCGAGCCGCAGCGCAGTGGCGCGTTCGGCGTGCCCGGCGGGCAAGACCACTCACCCCAGCTGAGCTGGTCCGGCGCACCCGATGCCACCTTGAGCTATGTCCTGACCTGCTACGACCCCGACGCCCCCACCGGCAGTGGGTTCTGGCACTGGGCGGTCGCGGACATCCCCACCTCGGTGACCGAGCTGCCCGCCGGGGCCGGCACCCCGGACAGCCCCGACCTGCCTTCCGGCGCGGTCACGCTGGCCAACGACGCGGGGATGAAGGGGTTCCTCGGCTCGGCCCCGCCGCCCGGGCACGGCGAGCACCGGTACTTCTTCACCGTGCACGCGGTGGACGTGGCGTCCCTCGAGCTGCCCGACGGCGCGACCCCGGCCTTCCTGGGGTTCAACCTGTTCGCCCACACCCTGGCCCGGGCCACGGTGACGGCGGTCTTCCAGCGCTGAGGCGGCGTGTCGGCCCGACGACAGGGGGCCCGGCGTCGACGCGGTCCGGGTGCGGTTGGATCGGGCCGTGGCGCAACGGCGGGACGGTAGGTCGCTGGCCCGGCTCGGACTGACCGAGCCGTGGGCGGCGGCCACCCTGGCCACGCTCGGCTGGTGGGACGGCGACCGGCCCGTGCGGGAGGCCGAAGCGGTGATGTGGGCGCTGGCCCGCAGCCCCGATCCGAACCTCGCCCTGCGCACGATGGAGCGGCTCGCCGAGTCCTGCGGTCCGGCCTGGCCCGAGCTGGACGCCGCGTTGCGCTCGGACGGCGGGCTGCGGGGACGGCTGATCGCGCTGCTCGGTTCGTCCACCGCGCTCGGCGACCACCTGGTGGTGCACCCGGACCGGTGGCGTTCGCTGGCCTCCGACCGGGCGCTCACCCCGGCACGGCTGCCCGACCTGGAACGGCGCACGGCCGTGCTGCTGGCCGCGGTGGGCGCCGACCCGGGCGCGCTACCGTCCGGCTCGCCGGGTGGCGCCCGTGCCGGCCTGGCCCCGGCCGAGGCGATCGTCGCGCTGCGCCAGGGGTACCGGGACGCCCTGCTGGAGATCGCGGCGGCCGACCTGGCCACGGTGGGCGAGCCGGACCTGCCGGTGCTGCCGATCGAGCAGGTCGCCGCGCAGCTGTCCGACCTGGCCTGCGCGGCGCTGCGGGCCGCGCTGGCGGTGGCGGTGCGCCAGGTGCTGCCAGAGGGCGACGGCGAGCCGCCGGTCCGGTTCGCGGTGATCGCGATGGGCAAGTGCGGCGGCACTGAGCTCAACTACGTCAGCGACGTCGACGTGATCTTCGTCGCCGAGCCGGCCGACGCCACCACCACGAAGCTGGCCACGGCACTGATGCGGGTGGCCGGGGAGGCCTGCTTCCCGGTGGACGCCAACCTGCGCCCGGAGGGCCGCCAGGGGGCGCTGGTACGCACCCTGGACAGCCACGTGGGCTACTACCGGCGGTGGGCCCGCACGTGGGAGTTCCAGGCGTTGCTGAAGGCCCGGCCGGTGGCCGGCGACCCGAAGCTGGGGGCGGCCTACGTCGATGCGGTCAATCCGATGGTGTGGAACGCCGCCGACCGGGACGACTTCGTCGCCGAGGTGCGCGCGATGCGTCGCCGGGTCGAGGAGCACGTGCGTCCCGATCACACCGACCGGGAGCTCAAGCTCGGCCGGGGCGGCCTGCGCGACGTCGAGTTCGCGGTGCAGTTGCTGCAATTGGTGCACGGCCGCACTGATCCGGACATCCGTTCCGGGACCACCCTTGAGGCGCTGGCCGCGCTCGGTGACGGCGGTTACGTCGGTCGCGACGACGCCGCCAACCTAGCCGCGTCCTACCGTTTCCTGCGGCTGCTGGAGCACCGGCTGCAGCTGGAGCGGCTGCGCCGCACCCACCTGCTGCCGCACGAGAGCGACACCGCCGCGCTGCGCTGGCTGGCCCGGGCGGCGAAGATGCGCCCGGACGGTCGGCGCGACGCGGTCGGGGTGCTGCTGGCGGAGTGGCGGGACAACGCCCGCCGGGTGCGGCGGCTGCACGAGAAGCTGTTCTACCGACCGCTGCTGGAGACGGTGTCCAAGATCGCCGGCGCCGACCTGCGAATGACCGACAAGTCCGCCAGCCGCCGGCTCGCCGCGCTGGGCTGGGCCTCACCGGAGGGCGCGCTCGGTCACCTGCGGGCGCTGACCGGCGGGGTGTCCCGGGCGGCCGCGATCCAGCGCACGCTGCTCCCGGTGCTGCTCGACCAGCTCGCCGACACCCCGGACCCCGACCGCGGCCTGCTCGCCTACCGCCGGGTGTCCGAGGCGCTCGCGCACACGCCCTGGTACCTGCGGCTGCTGCGTGACGAGGGCTCGGTGGCGCAGCGGTTGATGGCCGTGCTGGGTACCTCCGCCCTGGTTCCGGACCTGCTGGTGCGCGCGCCGGAGGTGCTGCGGCTGCTGGCCGACACCGGGGCCGGCTCCGAGCTCGCCACCCGGGACCCGGCGGAGGTGTCGGCGTCGCTGCGGGCGGCGGTGGGCCGGCACGGCGACCCCACCGCGGCCGTGGTCGCCGCCCGGTCGCTGCGCCGCCACGAGCTGCTGCGGGTGGCGTGCGCGGACCTGCTCGGCCTGTTGTCGCCACCGGAGGTCTGCGCCGCGCTGAGCGAGGTGTGGTCCGCGGTGCTGCGCTCGGCTCTGGACGCGGTGCTGCGCGCACGGGCGGCGTCCGGCCCGGTTTCGGCCCGGCTGGCCGTCATCGGGATGGGCCGTCTCGGTGGCGCGGAGCTCGGCTACGGTTCGGACGCGGACGTGCTGTTCGTCTGCGAGCCGGTCGAGGGTGCCGGCGAGCACGACGCGGTGCGGTGGTCGACCTCGGTGGCCGAGCAGGTCCGGGGCTTGCTGAGCGCGCCGAGCCCGGACCCGCCGCTGGAGGTGGACGCCGATCTGCGTCCGGAGGGCCGCAGCGGCCCGCTGGTGCGCACCCTGGATTCCTACCGCGCCTACTACGCCCAGTGGTCGGAGGTGTGGGAGGCGCAGGCGCTGCTGCGGGCCCGTCCGCTGGCCGGCGACCCGGGCCTGGCCGCCCGGTTCGTGCAGCTGATCGACCCGGTGCGCTACCCGCTGGGCGGGCTGTCGCAGCCCACGGTCACCGAGATTCGGCGGATCAAGGCGCGGGTGGATGCCGAGCGGCTGCCGCGCGGCGCAGACCGGGCCACCCACACCAAGCTCGGCCACGGCGGGCTGGCCGACGTGGAGTGGACCGTGCAGCTGCTGCAGCTGCAGCACGCCGGAGACGTGCCGGAGCTGCGCACCACCTCCACCCTGGACGGGCTGCGAGAGGCCCACCAGGCGGGGCTGCTGGACGCCGGCGACGCCGATGCGCTGGCGGCCGGCTGGACCATGGCCACCCGGGCCCGCAACGCCGTCACGCTGGTCCGCGGCAAGCCCGCCGACCAGTTGCCCCGGTCCGGGCGCGAGCTGGCGGGCGTGGCCCGGGCGATGGGCTACCCGCCGGGCGGCGACCCCGGCGAGTTCGTCGACGAGTACCGCCGCGTCACCCGCCGGGCCCGCGCTGTGGTGGAGCGGGTCTTCTACGGCTCCGCCCCGTGAGGCGGCTGCACGCGCCGGGTGGACCGACCATGATCGGGCTCGGTGCGGGTCTTGCGGTGACCGGCCGGGCGGAGCGCTGACGGTGCCCCGTCGTTACGTTCGAGCTGGTCGAGGAGCGACCGGGTGAGCGACGAACTGGTGCCGCTGCTGGCCGGGCTGGTCGCCCTGGTCGCGGTCGGCCAGAGCGGGATCTGGCGGGTCAGCCGGACGCTGGTGACCATCGCGCACGAGGCCGGCCACGCGGTGGTCGCCGTGCTGAGCGGCCGGCGGCTGTCCGGCATCCGGCTGCACTCCGACACCTCTGGGGTCACCGTCTCCCGCGGCCGGTCGAGCGGCCCGGGGATGGTGTTCACCGCGCTGGCCGGCTACCCGGCGCCGCCGCTGCTCGGGCTCGGCGCCGCTGCGCTGGTGGTGCTGGGGCACACCCGGGCGCTGCTGGTGGCGGCGCTGCTGCTGTTGCTGGCCACCCTGGTCTACGTGCGCAACCTCTTCGGCGGCTTCGCCGTGCTGCTCAGCGGCGCGGTGGTCGGTCTGGTGGGCTGGTACGGCGGGGAGGAGATCCGGGTGGCGTTCTGCGCGGCGTTGTCCTGGTTCCTGCTGCTCGGTGGGCTGCGCGCGGTGCTGGAGCTGCGCCGGGCCCGGCGCGGCCGACCCGGATCGGACGCCGACCAGCTCGCCGCGCTCACCGGAGTCCCTGCGCCGGGCTGGCTGGGGTTGTTCGTACTGCTCGCGCTCGGCTCGCTCGGGCTGGGCGGCTGGTGGCTGCTGGCGGACCTGCTGCCGCCGGTGGAGGAGCTTCTTGCGCCGTTGGAGTGAGCACCCGGGACGGTGCACCCGGCCGCTCTGGGCCGAACGTGTGGCATTGTCCGCGACCACGATCCGCCGCCGCAACCACCTCCGGTCCGGGGCGTCATACCTGGTGAGAGCGGACGGACGGAAGGACAAGGATGACCGGCAGGCGGCGTATCGGTAACCGGGGGAGCGGCACGGGGGGCACCGGCAGGCGGCGGCTCGCCGTGGTCGGCACCGGGGTGTTGTGTCTCAGCGGGTTGGCCGGAGGCTTGCTGGCCGCGCCGGCGTTCGCCGAGTCGGCGGCCGCCGCGGCGGCCCACCGGACCCCGCTGGTCCCCGGGACGGCCTGCACGATCACCGCCAAGGCCTGCGTCGACCTGGACTCGAACCGGGCCTGGCTGTTCAAGGACGGCAAGGTGATCCGCGGTCCGGTGAAGATCGCCTCCGGTGGTGAGGGTGACGAGACCCCGACCGGCCACTCGCTGCGGGTGTACCGCAAGGCGGCCGACCACGCGAGCCAGGAGTTCCCGCTGGACAACGGCCAGCCGGCGCCGATGCCATGGTCGGTGTTCTTCCAGGACGGCGGCATCGCCTTCCACGGCGGCGACCTGGACGACGAGACCGCCGGATGTGTCCGCCTGGGCGCCGCCGACGCCAAGGCCTGGTTCGACTACCTGCAGGTCGGGGATCAGGTGCAGGTGGTCAGGGCGGAGGAGGAGCTGAAGGCTCGCTCGGGCGAGCGGGGCCACGACGCCGACTATGACAAGGACGACGGCGACGACGAGGACTCCGAGTAACCCGGCACCTGTGAGTTCGCCAATGAGTTGCTGAGGACCCGCAACCCGGCGCCGGTTCGGGCGTCGTACCCGGTGGGCGGTCGACCCGAACCGCTCGTCCGCCGGGTGTACCCACCTGCCGGTCGCCGAGGCCAAGGCCGGTTCGACTACCTGCAGATCGGTGGCCAGGTGCAGGTCGTCTACGCTCCAAGGAGCTGGCCGCCCGCGCCGGCGAGGACGTCGACGGTGCCGAGGACTCCAGCGACTCGGACTCCGACGACTCGGACAGCTCCGACGACTCGGGCAGAGTCGGTGAGTGTGGGCCGTTACGTACGAATGCCCCTCTGAGCTGGGACGACGTGGTATCCACCGGTCGTTCTTCTAGGCGGCTCCGGTGGGTGGTGGTCGTCGGGTCGTTCCACGAGATTGCCGTTGACGAACACCGCGCCGGCGCGGACGAGCGCGACCAGGTGCGGGCCGTTCACCGCCCACCCCAGTACCGAACCTGTGGAACGTCGGCGACGGAGTCAACCCTGGGGAGACGCCGGCACCGCAGCTTGCGTCCGCTCAGCCGACACCGTGGTCGCCCGAATTCTCAGACAGATCCCCCAGGGCGCCAGTACTCGCTGGCCGGCGCCGAGTCCGCATCGCTAGGGTGCCGGCCACGAGGCCGGCCGGCCAGCGGCTGTCACGGTCCAGACGGCGATCTGGGAGTCTCCGTCGCCCACCCGCCCGTTGCATTCCGAGCGGGCGAGGCAGACGTCCATCTCGGCGTTGCTCCAGGTGTTTCATGGACAACCCGAGATGATCGTCGCGGTCAGTGCGGATCTTGGTCGAGGTCAGCGGTACGCGCTCGCCCTCGTTCCACACCCAGCCCCCGTTTGACGGCTCTTCGATCTTGACCGGGCAACCTGCACCGGTGGGTGAGCACACCGGTGAACCAGTCCGACGGTCCCGCTCCAGCGCGGTGTCCGCCAGGGCGACGATGGCGTGGTAGCGGCGAGTGTCGTCCGGGCGGTGGATCCAGACTGAGCCATCCCGAACGAGCCAGAGGCCCGGTGTCCACCTCACAGGAGGGAACACCGGGCCACTGCTCAGTCTGACTGCTGATCAGACGTCGTAGTACAGGGCGAACTCGTAGGGGTGCGGGCGCAGCCGCAGCGGGTCGATCTCCGCGGAGCGCTTGTAGTCGATCCAGGTCTCGATCAGGTCGGGGGTGAACACGCCACCCTCGAGCAGGTAGTCGTGGTCCTCCTCCAGCCGGTTGATCACCGCGTCGAGGCTGCCGGGCACCTGTGGGATGTCCTTGGCCTCCTCGGGCGGCAGCTCGTAGAGGTCCTTGTCGATGGGGGCCGGCGGCTCCATCTTGTTCTTGATCCCGTCCAGGCCGGCCATCATCATCGCGGAGAAGGCCAGGTACGGGTTGCCCGACGAGTCG
>JAJCYC010000154.1 GCA_029263115.1 Pseudonocardia sp. | reverse complement strand
AGCGGCCGGAGCACCGCGCGCGGCGCCGGCGCCCACGCTCGCGCTGACACTGACCGGCCCGGACGGTGAGCCGGCCGCCGAGGTCGGGTTGCCGGTCCACCGAGCCCTGCCCGAGCTGGACACCGCAGACAGCCCGGACCTGCTCGATCCGGGTCGGTACGGGGCCCGGCTGGTCAACTCCGGTTGCCGGACGTTGGTCTACCGGGCCGAGGAGCTGCGCCGAACCATGGTCGGCGAACGGATCGACTTCGCCGAGCTCGGCGACGCGCTGATCCGGCGCGGTCTCGACCGGGTCACCGTCGCCGGGGCGGTGCGCACGCTGCTCGCGCAGGTGGGTGACCTGGTCGGTCAGGCCTGGCCCGGCGCGGTGGCCGAGGTGACGGCCCAGAAGGTGGAGGTCGAGCCGGACGAGGTACCGGCCGGCGAGCTGCGGTTCCGGATCACCCTGGTCGCCGACGCGCGGCTGGCGAAGGACTCCGGGCGGAGGCCAGTCGAGGTGAGCGCGACCGTGCGGGCCCGGCTGCCTATCACCGTGCGCACCCTTGTCGAACCGGCCACGTTGGTGGTCACCCCCGGTCCGTTGACCGAGCTGCGGGTGCTGCGCGCCGGGCGGCGGGTGCGCGGATGGCTGGTGCCGCTCCCCGCGGCACACCGCATCCTCACCCGGGTGCGCGCTCGGGTGACCGCCGAGGTGGAGCGCCGGCTGGCCGATGCCGACCTCCGCTTCGTTGCCGCCGTGTTGGCCGCCGAGCACCCGCTGAGCTTCGCCGAGCCGCCGGACAGTCTGCGCGCGGGCGTAGTCTGGCGCGGCCGCGCGGCCGAGGGCCGCCCCGGTCGCCACCCTGTGCGGCTGGCCGACGACCAGCCGTTCCGACTCAGCGCCCGGATTCGGATGCCCTGCGCCGACTTCGACGAACCGCCCACCGACCCGTCCACCGCTGAGCTGACCCTGCGCGACGAACACGACGGCGTGTGTTGGACCGGGTCGCTTGCGGTGCCGCCGGACGGCGAGCCGGCGGTGCTGCGGGCCGAGCTGGCAGCCCCGAGGGCCGGTCGCTGGGAGTTGCGGGTGACCGCCACCGACGCGGCCGAGCTGGATTACGAGCTGCGGGTGCGCCCGGAGAGCTGAACCGGCCGGGTCGGGCACGGGCACCGGGGCTGGTCGTGCGGTCGGGCACCGGGCACGATCGGTTCATGACCGCGTCGATGCCGGTGGGTACGGAGCAGGTGGCCCGGGTCCGGCGGCGCACGCTGGTAGTGTTGGTGGCCAGCCAGGTGTTCGGCGGGGTGGGCGTGGCCACCGGGGTCGCAGTGGCCAGCCTGGTCGCGGCGAGGCTGTCCGGGTCCGACATGGTGGCGGGCGCGGCCCAGACCTCGATGGTGCTCGGCGCGGCGGTGGCCGCGCTCGGGCTCTCCCGGACCGCCGCCCGGGGCGGCCGGCGGCCGGCGCTGTCGCTGGGCTACCTGGTCGCCGCCGCCGGGGCGGTGCTGTCGGTGCTCGCGATCGAACTCGGGAGCTGGCAGCTGCTGCTGGCCGCGATGCTGCCGTTCGGGGCCGCGACCGCGGCGGGCCTGTCCGCCCGGTTCGCCGGGACCGACCTCGCCGAGCCCACCCGGCAGGCGCGGACGCTGGCCGTGGTGGTGTGGGCGTTGGCCGTTGGGGCGGTGGCCGGGGCCAACCTGGCCGCACCCACCCAGGGTCTGGCGATCGCGGTGGGCCTGGACCCGGCCGGCGGGCCGTTCCTGCTCTGCCTGGTCTCGTTCGGGTCCGCAGCCGCGGCAGTGGCGGTGGGTCTGCGGCCGGACCCGCTGCTGCTTGCCCGCCGACTCGCGGCCGCCGACCCCGGGTCCGGCGCGGCCGCACCCGGCCCACCCGGGTCACTCGCGCCCGGGTCACCCACGTGGGGGTCGGCCTGGCGGCTGCTGCGCGCCACCCCGGCGGCCCGGTTGGGGGTGTGCGCGGTCGCGCTCGGCCACGGTCTGATGGTCGGGCTGATGTCGCTGACGCCGGTGCACATGGACCACGGTGGGGCTTCGCTCCACCTGGTCGGCCTGGTGATCAGCCTGCACGTGGCCGGCATGTACGCGCTGAGCCCGGTGTACGGGCTGCTGGCCGACCGGGTGGGGCGGCTGCCGGTGCTCGGTGGCGGTGCGGTCCTGCTGATGCTGGCCGGAGTGGTGGCGGGCACCGCCGACGGCTCGGACGCCGGGCGGCTGGCCGTGGGGCTGGTCTCGCTGGGACTCGGCTGGTCGGCGACGCTGATCGGCGGCTCCGCGCTGGTCGCCTCGTCGGTGCCGGTCGTCGACCGGGTCGGGGTGCAGGGACTCTCGGACGTGGCGATGAACATCAGCGGAGCGCTCGGCGGCATACTGGCCGGGGTGACCGTGGCGCTGGGATCGTACCCGGCCCTGGCGGCGGGGGTCGCACTGCTCGCCGCCCCGTTGCTGGCTGCGGTGCTGCTCGCGGCGCGACGCCCGGTGGTGGGTCAGGCCTGCTGACCGACCGAGAACCCCTCCTCGACGTCGCGGCGGGAGTACGAGCGGAACGCGATGTGGGTGTCGGTGTGTACCACGCCGGGGACCTTGCTCAACCCACCGGCGATCACCTCGGCGAACTGCTCGTGCTCCCGGACCCGCACCATGGCGATCAGGTCGACGTCTCCGGCGCAGGAGTACACCGAGCTCACCCCGTCCAGGTCCGCGATGGCCTGCGCGGTCTCCGGGATGCTGTCGGCTTCGACGCTGACGAGGACGAACGCGGTGATCATGAGCACGCTCCTAGCTTGGAGATCCACCGGTGATGGTATCGGCCGGCGGCGTGCCCGGCGCGGCGCCACGGCCGCCCGCCGATCCGAGCACCGCGGTGGCACCCCCGGCGCCGGAGCGAGCGGCGAACCCGGCGTCGGCGGAGCTCGCGCGGCCGGTACCCGCGTCGCCCAGGTCGGCCGCCCATCGGGCCCGCTCCCGCCACCCGGCCCACGAGCCGGCGCCGCGGGCCGGTTCGGCCCATGGCACCGGGCAGTGCACCAGACGGGTGCCCGGCCGCTCCAGCCAGCGCAGCAGCACCCCGACCTCCTCGGCGGGTGCCCCGCGCAGCGGGCCGTCCCCGGGCCGCACCGACCGCGCCTGCCGGCGCAGCCCCTCCACCACCGGCATCGGCGGCACCCCCCGGCGGGCGGTGTCGGCCGCCGCCAGTCGACCGTGCCGCAGCACCGCCAGCTCCCAGCCGCCGGCGCCGTCCGGGCGGGCGGCCACCAGTTCGGGCAGTGCGGCCAGCGCGGCCAACCGCTGTGCCCGGTGCAACGCCGCGATCAGCGCGGCCAGCGCGTCGCGGCGGGTGGCGGCCCGGTCGTAGCGGCCGGACTCGCCGAGCCGGGTCACCTCGCCGGCCAGGATGCGCAGCGGCCGGTCGGCCCGGCCGGCCACCAGATCGGCCACCTGGCCCACCGCGAGCGCGTACTCGGCCACCGACTGCCGCCCGTCGCAGGGCGCCCCGCAGCGCCCCAGCTCGGCCAACGCACAGGCCGGCCCGGTGGGGTTGCGGGCCCGGATGCGTGGGGTGCACCGCCGGACCGGGACCGCGTCCTGCACCGACTCGGCGGCGTCGCGCGCCGCCCGTCGGGAGGCGAACGGGCCGAGCGCGCCCTCCCTGGGTGTGCGGACCACGGACAGCCGGGGGAACGCCTCGTCGGTGAGGGTGAGCCACCAGGCCCGCATCGGGCTGCGGGAGCGGCGGTTGTAGCGCGGCCGGTGGGCCCCGATCAGCCGCAGCTCGCGGACCTCGGCCTCCAGCGCGTGCGCGCACACGACGGTGTCCACCCGCAACGCCTGGGCGACCATGTCGCGCACCCGTCGCCGCCGCTCGGCGGCGGTGAAGTAGGAACGGACCCGGGTGCGCAGGTCACCGCTGGTGCCCACGTAGAGCACCTCGTCGCGGGCGCCGCGGAACAGGTACACCCCGGGGGCGTGCGGCAGCCCGTCGGCCAGGGTGCGCTTGCGGCGTTGGGCGTCGGTGGGGCGGGTGCCGACGGCGCTCGCGGCCAGTGCGAGCAGCTCCTCCAGGCTCTGCACCCCGAGGTTGCCGACCCGCTCCAGCAGCCCGTGCAGCACGTCCACGGTGGCCCGCGCGTCGGCCAGCGCCCGGTGGGTGGGCCTGGTCGAGCCGCCGAACAGCTCGGCCAGCGCGGACAGCCGCACCGACGGTGCCTCGGCGCGGTCCAGCACGGCCCGGGCCAGCCGGGCGGTGCACAGCACCGGCGGGCGTGGCCAGGGAACGTCGTGCGCCCGGCACGCGGCACGCAGGAAACCGACGTCGAACGGGGAGTTGTGCGCCACCAGCACCGCCCCGGCGCAGAACTCCAGCAGCGCGGGCAGCACGCCGCCCAGCCGGGGGGCGTCGGTGACCATGGCCCGGGTGATCCCGGTCAGCGCGACCACCGCCGGTGGGATGCCGGTGCCCGGGTCGACCAGGGTGGCCAGCTCGCCGAGCACCTGGCCGCCGCGCACCTTGACCGCGCCGACCTCGGTGATCGAGTCGGCATGCGCGCTGCCGCCGGTGGTCTCCAGGTCGACCACGACGAAGGTCACCTCGCGCAGCGGGGTGCCCAGCTCGTCGAATGACAACTGTGTGGCTCGGGCGTGCACGGGTGGACGGTACGGGTGCGGTCCGACGTTCCCGGTGCTCACCGGCGCCGGGCCGGGCCTACCCTGTGCGGATGACCGGGTGGGAGCCGCTCGGGCCGGCGCCCGACCAGCCGGTGTGGGAAGTGCTGCCGCACCCGCTGCGGGCCCGGCTGGCCGAGATCGCCGCGGCGGCCGTGCGGGGGCTGCCGCCGGCCGACCTGCCGGCCACCCTGCGCCCGTTCGCCCGGTTCGCCCCGCGCAAGCTGGGCCGGGTCGGTGGCGGCCCGCTGCTCGCCGAACTGGCCGGATCGCCCGTCTTCCGGGCGTCCGTGCTGGCCTGGTGGGTGGAGCACCGCACCAACGGAGCCGACGCGGGTAGAGCCGACCCGCTGGCCGCGGCGGCCGCTGCGGTGCTGGCCGGAAGCACGGATGCCGCCGCGCTGGTCGCCCGGGTCGCCGAGCGGGCCGACACCGCGACCCTGCGCGCCGAGCGGGACGCCGCCCGCGCACGTGCCGACAAACTCACCGCCGAGCTGGACCGGCTGCGCGCGGAGCTGGCCGACACCCGCGACGGAGCGCGTGGCCGGGAGACCGAGCGCGATCACGAGAGCCGGCGGATGCGGACCAAGCTCAGCGAGCAGGGCGAGCGGCTGCGGCAGGCCCGCGAGGAGGCGGAGGCGCGGCGCGGTGAGCTGGCCGAGCTGCGCAGTTCGGCCGCCGAGCGGGTGTCCGAGGCCGAGGCCGCCCGTGACCGGGAGCGCACCCGGGCCGGCCAGATGCGGACCCGGGCGGCCCGGGCCAGCGCGGCCGCCGGGCAGGCCGAGGACGCCGCCGGCCGCGTCCGCCAGGCCGACCAGGCACGGCTGGAACTGCTGGTGGAGACCCTGACCGGGGCGGTGGCCGGCCTGCGTCGTGAGCTGGCGCTCGGCGGGGGCGGGCCGCGACCGGCCGATATGGTGACCGGGGCGGGTGACCGGTCGGCGGGTGGCGGCACGGTGAACGATGCGGCCGGGTTGGAGCGGCTGCTCGGGCTGCCGGCCGTGCACCTGATCGTGGACGGCTACAACGTCAGCAAGACCGGCTACCCCGACCTGGCGCTGTTCGACCAGCGCGCCCGGCTGGTCGGGCAGTTGGGAGTCCTGGCCGCGCGCACCGGCGCCGAGGTGACCTGCGTGTTCGACGGCGCGTCGGTGTTGGTCGGGCCCGACCGGCGTCCGCGCGGGGTCCGGGTGCTGTTCAGCGACCCGGGGGTGCCGGCGGACGACGTGATCCGCGCGCTGGTGGTCGCCGAACCGGCCGGCCGCCCGGTGGTGGTGGTCAGCGCAGACCGCGCGGTGGTCGACGGGGTGCGTCGGGACGGCGCGCGACCGGTGGCGTCGTCGGTGCTGCTCGAACGGCTGGCCCGCGGCTGAGACGCCGGCGAGTGAGCATCCTGGCGGACCGGTAGCCGGCGGAGCCGGCCGGGTGGGTGAACGGAGCGAGTGTCGGCGGCGAACCGTTGGCGCTGAGCCGGAACTGTCGGGGGTGCCGGTTAGCGTCGGGGAGACGACGTTCCACCGATGCACCGAGGAGTCCCCATGATCATCGACTGTGACCGCTGTGTGGTCCGCGGCGACGCCTGCCGCGACTGTGTGGTCGGGGTGTTTCTCGGGGTGCCGGGATCGATCTCCGTACGCCCCGAAGCCGATCACGCCGAGCCGGACCTGCCGTCCGGCGCTCGAGCCGTGCAGCTCGACGCACCGGAGCGGCGCGCGCTCGACGTGCTCGCCGATCAGGGGCTGGTTCCGCGACTGCGTTTGGTGGCCGCGCCGCTGCGGCAGACGCCGCCGGATTCGCCGCAACGGACCAACCTCAGTGACGTTGGGTAGTGCTTGCCCCCTTTTTCAGACCCTGATCATCACTCGATGTGAGATTCCGTCCGTACTCCTGACGGCGCCACGCCGTCGGTAGGTGCACCTGGACGTCACCCGGTCCGCTACGTAGCCTCGCCGTGATCCCCGCGGGCCCCAGCCAGTCGCTCCCCGATCGGCGCCGCGGGATCGCCGCCGTGACGGCCCGCGTGCGCGCCCCAGCCGACGACATCCGGCTACCCGTGTGCTGGCGCCTCTCGGCGGTGAACGGTGAGAGGAGACCGGCTCGTGGCGTTCAGTCGACACCTTCGCTCCGTCGTCGGCCTGATCACCGTTGCCCTGCTGTCGCTGGCGCTGCTGACCGTCGTCGGCGCCGCTCCGGCGGTCGCCGACCCGGCGCCGCCGCCGAACGCCTCCGAGGCGGCCAAGCGGTTGGCGGTGGCCCAGCGGGAGGCCGAGGAGCTCACCGAGCAGTGGCACGCCGCGCAGGACCAGCTGGAGGTCAAGCAGGGCGAGGCGCGGCGCGCGCGGGAGGCCGTCGAGCCGGCCCGCAAGGCGGTGGCCAGGGCCAGGGCGAACGAGGAGACCTTCCGCACCTCGGTCGACGTGGTGGCCACCCAGGCCTACGAGGGCGGTCAGCTCGACCAGCTCAACGCGCTGATCCTGAGCGACTCGCCCAGCGACTTCCTCGACCAGATGACCACGCTGGACAGCTACACCGCCGACCGGCTGGCGGTGCTGGACGAAATGGTCGAGCTGGTCTCGGCGACCACCCGCGCGCAGGCCGACGCCGACGGCGCGGCCGCCCGCGCGCGGCAGGCAGTCGAGGAGGCCCGGGCGTCCTACACCGAGATCGGCGTGCGCAAGAAGACCGCCGAGGTGCGGATCAACGAGGCGGAGAAGCTGCTGGCCCGGCTCGACCCTCGGGAGCGGACCGAGCGCACCCGGGACGAGGGCGGTCCGGTCGGGGTGGTGCTCGGCACCGGCAAGGGCGCGCTGGCGTTGAAGGCCGCGATGACCCAGATGCGCAAGCCCTACGCCTGGGGCGCGGACGGCCCGAGCTCGTTCGACTGTTCCGGGCTGATGTACTGGGCCTTCAAGAAGGTCGGCATCACCCTGCCCCGCTCCAGCTCGGCGCAGGCCAAGGTCGGCCGCCCGGTCGACAAATCCGAGCTGCAGCCCGGCGACCTGGTCTTCTTCTACACCCCGGTGAGCCACGTCGGCTTCTACGCCGGCAACGGCAAGGTGCTCAACGCGGTACAGACCGGCGACGTCGTGCGCTACAGCGACCTGTCCCGGATGAAGTACCACAGCGCGCGCCGGCTCTGAGACCTGTCCGCTCCCCACGACAGGCGGCGGCGGCCGGGACCCCCGGTCGCCGCCACGCCGCCACCGGCCGACCGTGCCGGGCCGCGTTGGCATAGCCTGCGCCCGATGTCCACGCTGCTGGTGACCAACGACTTCCCGCCCCGGGCCGGAGGGATCCAGGGCTACCTTGCCGAGCTCACCGGGCGGCTAGCGGCCGATCGGCTCGTGGTGTACGCGCCGGCCTGGCCCGGGGCCGCCGGATACGACGCCGACCTGCCCTACCCGGTGCACCGCCACCCCGGATCGCTGATGCTGCCGGTGCCCGAGGTGGCCCGCCGGGCGGCCGCGCTGGTCCGCCGGCACGGGTGCCGCACGGTGTGGTTCGGCGCCGCCGCCCCGCTGGCGCTGCTCGGGCCGTGGCTGCGTCGCACGGTCGGTGTCGAGCGGGTGGTGGCCAGCACGCACGGCCACGAGGTGGGCTGGTCGATGCTGCCCGGCGCCCGGCAGGCCCTGCGCCGGATCGGCGAGGACGCGGATGTGGTGACCGTGGTGTCGAGGTACACCCGCCGCCGGTTCGCCGCGGCGTTCGGCCCGCGCGCCGCCCTGGAGCACCTGAGCCCGGGCATCGACACCGAGCTGTTCCGGCCGGATCCGGCGGCCCGCGCCGGCCTGCGCGCCCGCTACGGCCTCGGCGACCGTCCGGTGGTCATCTGCGTCTCGCGGCTGGTGGCCCGCAAGGGCCAGGACAAGCTGGTCGCGGCCTGGCCAGAGGTGCGGCGGCGGGTACCGGGCGCCGCGCTGCTGCTGGTCGGCGACGGACCGCACGCCGAGCGGCTGCGCGGGCTGGCCGCCGCGCACGACGTCGCGCGGGACGTGGTGTTCACCGGGCCGGTGCGCTGGGACGAACTGCCGGCACACCACGCGGTGGGCGACGTCTTCGCGCTGCCCTGCCGCACCCGCGGTGGCGGGCTGGACGTGGAGGGCCTGGGCATCGTGCTGCTGGAGGCCGCCGCGACCGGGCTGCCGGTGCTCGCCGGTCGCTCCGGTGGCGCTCCGGAGACGGTGCGCCCGGGCGAGACCGGCGAGGTGGTCGACGGCCGCGACGTCCCGGCGCTGGCCGACGCCCTGGTCGGGCTGCTCGCCGACCCCGACCGGGCCCGGGCGATGGGTGTGGCCGGTCGGGAGTGGATGCGCCGCGCCTGGCGGTGGGACGCCTCGGCCGACCGGCTCGCGGGGTTCCTGGGCGCAGGCGTCCCGGGCCGAGCGTCCGGTCGCACGGCGTGACCCGCCGGGGCTGAAGCGGGTGACTCGCCGGGTGAGAGTGTGACCTGCCGGGTCAGCGGCGATAGAGGGTGGCGATGTCCTCGGCGTAGCTCTTGGCCACCACGGCGCGCCTGAGCTTCATCGTCGGGGTCAGCTCGCCGCCGGCCTCGGTGAAGTCGGTCGACAGCACCCGGAACGTGCGGATCCCCTCGGCCTGCGACACCGCCGTGTTGGCGTCCTTGACCGCGGCGTCGAGCTCGGCCAGCAGTTCCGGGTCCTCGACCAGGTCGGCCGGGTCCGACGGCTCGGCCGGCGCCGGGCGGCTGTGCTGCTCCCGCCAGCCGGGCAGCGCCTCCGGGTCCAGGGTGATCAGTGCGGCGATGAACGGCCGGTCGTCGCCGACCACCATGCACTGGCTGATCATCGGGTGCGCTCGCAACCGGTCCTCCAACGGCGCCGGAGCGACGTTCTTGCCGCCGGCGGTGACGATCAGCTCCTTCTTGCGACCGGTGATCCGCAGGAAACCGCCGTCGTCCAGTTCACCGATGTCGCCGGTGTGGAACCAGCCGTCCGCCGTTGCCTGCGCGGTCGCCTCGGCGTTACGCCAGTAGCCGCGGAAGACCAGGTCGCCGCGCAGCAGCACCTCGCCGTCGTCGGCGATCCGCACCCCGGACCCGGCCAGCGGGCGACCGACGGTGCCGATCCGCTGGGCGTCCGGGGTGTTCACCGTCGCTCCGCCGCTGGTCTCGGTGAGCCCGTAGCCCTCGTAGATCGGCAGCCCGACGCCGCGGAAGAAGTGCCCCAACCGCTCGCCCAGCGGCGCCCCGCCGGAGACCGCGGCCACGCACCGCCCACCGAGCGCGGCCCGCAGCTTGCGGTAGACCAGCAGGTCGAACGCAGTGTGCCGGACCCGCAACGCCACACCGGGTGAGGGCTGGGCCCGGCTCCACGCCTCGGCGGTGTCGGCCGCCGCGTCGAAGACCTTCCCCTTGCCGGCCGCATGCGCCTTCTGCTGGGCGCCGGTGAACACCTTCTCGAACACCCGGGGCACCGAGAGCACGAACGTCGGCCGGAACGCGGCCAGGTCGGCGAGCAGGTTCGAGGTGTCCGACACATGACCGATCGTGGTGCGGGTGTACACCCCGCCGCACTGGATGACCTTGGCCAGCACGTGCGCCAGCGGCAGGAACAGCAGCAGCGAGCCCCGGTCCGACATCAGCTCGGGGAACACCTCGGTGGCCGTCTTGAGCTCGGTGAGCAGGTTGCGGTGGGTCAGTTCGCAGCCCTTGGGTCGCCCGGTGGTGCCCGAGGTGTAGATCAGCGTCGCCAGGTCGTCGGCGCGCACGCCGGCCCGGCGGGCGGCCACGTCCTCGCTCGTCGCCGACCCACCCAGCTCGACCAGGTGGTCGACCGCGGCCGGCTCGGCGGGGTCGGTCGGCTCGATCTGCCACACGTGGCGCAGCTCGGGCAGTCCGTCGCGCAGCCGCTGCACCGTCGCCCGGTGCTCGTCGGACTCGCATGCCACCGCCACCGCGCCCGAGTCGGAGAGGATCCAGGAGATCTGCTCGGGCGACGAGGTCTGGTAGATCGGCACCGTGGTGGCGCCGACCGCCGCGATCGCGTAGTCGATCACCGTCCACTCGTACCGGGTGCGCGACAGCACAGCGACCCGGTCGCCGGGGGCGATCCCGGCGGCGATCAGGCCGCGGGCCACGGCGGTGACCTGGTCGGCGAACTCCCGGGCAGTGACCTCGGTCCATCCGTCGGAGCCGTCGCCGCCTCGGCGGCGGAAGGCCACCGCGTCCGGGAACGCCTCGGCGTTGTCGTACACCGCGTCGGACAGGCTCTCCCCGTCGGCCACCGAACTCACCGCCGGCACGATGTACTCCCGCATTCGAAGATCACTCCCACTCGTCGCGCCGCCCCGGGCCCACCAGCGTCAACCTATCCCGCCGACGACCTGTCGGCCGTCGCCGAGGGCCGCTCTGCCAGGATCGGTCGCATGACATCGGTCGACGTGGTGGACGAGACGTTCATCACCGTCCCCCCGGGCCGGCTGGCCGCCGAGTTCGCCGATCCGGACGGCTGGCAGACCTTCTGGCCGGACCTGCGGCTGCGGGTGGGTACCGACCGCGGCGAGCAGGGTCTGCGCTGGATCGTGGCCGGCGCGCTGGTGGGCAGCATGGAGGTCTGGCTCGAACCGGTCCTGGACGGAACGCTGCTGCACTACTACCTGCGGGCCGATCCGGCCGGCCCGGACGGGCGGCCCACCCCGCTGTCCTGGCGGCGGGCGGTGGTCGAGGTGGCCCGCCGGCAGCAGGCCGCCAAGGCGATCGCGCTGGGGCTGAAGGACCTGCTCGAGGACGGGCGGCCGCCCGGCGAGCCACCGCGCGTCCCCCGGCGGTCGAGCGCCTGAGCCGGCAGTGAGGGAGCATCGCAGCGAGCGCCGGCGAGCGAGGAGCGGACCGAGCGTCGCCGGCGAAGCAACGAGCACTGAGCCGCCGCGCGGGCCGCGGCGCCGGCACGTAAGTTCAGCAGCTGTGCGGGTTCACGTGGTCTCGGATGTGCACGGCAACAGTGCCGCGCTGGCCCGGGCTGCCGAGGGCGCCGATGCGCTGCTGGTGCTCGGTGACCTGATCGACTACGTGGACTACGACGACCACGGTGGCGGCATCCTCGGCAAGGTGTTCGGCGCCGACGCGGTGGCCCGGTTCGCCTCGCTGCGGGTGAACGGCGGCCCGGGCGAGCTGGTCGACTACCACCGCTCGCTGTGGGCCGGCCTGCACGATGCGCGCGCCACCCTGGAGGACGCCGTCCGGGAGCAGTACGAGCGGTTGTTCGCCGCGCTACCGGCGCCGTGCTATCTCACCCCGGGCAACGTGGACCTGCCGCACCTGTGGCCGGAGTTTCTCGGTGCCGGGGTGCGGATGCTGGACGGCGAGACCACCGACATCGGCGGGCTGTGCTTCGGATTCGTGGGTGGGCTGCCGCTGCCGCCGTGGGTCCCGCTCGGCTCGAGTGGTCCGTGGCGGCCCTACCTGCGCCCGAGGGACGAGTTCGACCGGGCCTGCGCCGCGCTGGCGGGTGTCGACGTGCTGTGCAGCCACGTACCGCCCTCGGTGCCGGAGCTGGCCTACGACGTCCGCTCGCGACGCGCGGAGACCGGCAGCCACGCACTGCTGGAGATCATCGAGCGGGATCGGCCACGCGCCGCGTTGTTCGGGCACGTGCACCAGCCGTTGGCCAGCCGGGCCCGGGTCGGGGCCACCGAGTGTGTGAACGTCGGGTACTTCCGGCGCTCCGAGCGGCCCTACTCGCTCACCTGGTGAGGTGAACCGGAGGGCCGGGCCACTCGCTCCGGGCCCGCCGGTAGCGTGTGCGCCCATGGCCGACCAGACCACCCAGTCGATCTCCATCGACGCCGCGCCGGAGCGGATCATGGCGGTGATCGCCGACTTCCGGGCCTATCCGGAGTGGGCCGGTGCGGTGAAGTCGGCCGAGGTCGTAGAGCGGGGCCCGGAGGGGCATGCGCTCGAGGTCGCCTTCGGGCTGGACGCCGGGGCGTTCAAAGATGCCTACACGCTGGCCTACGAGTGGGCGCCGGACGGTCTGGCGGTGTTCTGGGAGCTGACCAAGGGCCAGATGCAGAAGGCGCAGCGCGGCTCGTACCAGCTCGCCCCGGCCGTCGATTCCACGATCGTGACCTACACGCTGAGCGTGGAACTGGCCATCCCGATGATCGGCATGCTCCGCCGCAAGGCCGAGAAGATCATCATCGACCAGGCGCTCAAGGCGCTCAAGCGCCGTGTCGAGTGCACCGGCGGCGGCTGAACCCCGCCAGGTATCCTCGCCATGTCGATCGTCCGTCCGCGTCGGGGCGCCGGACGCCGTACCGGGCGGTGCGGCAGTGCACCATGTCGGTGCCGTCGAGGACCAGAGCCGTCGAAGCGGGGTTGTGGCGATGCGGATCGTCCTGTTCACCGGGAAGGGTGGCGTGGGCAAGACCACGCTCGCCGCGGCGACGGCTGCCCGGCTGGCCCGGTCCGGGCGCAAATCCTTGGTGATCTCCACCGACCCGGCGCACTCGCTGGGTGACGCGCTGGGCATCCCGCTCGGGGCCAACCCGGTTGAGGTCGATCCGGGCCTGTTCGCTGCGCACCTCGACGCCCGGGCACTGGTCGAGGACTCCTGGACCGAGCTGCGCGGGCACCTACGTACGGTGCTCGCCGGAGCCGGGGTCGACGAGCTGGTGGCCGACGAGCTGACCGTGCTGCCCGGGGTGGACGACCTGATGGCGCTCGGGGAGGTCCGCCGGCTCGCCCGCGGCGGCCCCTGGGAGTCGGTCATCGTCGACTGCGGGCCGACGGCGGAGACATTGCGGCTGCTCGCGCTGCCCGAGGCGATCAGCGGCTACCTCGAGCGGTTGTACCCGACACACCGGCGCGCGGTGCGCGGGCTGCTCGCCGGGGTGGCGGCCGGAGCTCCGGCTTCGGGGCGGGTGGGTGCGGCCGGGGCGAGCGCCCGCCGCTGGGACGCGGCCGCGGACGCGCTGGGCCGGCTGGCCGAGCAGCTGCTCGGCCTGCGCGAGATGCTGGCCGACCACCACACCACCAGCATCCGCCTGGTGCTCACCCCGGAGCGCCTGGTCGCCGCCGAGACCCGCCGCACGATGACCGCTCTGGCGCTGCAGGGGCTGCGGG
>JAJCYC010000153.1 GCA_029263115.1 Pseudonocardia sp. | reverse complement strand
GTGAGCATGTGGTCGAAGAAGGGCACCCCGGTGCCGATCTCGGTCGCACCCGTGCCGTCCAGGTCTATCTCGACCAGGACCGATGACTCCTTGGTGATCCGCTCGACGCGGCCGACCCTGGTCACGAGATGACCTCTTTCGCTGCCTGGAGGAAGGCGTCGTTCTCCTCGGGGGTGCCGATGGTCACCCGCAGGTGCCCGGGGATGCCCACGTCCCGGATCAGCACCCCCCGCTCGAGGAACTCCCCCCAGCTCGCCGGAGCATCGGGGAACTCGCCGAACAGGACGAAGTTCGCGTCGCTGGGCACCACCCGGTAGTTCAGCGAGGCGAGCGCGGCAACCACCCGATCGCGCTCGGCGCGCAACATGGCCACCGACGCCAGGGTCGCGCGGGCGTGCCGCAGCGCGGCCCGGGCGGCGGCCTGGGTCGGCGCCGACAGATGGTAGGGCAGCCGGACCAGGCGCAGCGCGTCCACCACTGCCGGCGCCGCTGCGAGGTATCCCAGCCGACCGCCGGCGAAGGCGAAGGCCTTGCTCATGGTGCGGCTGACGATCAGCTTGTGACCGTGGCCGCTCAACAGGGTCGCCGAGGACGGCCGGTCGGAAAACTCGGCGTAGGCCTCGTCCACCACGATCATCCCCGGGGCGGCGTCGATCAGCCGGGCCAGGTCGGCCGGGTCGATGGAGCCGCCGGTGGGGTTGTTCGGGCTGGTCACCAGCACCAGATCCGGCCTACGTTCGGCGATCAGCGCGGCGGCGGCCGGGGCGTCGATGGTGAAGTCCCCACGGCGCGGCGCGGGCAACCACTCGGTGCGGGTGCCCGAGGAGATGATCGGGTGCATCGAGTAGGACGGCTCGAACCCGAGCGCGGTGCGCCCGGGGCCGCCGAAGGCCTGGAAGACCTGCTGCAGGATCTCGTTGCTGCCGTTCGCCGCCCAGAGGTTCGCCCCGGTCAGCGCCACACCGGTGGCGTCGCCCAGGTAGGACGCCAGGTCGGTGCGCAGGGCGACGGCCTCGCGGTCGGGGTAGCGGTGCAGCTCACCGGCGATCGCCGCCACGGCGGCGGTGATGTCGGCGACCAGTTCCGGCGGCGGCGGGTAGGGGTTCTCGTTGGTGTTGAGCCGGACCGGGACGTCCAGTTGCGGGGCGCCGTAGGGCGAGCGCCCGCGCAGGTCGTCCCGCAGCGGCAGCCGGTCGAGCGAGACGTCGGTGCCGATGCTCGTTCCGCTGACGCTGCTCTCGGTGCCGATGCTCGTTCCGCCGGCGCTGCTCCCGGTGCCGATGCTCACGCTCTGAACCTCGCGGTGACCGCCTGGCCGTGCGCCGGCAGGTCCTCGGCGTTCGCCAGCGTGACGACCTGATCGGCGACCTCACGCAGCGCCGCTTGTGTGTACTCGACCAGGTGGATGCCGCGCAGGAAGGTCTGCACGGACAGGCCCCCGGAGTGCCGGGCGCAACCGCCGGTGGGCAGCACGTGGTTGGAGCCGGCGCAGTAGTCGCCCAGCGACACCGGTGCCCACGGTCCGACGAAGATCGCGCCGGCGTTGCGCACCCGGCGGGCCACGTTGCCGGCGTCCTCGGTCTGGATCTCCAGGTGCTCGGCGGCGTACCCGTCGACCACGGCGATCCCGTCGTCGATCGAGGCGACCAGGACCGTGCCGGACTGCCGGCCGGTCAACGCAGTGCGGATCCGCTCGGTGTGCTTGGTCGCCGCGACCTGCCGCTCCAGTTCGGCGTCGACCGCGTCCGCCAGCTCGTAGCTGGTGGTGACCAGGACCGACGCGGCGAACGGGTCGTGCTCGGCCTGGCTGATCAGGTCGGCCGCGACGTGCACCGCGTCGGCGGTGTGGTCGGCCAGCACGGCGATCTCGGTGGGGCCTGCCTCGGCGTCGATGCCGATCAGGCCGCGCAGCAGCCGCTTGGCCGCGGTGAGGTAGGCGTTGCCCGGGCCGGTGACCAGGTCGACCGGCTCCAGCACCGCGCCGGCTCCTTGATCAACTGTGTCGGTGCCGCCGTAGGCCAACAGCGCGACCGCCTGGGCGCCGCCGACCGCCCACACCTCGTCGACCTCCAGCATCGCCGCAGCCGCCATGATCGTCGGGTGTGGCAGGCCCCTGTGCTCAGCCTGCGGCGGCGAGCACACGACCAGCGACTCCACCCCGGCGGCCTGCGCCGGGACCACGTTCATCACCACGCTGGACGGGTACACGGCCAACCCGCCCGGGGCGTACAGCCCGACCCGGCGCACCGGGATGAACCGCTCGGTGACCGTGCCCCCGGCGGCGACCTGGGTGACGACGTCCTGGCGGCGCTGGTCGGCGTGCACCTTCCGGGCACGCACGATGCTCGTGGCCAGGGCGTCGCGCACGGCCGGGTCGAGATCTTCCAGGGCACGGGACAGCGCTTCGGCCGGCACCCGGATCGACTCCGGCCGGACCCGGTCGAAGCGCTCGGCCAGCTCCAGGGCGGCGTCCACCCCGCGCTCGGCGACCGCGGCCACGATCGGGCGCACCTGGTCGAGCACGGCATCGACGTTCACCTCGGCGCGCGGCATCACCTCGCGCAGCTCGGCCCGGGCGGGCAGCCCGGATCGCAGGTCGGTGCGGGTCAGCATGGGCCCAGAGTAACGGTGGGGTCGGTGGGCCCGGCCGATCCGGTACGGGTCGGAGGTCGGCTAGCGTCCGTGCGGAACCAGGGGTAGCAACCGGCGGACCGCCTCCGGGGCGGCGGCCAGCTCGACGAACCGCGCCGCGACCGGCCGCCAGGTCCACTCCAGGTCCTCGTGCTCGGCCACCAGGTGATCGCGCTCCAGGGCGCCCGGCCGGGCGTGGGCGGCCAGCTCGGGTGCAGCCGCCGCCCAGTCGAGCACCAGCTCCGGGGTGGTCTCGATGTGCCCCTGCACACCCCAGGCCGCTCCGCCGACCCGGAACGCCTGGTGCGGGCAGCGCGGTGAGGAGGCGAGCAGCACGGCGCCGGGAGGTAGTTCGGCGATCTCGTCACCGTGGAACTGCAGCACCAGCGGGCTCAGCGGCAGCCCGCCGAGCAGCGGGTCCCCGGTGGCGGCATCGCGGCGGGCGACCACCATCGGGCCGACCTCCGGGCCGGCTGCCGCCGAGGCGACCCGGCCGCCGGTGGCCGCCGCCAGCAACTGCGCACCGAGACAGACCCCGAGCGTGGGCACCCGCCGCCGGACCGCCTCGGCCAGCAGCGCGCGGCAGCCGACCAGCCCCGGGTGCTCCGCGTCGTCCAGCGCGGCCATCTCGCCGCCGAGGCACACCACCCCGTCGATCCCGTCCAGCGTCGCCGGTAGCGGGTCACCGGCCGACGGGCGGACCACCCGCAGCCGACCGCCGGCGGCGGCCAGCCACTCCCCCAACCTGGCCGGCGGGCCGAGCGTGGACGGTTGCAGCACCAGCAGCTCGGGCATCCGGCCACGCTACCCGGTCCGCCGGCGCCACCCACCGGTCGCGCCCGACCGCCCAAGCCGCTCCGGGCTCGCGCAGCCGGACCGGGGACGGACCACCCGGTCGGTCGGGTCACCCGGCGGTGAGGTCCAGGCCGAGATCCAGCGCGACGACCGAGTGGGTCAGCGCCCCCACCGACAGGAACTCCACCCCGCTGGCCGCGTACGCCGCCGCCCCGTCCAGCGACAGCCCACCGGACACCTCGAACCTCGTGCCGGAGCCCATCGCGGCCCGCCGGCGGACCGCCGACACGCACTCGGCCGGGGTGAAGTTGTCCAGCAGCACCAGCTCCGCGCCGGCGGCCAGTGCCTCGTCCAGCTGGGCCAGCGAGTCGACCTCCACCTCGCACGGCACATCGGGCGCGGCGGCCCGGGCGGCGGCCAACGCGGCGGTCACCGAGCCGGCGGCCACCACATGGTTGTCCTTGATCAGCACCATGTCGCCCAGGCCCATCCGGTGGTTGCGCCCGCCGCCGCAGCGCACCGCGTACTTCTGCAGCAGCCGCAGCCCGGGCAGCGTCTTGCGGGTGTCCAGGATCACCGCGCCGGTGCCGGCCACCGCCTCCACCCAGGCCGCCGTGGTGGTGGCGATCCCGGAGAGGTGGCACAGCAGGTTCAGCGCGGTGCGCTCGGCGGTGAGCAGCCCGCGTACCGGTCCGCGCACCCGCAGGGCGGGCTGCCCGGCGGCCAGCCGGTCGCCGTCGGCCCGCTGGTCGAGCACCTGGTAGCCGTCGACGCCGAGCACCTCGTTCAGCACCGCCCGCGCGGCCGGCAGCCCGGCGAGCACCCCGGGCCGGCGCGGGGTGAACTCGGCGAGCGCCACCGCGCCGGACGACACCGTGGCGGACGTCGTCACGTCGGGACCGTAACGCAGGTCCTCGGCCAACGCGGTGGCGATCACCCGGGCCAGGTCCTCGGCGTCCGGCACCAGGTCCCTGGTCAGCGCTGCGTGGGTCACGACGTCTCCTCACGGCCTCGCGAGCCGCTCACGCGGCACCCACCCGGGCCCGGTCGGCGACTCCGACCAGGGGCGCGCCATCCGGGCCCAGCGTGATCCGCAGGCTGGCCCGCTGGTAGCGGTCGTCGGTGTGCGGGAAGTCCGTGCGCACGTGGCATCCCCTCGTCTCGGTCCGGGTGCCGGCGGCGGCCAACACCGCCTGGGCCAGCAGAGTCAGCGCGGCGTCCTCGACCCCGGCCCGGTCGATCACCGCCCGGCCGCGCGACGCGGCCTCGACCACGTCGGATGCGCCCGCCAACCCCGCGCCGTCGCGGCCGATCGCGGCGCCCCGGGACATCGCCCGCTGCACCACGTCCCGCTCGGCGACCGCCCGGGGCAGCGCAGCGGCCGGCGGGGTCACCGGGACCAGGCGACGCGGTCCGGCCAGCTCGGCGGCCACCGCGTTGGCCACCCGACGGCCCACCACCAGCCCCTCCAGCAGGCTGTTCGACGCCAGCCGGTTGGCACCGTGCAGCCCGGTGCGGGCCACCTCGCCGGCCGCCCACAGCCCGGGCACACCGGTGCGGCCGCGGGTGTCGGTGACCAGCCCGCCGCAGCAGTAGTGCGCGGCCGGGCTGACCGGGATCGGCTCGCGGCCCGGATCCACCCCGATCGCCCGGCAGGCCGCGTGCACGGTCGGGAACCGGGTCGGGAGGTCCGCCAGCGAGGTCGCGTCCAGGTACACGCACCCCGCACCGGTGGCGGCCATCCGACGGGTGATCGTCGCGGACACCACGTCGCGTGGCGCGAGATCGGCGAGCGGGTGTTCCCCGAGCATCACCCGCCGGCCGGTGCCCTCCACCAGCACCGCGCCGTGCCCGCGCACCGCCTCGGTGACCAGCGGCCTACGCCCGCGGGCCCCCGGCCCGGTGTAGAGCACGGTGGGGTGGAACTGCACGAACTCCAGGTCCGCGGCCACCGCCCCGGCCCGCAGCCCGAGCGCGACGCCGTCTCCGGTGGCGGTGTCCGGGTTGGTGGTACTGGCGAACAGCTGGCCGTAGCCGCCGGTGGCCAGCAGCACCGCAGGAGCGCGCACCACCCCGGCCCGGCCTTGGCCGTCGACGACCAGCAGCCCGCCGACCGCCCCGTTCGCGCCGCACAGCACGTCGACCGCGACGTGGTCGGTAAGCAGCGGTACAGCGGGCGCCGCCGCCCGGGCGGCGGCCAGCAGCGCCCGTTCCACCTCGGCGCCGGTGGCGTCACCGCCGGCATGCACCACCCGGAACGCGGTGTGACCGCCTTCCCGGGCCAACGCCAGTGCGCCGCCGCCCGGCACCGTGTCGAAGCTCGCGCCCCACCGGCGCAGGCCCTCGACGGCGGCGGGTCCGTCACCCAGGATGGCGGCGACCGCCGCCGGGTCGGCCAGCCCGCCGGCGGCGGCCAGGGTGTCCGACACGTGGCGCCGCACGGTGTCGCCCGGCTCGTGCCCGTCGCCCAGCACCACCGCCACACCGCCCTGCGCCCAGCGGGTGGAGCCGGAGTCGGCGGCG